>CAYZID010000124.1:0-16290 GCA_964478315.1 uncultured Myxococcales bacterium | reverse complement strand
TGCCCAAACGCGGCCTCCTGCGCCTCGGTCCGCAGAGCAGGTGGCGGATCGGGGAGGGCCGGTCGCCGGCTCCTCGGGGGGCCATGGGGTCATGCGACCCGGTTGCGCCTGCGGAACAGGGCGGTGGTCACGGCCTCCTGGAGCTGGCGGTGGCGAAAGGGCTTGGGGACGGCGGCGTCGAACCCGTGCGCCCTGGGGCGGAGCATCTCCGGCGCGTCGGCCCACGCCGAGCAGACGACGGCCCCGAGCCCTGGGAGGGGTTCCCGTAGCTGCGTGAGGAGGGTGGTCCCCTGGGAGCCGCCGGGGGCGAGTGAGAGAGCCAGGACGGCGACCTCGAAGGGGGTCCCGGCCGCTCGCGCCTCCCGGGCGGCCGCGAGGGCTTCGGCCCCGGAGCTGACCACCGACGGGGCAAACCCACCGTGTCGCAGCAGACGCACCATCGCCGCCCGCAGCGCCTCGTCGTCCTCCACCAACAGGAGGCGCGGCGAGGGACCGGCTACGGGCACGAGCCGGGCGGACGGGGAGGGCGCGCCGGGTCCCCACGCGGCTGTGGGAGAGGTGGCGGCGGTGCCCCCGAGGGAGGGCGAGGGGGCGCGGGGCGGGCCGTCCGTCTCGCCGTCGGGCCCGGTGTGGGCGTCGTCCGCGTCTGCGTCCCCAACGAGCCTCTCGTCCGCGTCTGTCACCGCATCGGCGTGGGGCAGGACCAACGTGAAGCGCGCACCACCGCGAGGGCTGGGGCTGTAACGCAGGGCGCCGCCCAGGCGCCGGGCCAGCCTCTGCGACGACGCGAGCCCCAGCCCGGTCCCGTCGGACTTCGTGGTGAAGCGGGGGGTGAAGATCCGCGCGCGGTCCTCAGGGGGCACGCCGGGGCCGTCGTCGTCGACCTGGATCTCGACGCTCGCGCGGGTGTCTCGGCGGAGCTGAGCTGCTCCCGCGGCCACGGTAGGTGGCGGCTCCACGGCCCGGGCATGGATCCAGATGTTGCCCTGGGGGCCGGTCGCCTGGGCCGCGTTGAGCACGAGGTTGTGCACCACTCGCTCCACGGCGCTCGGGTCGGCGAGCACGGGCCCCAGGGCCTCGTCCAAGGAGAGGTGCAGGGTGGTCCCGACCCCATGGGCCGCGAAGCGTGCGGGGGTGCCCACGGCCTCTGCGAGGGAGCAGGGGCGGGGGCGGAGGGGGCGGGGGTGTCCCAGCCGCTGGATGTGTCTCGTGAGGTCTTCCGCCCTCCGCGTGGCGTCGCGGGCGGCCTCCAGGGCGGCTCGGGCCCGGGGGCCATCTTCGCTGGGCGCGTCGAGGGCGGCGTCCAGGTATCCGCCCAAGCTGGTGAGCAGGTTGTTGAAGTCGTGCGCCAGGGCGCCGGCGAGCTCCGTCACGGTGTCCGCCCGGTGGGCCTCCAGCTCGTCTCGCCGCAGTGCCTGCTCCCGGGACGTGTCGCGCACGAACGCGAGCACGTAGGGCCCCTCCTCGGAGCCGGGGAAGTCCAGGCGACGCAGGCGCACCTCGCAGGGGAAGGTCGTCCCGTCCTTGCGGCGAGACACCCACCGGGGGAGATCCACCGGCACGCCCGCCGCCGCCTCGTGGACGGCCTGGAGCACCCGGGGGGCCGCCTCCGGGACACCCGAGAACTGGGTGGGATCCCCTCGGAAGATGTCCTCGCGGGTGCAGCGATATGCTGAGAGGACGAGGTCGTTCACGGCCACCACGGGGCCGTCGGCGCGGTGGACGAAGACCATCTCCGGGAACAGCTCGAGGATCCCCGTGTCGAGGGCCGCTCGCAGCTTGGAGCCGCTCGCCGGGGCCACCCGGCGCGGTCGCTCGCGGACGCGCTGCAACCCGAGCCCGGAGAGTCTCCCAAGGGTCTCGAGCAGGGTCACCTCGGTCGCGTCGAAGGCATCGGGGAGGTGGGAGTAGACGTTGAGGGCGCCCACCACGGTGCCGCCGGTGATCACGGGGATCGCCGCCGAGGACTCCAGCCCGAACCCACGCGCCCTCTCTCGCCAGGGGCCGAAGTTCGGGTCGTTTCGCAGGCTCCTAACAACCACTACCCGGGACTCTCGGATGGCCGTGCCCGTGGGGCCGCGGCCCTCCGGAGTGTCCGACCACCGGATGTCCACGCCTTCCAGGTAGCCCACGGCTGGTCCCCTCATCGCGACGGGCGCGACGCGCTGGGGCGGGAGAGGATCGGCGTACCCGAACCACACGAGCGGGAATCCGCCGCGTTCGTGGACGGTCTGGCAGAGCGCCGCGACGAGATCGGCCTCGTCGTGGGCTTCCTCCACGACCTCCGTGACCCGTCGCAGGATCTCGATCTCGCGGTGTGCTCGACTGGTGCGGGAGGGCAATGGGTCTCCTCGCGGCGCACGGAAGGCTGTGCTTCCCGCCGCAGGCTGGGCCCCCGGCGGGACTCGCCGCGAGGCGCGGGGTGGGCCGTGGGGTGGACTCTCTTGGCGTCCGGTGCGCCCATCTTGCGACGAGGCGGGGGGCGCGCGTCAAGCTCCAGCGCCACCGCGCGGTCTCCACGGCCTCGGTTGGGCGAGGGGGGGCGATGGGGCAGCGGGGAGCCCGTCAGCGGCTGTGCGCGCGGACGCGCATGGGCATGTTGGGTGAATACGCCACGGGGTCCTCCGTCGACAGGCAGTCTGCGCGTGGGCCGCTCGCGCGTGGGGGGTGGCTCGCCGCCTCGTCAGGAACCGGTTATCGTTTGGTCGCGCTGCCCGCGACCGGTCCTCGTGGCAGACTCGCGCCCCGTCGGAGCGCTCCGTCCAGCGCGAGGGGAACCGGGACATCGAAGAAGGACAACGGTGACAACCGTGAGAACCGTGAGAAAGGATGGTCGAGAGATGAACAAGACGACGCTTCGGGCTTTCTCTTTGGGTTTGGTGGCCTTGCTCGCCGCTCCGCTCGTGACCGCCGGCTGTGAGGCCGGGAGCAGTGGGGGGGCTGCCGGGACGGGCAGCGGGGGGGGCACGACCGCACCCGAGAACACGAACAAGGTAGACGCCTCGACGACGGGCGCCGCCGAGCTCCAGGTGAAGGGGACGCAGCCCACGCCGGATCCCAACAGCTTCGGCGCCAACATCGGAGACGCGCGTCTGACGCTCCTGCTGCTCGGTGATGATGGGACGGCGATCACCGCCATCCTCGACACGACGAACTCGCCGCTCCCCGGCGAGGTGCCCGTGGGCACCCCGAACGAGGTGTCGTGGGTCACCGTGGCCGTCCCCACGGCCGGGCACGTCTACAACACGTTCGAGGGCTCGGGGGCGGTGGTGATCAACCAGTGCCCGGGAGGGCCGGGCGACGCCTTCACCGGGTCCTTCAACGGGATCCGGCTCAAGGATGAGGTACAGCAGGGCGAGATCACCCTCAACGGTACCTTCAACCTCATGGTGGCGACCGCCGCGGGGCCCGGGCTCAACTGCAAGCCCACCACGTCCGGGCCCGACGCCTCCACGGGGACGGACACGACGACGGGAGGCGACACGGGCCCGGTGGATCTGTGCCCCATGGAGACCTGTGACGGCCCCTGCTGCCCCTTCGCGCAGTGCATTGGTCAGTGCCAGCTCGATTGCGTCATGCAGACCTGTTTGAGCAACCCCGCGGGCTGCGAGCAGTGCATGACGGGCTGCTATCCCCAGTGCAACGTCTCTGCGGCCTGCCAGACGGCGGCCGACGCCGTGCAGGCGTGCTCCGTGGCGAACGGCTGCGACTCCGTGGACGACGAGGACGACACCTGCCTGAAGACCCACTGCTGCACGGAGCTCCAGGCCGCCATGTAGGCTGCGTTCCTCTCGCGCTCGGGGGGCAGGTTTCGGCGTAGGCCTCCAGACCGCACAGGCCCAGCCCGGTCATCCGGGCTGGGCCTGTCTTCTTTCCGCCCGAGGGGAGGGGGCAAAAGTGGACGGCGGCCTCCTCCGGTTGGATGATCGACCCATCGGGGGGCGCCGTGTGCGGCGCCTGGTCGCTCTGTGACTCGTCTCCGGGCGGGGCCGCGCTGGGTGCGGGCTGGCGGGGATGGTTCGAGGTGTGGGATGGGACGTTGGACGGGGCGCGCGCGCGCCGTAGCATGGACGCTGGGCCTGTTGGCGCTGGGCTGGGGGCCACGTGGGTTCGTCCCCGTGGGGCACGGCGGCGCACGGCGCGCGGCGGCGTCGGCTCCCTCCAGGGCCCAGGGGGCCGCGCGGACCCACCGCGTGCGGCGCGGGGAGACGCTCGGTGGGCTCGCCCGCCGGTTCGGCTGCAAGGTGGACCGGCTGCGGCGCGACAACCACCTCCGGGGCGACCTCATCCGGGTGGGACAGCACCTCTCGCTCGCCGCCTGTCGCCTGGGGCGTCGCGCGGAGCCCCAAGCCGGGCGCCAGGCCCCTGCTCGCGCCGCCCGGGCCCCTTCGCGCGACGCGGCTCCCTCGGACCGGCCGCGCGTGGGGCCCCGTGGGTCCCTCGTCGAGTACGTCGTGGGGCGCGGTGATACGCTGGGGCGCATCGCCAAGCGCTACGGGACCACCGTCGCGGCGCTGCGACAGGACAACGGCCTCCGCGGGCGTCGCGGGGATGTCATCCGGGTGGGACAGCGCTTGTGGGTGCGCGCGGTTCTGCCCACCCGCGAGCGGCGCCGCTTCGTCTACACCATCCAGCCCGGCGACACCTTGAGCGGCATCGCCCGGCGCTTCCACACGTCGTGGGCGGAGATCGGGCGCGTGAACCGCCTGCGCGACCCCAACCGCCTGCGCGTGGGGGATCGCATCGAGCTGTACCGTGAGGGGCCCGAGGTGGCGAGCAGCACCGTGGGGCGCCCCCAACACGGGCGCCTGGAGCACGGGGAACAGCTCCCGCCGGGGCCCGGCTACCGCCGACGTCACCCCAAGCGCGCCTGGGGCACGAACGAGACGGTGACCCAGCTCTTGCGCGCCATCGCCACCGTGCGCCGGAAGTTTCCCCACCGGCACGACCTCCTCATCGGGGATCTGTCGGCCGAGCACGGCGGCCCCATCCGACCCCACGTCTCCCATCAGTCCGGGCGGGACGTGGACGTGGGCTTCTTTTTCCGCGGCGCGCCGCGGCACGGGACCCCCTACTTCTGGCGGCTCAAGCGCAACCGCGACCGCATCGACTTCCCGGCGAGCTGGGCCTGGATCGAGGCGCTCGTGGGCCCCGACGAGGCCCACTCGCCGGTGGACCACATCTACTTGGGCTATGACGAACAGAAGCTGTTCTACGACTGGGCCAAGGCGCATGGGGTGTCCCAGGAGCGGCTGTCGTTCGTGTTCCAGTACCCCCGCGGCAAGCGCGCCCTGCGGGGCAAGCTCCGACACTGGCCGGGCCACGTGGGGCACATGCACGTGCGCTTCAAGTGCCCGCCCGAGGACAAGGCCTGCGTCCCTTGATAGATGTCTGATAGACCTCACGACCATGCAGCTGACGCAGCCGCTGGGAAGTAGGGAAGGGTGGATCGAGGTCCACCAGGAGGGGGCGACGTGCTCGTGGTGAAGGTAGGGGGCGAGGTCGTGGGCACCCCGGCCGCGCTGGCCGCGCTGGCGCGCGATGTGGCGTCCTTGCGCGGGGCGGGACAGGAACTCGTGATCGTCCACGGCGGCGGCCCCCAGGGGAACGCGCTGGCCGCGCGGTTGTCGCTGACCCCGCGGCGCGTGCGCGGGCAGCGGGTGACCGACGAGGCCGCCCTCCAGGTCATGAAGATGGCCATGGTGGGGGAGGTGGGCACCGAGCTCCAGGCGGCGTTGGCCGCCGCTGGTGTCCAAGCGCTTGGGATCGCGGGGGTGAGCGCGGGGATCCTCCGAGCGCGGCGCGCGGACCCCGTCGACGGCCACGACCTGGAGCTCGTGGGGGCGCTGGAGTCCGTGGGAGCGGACACCCTGCGCGCCCTCCTGGGGGCCGGCTTCCTCCCCTGCGTCGCCTCGCTGGCCCTGGGAGCCCAGGGGGAGATCCTCAACGTGAACGCGGACGTGGCCGCGAGTCACATCGCGCGGGCCCTGGGCGCGTCCGCGCTCGTGTTGCTCACGAGCACCAACGGCGTGCGGCGCGACCCCGCGCGCCCGGAGACGCGCGTGGGCGTCCTCCGGGCGGCCGAGGCGCGGCGGGCGATCGACGAGGGCATCATCGCGGGCGGGATGATCCCCAAGGTGGAGGAGGCCCTCGCCGCCCTGGAGGCCGGCGTGAGGGCCGTCCACATCGCCTCCGGGTTGGAGCCGGGAGCCTGGAGACGGGAGGTGCAGGAGCCGGGGAGCGTGGGGACGGTCTTGGTGGCCTGAGGGCGGCCCGATCTGCCTAGACCGTGGTCGCCGCGTTGGATCGCCGGCCCGGGAGCCGCTAGGTTGGCGGGCATGAAGCTGGTCCCTCTCGCCGTTCGCCGCTCCCCCACGGGGACCCTGGTCCCGTCGAGCTCCCTGCGCCGCGGGTCGTCGTGGCCCGCACGCCACCTGGCCGCCGCGGTCGGGGCCGTGTGGCTCACCGCGGGCTTGGGTGCCTTGGGGCTCGCGGCCTGCGGGTCTTCCTGGTCCCATCCCGACGCGAACCAGGCGTCGTATGCCCCCCATGACACCGACGACACCTCGGCGCTCGTGGCGTGCGTCGAGGACGCGGACTGTGCGGAGGTCCCCAGGGGGCCGTGTGAGGCGGTCTACTGCGACGGAGCTGCGGGGCGGTGCGCGCTGCGCCCCGTGATGGACGGGACGCCCTGCACCAGCGGGGACGCGTGCGTGGTGGGGCAGTCCTGCCAGGCCGGCGCGTGCCGGGGCGGGGCGCCGCGGCCGCCCTGCGCTGGGGTGCAGTGCGGCGTGGACGCCTGCGGAAACCAGTGCGGCGCCTGTCAAGGCGCCACGGAGTGCGTGGACGGGGTGTGCGAGGCGCGGGCTTGCGTGGACGCCACCTACGCGGGCTGCTGCCTGGCCACCGGGGCGCTGCGGTATTGCGACCTGGGCACCACGCGGGTCGTGGATTGTGGTGCCCTCGCCGGGGGGGGCGCCGCCGTGTGTGGGTGGGAGCCAGGGGTGGGGCTTTTCGACTGCGTTCCGGACGCGCTCCCCGCGCCCGACGGGGCCTACCTGTGCCCGGGTGAGCTGTGCGGCGAGGACCCGTGCGCCGGGCGGCAGTGCGGTTGGGCTTGCGGCGTGGACTGCGGGAGCTGTGGGGACGGCGCCGCGTGCCAGGGAGGGGCGTGCGTGGCGTGCAGCTGCGAGGGGCGCGTCTGCGGGGACGACGGCTGCGGTGGGAGCTGCGGGACTTGCGGGGACGGGGAGGTCTGCGCCCAGGGGGCGTGCGTGGAGGCTTGCGGGGCCGTGGGGACCGCGGGGTGCTGCAACGGCGACGCCCTGCGCTACTGCGACGGCGGCGTGCTCGTGAGCCAGGCCTGTGACGGCGACGAGGGAGCGGTGGGGTGCGGCTGGCGCCTGGAGGAGGGGTGGTACGGCTGCGGTGGGCTGGGCGTCGACCCCGAGGGGCTTCACCCGCGGGCCTGTGACGAGCTGGGTCCAGCCGAACCAGGCCCCGAGCCAGGCCCAGAGCCAGACCCCGAGCCGGGCCCGGAGCCCGTGGCCGAACCATCCCCGGACTCAGCGGGGGACGCGGACACGGCCCTGGACACGGTTTCGGACGCGGGCACCACCCCAGACACGGCTGCCGAAGCGGACACGGCCTCAGACGCGGCCACGGACACGGCCTCGGACACGGCTGCGGACGCCGCCCCGGACGCGGCCTCGGACACGGCTGTGGACACGGCCTCGGACACGGCTGTGGACACGGCCTCGGACACGGCTGTGGACACGGCCTCGGACACGGCCACGGACACGGCTGTGGACACGGCCTCGGACACGGCCTCGGACACCGCCTCGGACACCGCCCCGGACACGGCCTCGGACGCGGGTTAGAAGGTGATGGCCGTGGCGTGCATGATCGCCCCGTCGTCGCCCACCACCTCCACCGTCGCGGTGGGCGGCGTCACGGTGGGGTCCACGGTGACGCGGAAGTAGTTGTCGCCCTTGTCCACGTAGGGGAACTGGTCCTTGTAGGGCTTGAGGATCAGATACGCGGGGTTGGTCATGTTGGCGCCGGGGCCGCTGATGAGTTCCCACATGTCGGCGCCCAGGCCGTCCTTGCTCACCCGCGCGATCGCGGGCAGGTGGTAGTCTGCGGAGAGCCACAGGACGCCCTGGATGTCGTTGTCCTCGATGAACTGGAGGAGCTCCTCGCGCTGGCTCGCGTAGGACTCCCAGCGGTCCCCGTTGTCCACGAACAGGAAGGGCATGTCCGTGATGGGCACGGAGTTGAGCACGAGCTTGAAGGTCGCCGTGGATTGGAGGAGCTGGTCCTTGAACCAGGCGAGCTGCTCGGGGGAGATGTACTGGGCGTGGTCGCCGCTCCGCGTGGAGGGCAGGCGCTCCGAGCGGCAGTCGAGCACGAA
This sequence comes from uncultured Myxococcales bacterium, assembly GCA_964478315.1. Lineage (GTDB taxonomy): Bacteria > Myxococcota_A > UBA9042 > PHBI01 > JAAZYN01 > CAYZID01. The sequence continues at coordinate 7,877 of CAYZID010000124.1, read as the reverse complement.
GAAGTCGGCCGTCTGGCCCCAGCGGAGTACCCGCCAGATCCGGTTGGGGTGCGCGGGGTCGCGGCGGAACGCGATCGTCTCGAAGAAGGCTTGGGTTCCCGCCGCGAGCTGCGCCGCGTCGATCTCCTCGGGATCCCAGTTGTTCTCGATCTCGTGGTCGTCCCAGGTGGCGATGAGCCCCGTGCTCGGCAAGAGGTCCCGGTAGCCCTCGTCGGTGAGGCTATCGCGCCACATGTCCCGGTAGGCGGTCAGCGTCGTCGCGCCGTCGTTGTAGGCCGTGTCTCCCAGGAGGAGGAAGGCGTCCAGGGCGTCCTCGGCGGCCCAGGACAGGGTGAGGTAGGGGCGGTTGGACTGCTTGGTGCCCGACATCATGCCGAAGGTGATGGGCTCCAGGGCATCCGGGGCGAGCGCGGTGCGCACGCGGCCCACGACGCTGCGCGCGGACACCCCGCCCGCCGGGGCGCTCGCCACGAAGACGTAGCGGTACCAGGTGCCCGGCGCGAGCCCTTCATCCACCTCCACGTGGACGAAACCCCCGTCTTCGGCGCTCACGGGCTGGTCCACGATAGTGGCCCCCGGGGTGCCCTCGTCGCCGTCCTCGAAGATGACGAGGTGCAGCTCCGCCGCGCCGCCGTCGGAGCCAACGCCGCCCACGGCGTGCGTCCAGAACACGGCCCCGTGGGGCGTGGCGTCGCCCGCCTGCACGGCGAGGTCGAACACCCCCTCGTCCAGGGGCACCGCCGTGGGGTCGAACGGGGCGGCGGAGCCGCCTGCGTCCGCGACGCTGTCTCCTGTCGCATCCAGCACCGTGTCGCCGATCGTATCCACCAGGGGGGCGTCGCCGTCGAGGAGCGCGTCGCCCGGGGCACCCGAGCCGGTGTCCTCGTCCGCGTCTGGTGCCGCGTCTGGTGCCACGTCTGGTGCCACGTCTGGGACCGCGCTCGGCGGTGCATCGGGGAGTGGGGCGTCCAGGAGCTGCCCATCGGCGAGCTGTCCCGCCCCGATGTCGCCGCCCGCAGCGTCGCCGGGCAGCGGGGCGTCACCACACCCGGCGAGGACGCCCAGCCCCAGGACCGCGAGCCCCAGGAGCGCACACCGCGGAGCCGCTGCGAGGGGGCCGGAGTGGGCCCCCTCGGCGCGAGCCACATGGGGGCTGGGCAGGGGCGGGGTGGGTAGTGGAGAGGCAAGAGAGGGTCGCTTCATTCCGCCAATGTAGGCTCCGGGCGCACGCCGTCGCAAGACTGCGCTCACCCGCCCCCTTGCCCGCTGGGCCGGTTGCTGAAACAGTAGCGCGCCGCGGGCGCCTCGGCGTGCGCGCCGCAGCGTCGGGCGCGGCGCCGGGCGTGGCGCCCTCTGCGGTGAACCTTAGCGGACGGAGGGAGCATGAGCGGAGCGCCGGCGACGGCCGAGGGACGGAGCCCTGAGCCCGGTGAGGACACCCTCTTTGGGCACCCCAAGGGGTTGTTCGTCCTGTTCTTCACCGAGATGTGGGAGCGCTTCAGCTACTACGGGATGCGGGCGATCCTCACCCTCTACATGGTCGCCCAGGTCCAGGACGAAAACGCCGGGCTGGGCTGGACGGAGAGTGACGCCCTGGCCCTCTACGGCTGGTACACGATGATGGTCTACGTCATGTCCGTGCCCGGCGGTTGGCTGGCCGATCGACTCCTGGGGCAGAAGAAGGCGGTCCTCTACGGCGGCCTGCTCCTCGTGGCTGGGCACGGGATCATGGCAATCGCGGCACTCCCGGCCTTCTACACCGCCCTGACGCTCATCGTCCTGGGGGTGGGGCTGCTCAAGCCCAACATCTCCACGATGGTCGGGGGGCTCTATCGCGAGGGCGATGCCCGCCGGGACAAGGGCTTCACCCTCTTCTACATCGGCATCAACCTCGGCGCCTTCCTCGCGTCCGTCATCGTGGGCTACGTGGGGGAGACGGTGGGCTGGCATTACGGTTTCGGGCTCGCCGGCATCGGCATGGCGCTGGGCCAGCTTCAGTTCGTGTTGGGGTGGCGGTACCTCAAGGGCGTGGGGGACGCCCCGGCGGCCGCGAGCTCCGCCAAGGGCGCGTCCGTGGCCCATGTGCCGCTCACCCGCGTGGAGCGGGACCGGATCAAGGTGCTCGCGCTGTCCTTCCTCATCGTCATCGTCTTCTGGGGGGCCTTCGAGCAGGCGGGGGGGCTCATGAACCTCTACACGAAGTCCAAGGTGGACCGCATGGTCCTGGGGTGGGAGGTGCCCGCGTCCGTCTTCCAGGCCCTGAACCCGCTGTTCATCATGGTCTTCGGGACGCTGGTGGGAGGCTACTGGTACCGCCGTCGGCAGCGCGGTCGGGAGGCCAGCTCGCTGTTCAAGATGGCGGTGGGGACCATGATCATGGGTCTGGGCTTCCTGTTCATGGTGGGCGCCTCCCTCCAGGCGGAGGCCACGGGCAAGGCGGCCATCTACTGGCTGGTCCTGGCCTACCTCTTCCACACGCTGGGCGAGCTCTCGGCCTCGCCGGTGGCGCTGTCCTTCATCACGAAGCTCGCCCCGGCCAAGTACGCGTCGCTCATCATGGGCAGCTACTTCGCCGTCACGGGGCTCGGCAACAAGGTGGCGGGCCTCATCGGCGAGTCGGCCGCCCAGGCCGGTGAGCTGGCGGTCTTCGCGGGCATCACGACCTTCACCGTGGCCTTCGGCCTGCTCATCCTCGTGTTCCTCAAGCGCCTCAAGGCCCTCACCCACGGCGCGGAGGACGACGAGCACTAGATGGCGGACTTCCTCGTGCTCGCGCCCCCGGTCGCCACCCCCTCCGAGCCGCCCTCCGGGGCCTTCATGCTGGCCGCGGGGCTGGCCGCGCGGGGCTACGACGCGGCTCTCGTGGACCTCTCGCTGGGCTTCTACCGCCGCCTGCTTCGCGCCGGCGCGGACGGCCGCCCGGCGCCGCACGCCGTGGCGCGGGCCGTGGGCTACCTGGACGGTGCCCGCGGCCCCTACCAGGCGGCCGAGCACCGCACCCACGCGGGGAGGGTCCACCAACACCTCCGCGAACACGCGCGCCGCTGGAGCGGCTGGAGTCTGAGCCTCATGGACGTCGTCCCGCCCGGCGGCTCCTGGGACCCCGCCCCCCTGGCGGCCGACCTGGCGGCGGGCGGGCACCCCTTCGCGGGGCTCTGGGAGGACCTGGTGGACCCCGTCCTCCTCGCCGAGCGCCCCCGCCGCGTCCTGGTGTCCCTCGCCTACCTCTCCCAGCTCCCCGCCACCCTGGATCTCCTGCGCCACCTCCGCGCCCGGGGCGTGGAGCCGATCGTGGGCGGCTCCCTCGGCAACAGCCTCGCGGCTACGGGTGGCGGGTTCGAGGCCCTCGTCGCTGCCATCCCGGGCCTCCGCACGGGCGACGGCATGGACCTCATCTCCCGCGGCGCACCGCGTGAACGCCTCCTGGACCGGCTGGCGTGGCCGCGCCTCGTGGGCGAGTCGCGCTACCTCTCCTCACGGCCCATCATCCCCCTGAGCCTCTCCGCCGGGTGTTATTGGAGCAAGTGCCTGTTCTGCCCCGACCGCGAACTCCCCTTCTCCCCCGTGCGCGCTCAGGTTCTGGGGGACTTCTTGGCGACGCTCCCCCCCCATATCGCCGCCGCGCGGCCCGTCGTGCACCTGCTGGACTCGGCCATCCCGCCCGCCCAGCTTCGCCGCTTCCTGCCGTTAGCGACCTCCGCGGGTGTGGACTTCTACGGGTTCGCGCGGCCCACCGCGCGCCTGCTCCGCGACGACCTGCTCCCCCAGGCCGCGGACGCGGGCTGCCTCATGCTCCAGCTCGGCGTGGAGGGCGGGGAGGGCGCCCTGCTCGACCGCTTCCAGAAGGGGCTGGACCCGGACGAGGCGGCCCGCGTGCTCGACGTGGCGGCGGAGCACGGCATCCGTACCTACGTCTACCTCCTCTTTGGGCTACCGGGCGAGACCCCAGCCGACCGCGAGGCCACGCGGCGCCTCCTCGTGGACCACGCCCACGCCGTGGACTTCCTCAACCTCTCGGTCTTCAACCTGCCGCTGCGCTGCGACCTCACGGCCCGCCCCGAGGACTTCGGGATCACCCTGGAGCCCCTGCCCAGCGACGCGGCCATCCAGCTCTATCGCCCCTTCTCCGTGGGCGGCATCATCCCGCGCGTCCAGGTTCGCCCCTTCCTCCGGGCGCTCCGCGCCGATCCCGCGGTGCGGCCCGCGGTCCTGCGGACCCCCCGGTGGCTCCGGGCCGCCCACCTGGCCCTCATGGACGTGCCGGGCCGGCGCCCGGCCGGCGCGTAGACGCCCCTGGCGCGGGGCTCGGTGGAGCCTCCGCGCGGGGCTCGCTTGGCTCACCAGGAGATGGTCGCCGCGCCTCCCGACGCCGGGAGTTTCACGAGGACCGTGCCGCCCACGGCGTCGCTCCAGGTCCACCCGCTCGGCGCCTCCTCCAGCGCGGCGAGGTCGGGCCGCTCCGCGAGCGCCGCGCCGTCCAGGGTCACGCTCGTGGGCGGCGCCTGGGCTCCGATGGCCTCGACGATGGTGGGCCCGTCGAAGGTCGCACCCGGCGTCCAGGTCAGCGTGAGGGGGCTGTCGGGCTGACGCACGCGCTGGAGGGAGGCGCCGTCGAAGACCTCGAACGCCCCGTCTCCCGCGCCTCGGGCCGCCACCCGGAACCACAGGGGGTTGGCATCCGTGGCGAGCGAGTCCACGAGGTCCGCGTCGGCGACCGGGACCAGGGTGTCGATGGTGGGGCGCAGCATGGGGATGGGCAGGTCGGCGCGGAGGTAGACGGGGATGGTTCCCAGCGGCGCGTCCACCGTGAGGCGCTGCCCGGAGGGGGCCGTGACCTCCGTGGGGGCCCCGGTCCACCAGTCCACCCACAGCCCGGGCGGCAGCGTGAGGTCGCGCGTGGTGGCGCCGTGCTCCACGACGGGCGCCACGAGCAGGGCGTCGCCCAGCAAGTAGGTGAAGTCCGGGTGCACACCCAGCGATGGGTAGGCCAGGCCCAGGGGGCGTTGGATGGCCCGCCCGGTCGTGGCGAGCTGTTCGGCGTAGGTCCAGACGTAGGGCCACAGGCGCAGGTGGAGCCTCGCGAAGGTGCGGTACCACCCGAGGAGCTGGGGGTCCAACACGCCCTGGGGGCCGAACCGCCAGGGGAGATCGTTGGAGCTCGTGCCCACCTGCATGGCGGGGGTGAAGGCGCTCTGGGCGAACCACCGCGCGAAGGTCTCGCGGTCGGGCGGGCTGTGGCGATAGCCGCCCGTGTCCGCGGCGAAGAAGGGGAAGCCCGACGGCCCCAGGCCCGAGCCGGCGATGACGGCCGCCGGGAGTCCGCCCACGGCCACGAAGGTGCTGCCGTCGTCCTTGAGGACCTCCTCGCCGTGGCGCGCCATGTTGGCGTCGATGTCCCCCGGCCACACGATGACCCCGTGGGTCTGGTCGCCCCAGGTGGAGGCCCGCACCAGGAGGAAGCCGCCCTCGTCGGGCAGCAGCGAGCGGTAGACCCCATGATAGAGGAGCTGGTAGCGGTGCTGCATGGTCAGCTCGTCCGTGCCGTCGGCGAAGCCCCACGGGAGACGCTGGCCTAGGGCGCCAGCGATGATCTCCTCGGCGTAGTCCAGCTTGAAGCCCTCGATCCCCAGGTCTGTGTAGGCCGCCACGTGGTCGCGCCACCAGGCGAACGCGGCGTCGTTCGACAGGTCGATGGGCGGGCCCCACTTGGCCGTGGCCCCCTCCATCTTGGGGGGGAAGTACCCGGCCGCCAGGGCCTCCTCGTACAGCGGCTTCGTGGCCGGGTCCTTGGGGTCCACGTAGGGCGTGTGCCACAGCGCCATGCGCAGGCCCAGGGCGTGGGCCGTGGCGATCATGGCGGCGGGGTTGGGGTAGGCGGACGGCAGGAAGTCGAAGCTGTTGACCCCGCTCGCGTAGGGGCGGTCGATCCAGTAGCCGGTGGTCGCCAGGTCATGGTCCCGGATGGCGTGGAGATCCTCCTCGACGACGTCCTGGCCGTCGATCTCGTCCCGCCAGATCCAGGGCCCCAGCGCCCAGCGCGCCGGCAACTCGGGGGCGCCCGTGATGGCGTAGTAGTGTCGCGTGAGGTCCAGGGGGTGCCTCGCCGTCATGAGGAAGACGTCCAGCCCGTCCTCCCACCACGCGCCCAGGCCGAAAGTCACGCGCACCTCGTCGTCGGCGTACACGCCCGGCGAGAAGACACCCGGGAGGTAGGAGCGCACGAAGATCCCCCAGCCCGAGGTCCCCAGGAGGAGGGGGATGGGGACGTGGGCCTCGTTGTAGGAGCTCTCACCGGGGGCGGGCTCGAACTGCATGGCGCGGGAGATCCCTCGATGCTCCACGGTGTCGAAGGTCTCACCCAGGCCGTAGTAGCCCTCCGTGGGCGACGCCCGGAGGCGCAGCCGGAAGAAAGCCGCGGGGAGCCCGGCGCCCGCCTCCACGTGCAGGGCCACGCGCCCCGCTCCGTCCACGCGCGCCGTGACGCGGGCTTCGCGGCCGTCGTCGCAGCGCAGCGTGAAGGCGCGGTCCGGCGCGGCCTCGTCGCCCCCGTCCCCGTCCCCCAGCCCGCTGGGGAGGGGCTCCAGGGCCTCGCCGTGGATCCACGCGAGCCCGTCGATGGGCTGATAGAGGTCCTCCAAGAAGACGCCCGGCTCCAGGTACCAGGGGTCGTAGTTGAGCGTGGGGTCCAGCGCGGGCACGACACCCAACTCGAAGGCCTCGGGTGCCAGGGTCACGCGCGCCTCGCCGCCGCGCCGCAGGACCAGGGCGCCCCCCTCGAAGGCGAGGGACGTGTCGTCGCCCAGGTCCAGCGGGGGAGGGGGCTCCACGCCCCAGTCGGCGTCGTCGAGCGCACCATCCAAACCAACCAGCGCGTCCCCGACGGTCTCGCCGACGCCGTCGGCCACGCCGCTCGCGTCGGTGGCGGCGTCGTCACCCGGGGGCGGTGGGGCGGCGCCGTCGTCCGAGCAGCCGGCCAGGAGCGCCGTGGCCAGCAGCACGAGGAGGGGGGCGGCGGTTCGGTGCGGGGCGGTGTTTAGGGCACGGGCCCGGTGGGTGGCAGGGATCATCTAGGGCTCCGAGATGTGCAGAGCGTCGCCCGGGACGGAGACGACGCGGCCGTCGTCCAGGCGCACGCGGTTGTCCTGGCGCTCGCCCACCGTGGCGGAGGCGATGATCGTGCCGCGGCGGCCCGCCAGGGGTCCGCTCTCGATGGTCACCAAGCGCCCCGCCAGGGCGTAGTCCAGGGTGCAGAACTCATAGGGGGCGGGGGACGGCTCCGCGGACAGCAGGACCGTCGTGTGGGGGAAGTCCTGCTCGTCGATGGTCAGCGTCACGCTGCCGGGGTGGGGGGCCGGGGGGTAGCCCGTGACGACCAGGCGGACGGTCCGCCGCATGTGGAAGGTGACCACGACGTCTTCGAGCCCCAGGGCCTCGACCACCTCCAGGCGGAGGTGTGGGCGGCGCGCGTCCAGTGTGGCGGCGAGGGCGCGGACGAAGTGCCGGTCGCGGGGGCCGTCCTCCCCCTCGTCGTCGCCGGGGCCTGGGGGTGTGAGCCCTGCAGCGATCTGATCCACCAGGACGGACAGGGGGAGGCGCGTGACCGCCTCGGTGGGGGCCTCGGGTGCGGAGCGGGGCGTGGCGGCCAGCGAGGGGCCGAGCGGGAGGCCCGGCTCCTCGCCGGGGGGCTTGCCTGGACGTGCGGGCACGGGACGGCTCCGGGGCTCGGGGAGGGGACGGGGCTCGGGGACGGGACGGGGCTCCGCGGGGGGACAGCTCCGGCAGCGCACAGCGTAGGACGGCCGGCCCCGCCGCGGCAACCGCCGCCGCCCCCGATCCGCCACCTGCTCTGCGGACCGAGGCGCAGGAGGCCGCGTTTG
>CAYZID010000123.1:3462-16333 GCA_964478315.1 uncultured Myxococcales bacterium | reverse complement strand
CGTTGGGCTCTCCCCAGAGGCGGCGCACGGGGCCGTCCTCCACCTTGCGCGCCCAGGCCGGGAGGCGCGGGGGCTCGCGCGGGGGGCTGGGGGCCATCACGCCCCCCGCCTCTGCGCCGCCTGGGGGGCGCCGGTGGGGTCACGGGGGAGGCGCGGGTTCACAGGGCGTCTCCGGGGCGGAGGTTGACCTTCTGTTCGGCGGCGAGCTGCATGACGACGGCGACGATCTCCTTGCGGGCTTCCTCGACCTTGGCGCGGTTCACGGCGCCCATGGCCTCCATCTCCTCGCGGAGGATGAGGGCCGCGCGGCTGGACATGTTGGAGAGCATGGCGTCGGCGGTGGCGGGGGAGGCGCCGCGCAAGGCGAAGGCGAGCTGCTGCTTGTCCACCTCGCGGAGGATGAGCTGGATCTCGCGCGGGTTGAGGTTGGCGATGTCGTCGAAGACGAACATGCGGGCGCGGAGCTCCTCGGCCATGTCGGCGTCGATCTCCTTGAGGGCCTCGAAGATCTCCTCCTCCTCCTCGGGCTTCACGGCCTTGAGGAGGTTCACCGCGGTGTCCGTGCCGTCCACGGTGCGCGGGGTGTCGCTGGCGCTCGCGAGGTCGCGCTCCAGGGCGTCGGCCAGCTCGTCCAGGACGGACGTGGGGACGGCCTCCAGGGTGGCGATGCGGTAGGTGATCTCCGGGCGCATGGCGGGCGGCAGGGCGCCGAGCACCTTGGAACCCAGCTCGGGCTGGAGCATGGCGACCACCACGGCGGCCGACTGGGGGTGCTCCCGCGCCAGCGTCCGCGCGAAGGCGCCCGTGTCCCGGGCGGCCAGCTTGTTGAGCTGGGCGGCGGCGCCCGTGGGCGGCGTCTTGCCCTGGAGGGCCTGGAGGGCCTCGCGGCCCAGCGCCTCCTCGGCCACCGACGGCAGGCGCCCCTCGTGGCCGCTCACGCCGGTCACGCGGGCGTCGAACTCCTTGGTGAGGTCGTCGAGGACCTGGTGGACCTCCTCGGCGGTGACGTCGTCCAGGGACTCGGCGGTCTTCATGAGGCGGTCCACGTCCTCGGGGGGCAGGGCGCGGAAGATCTCCCGGGCCAGGTCCTCCCCCAGCGTGAGGATGGCGATGGCCGCCTTGCGGTCGCCCGCGATGACCAGGCGTCGGGGGGGCGCGGGCGCCTCCAGGGCGGGATCCTTGGCCGCCTTCTTGGCGCCCTTCTTGGCCGCCTTCTTGGCCGCCTTGGCGGCGGCCTTCTGGGCCTTCTTGTCCGCCTTGCTCATGCCGCCTCCGCGCGGTCTTCCGCGTCACCGCCCGCGCTGGTTCCCGCGCCGGCTCCAGCGTTGAGCCAGCGCCGCAGGACGCTCGCCGTGACCAGCACGTCGCGCTCGCTCTGGGCCCGCGCCCGCTCGCGCAGGGCGGCGATGCGCTCCTGGAGTGTGGGCTCGGGCGGGCGGGCCGCCAGCTCCTCCTGGGCGCGGCGCTCGGCCTCCTCGGCCTCCCGCTTCCGCCGCCGGCGATGCCCCAGCCACAGCGCCAGGGCGCCCAGCAGCAGGGCCAGGCCGATCCCCGCCACCGGCGCCCACCGCAGCAGCTCGTCCAGCAGCGTGGGCCCCCGACCCTCGCCCTCGCCGTCGCCCAACTCCAAGGGGTTCGCGGCGAAGGGCATGCTGGCCACCTCGATCGTGTCGCCGCGTTGGGGGTCCAGGCCCACCGCGCTCGCGACGATCTTCTTGTACTCACCCAACTCCTCGGCCGTGAGGCGGCGCTTGACCTTGCCGTCTTCGTCCCGCACGGCGTCCAAGACCACGGCCACGCTCAGGCGCTCCACGCGCGGGTGCGGCGTCTCCTTCTGGGTGAACGTGTGGTCGATCTCGTAGTTCTTCGTGGAGTCCGACTTGTCCGATTGGGACGGCTTGGAGAAGACCGGCGCCTGGCGGCCGGGCGCCCGCGTGGGGAGGTTGCTGGCCGTCCCCGGGGGGCCCTGGGCGGGCTTGGAGGCGCCCACGCGCTTCTCGATGAGCTCGTGCTCGCTCCGCACGACCTGCCCCTCGGGGTCGTACTTGTCTTCGCGCCGCACCACGCGTGAGAAGTCCAACGTCGCCGACACCGTGGCCCGCACCCGCCCCTCGCCCAGCGTGGGCTCCAGCAGCGCCACCACGCGGTCCTCCAGGGTCGCCTCGAAGGCCGTCTGCTTTTCCAGCGCCTCCTGGGCGTCGAGCCCCGGCCCGCTGCCCCGCGCCAGGACGTCCCCCTTGTCGTCCACGACCGCCACGCGCGTGGGCTCCATGCGCTCCACGGCGCCCGCCACGAGCTGGCGGATGGCCTGGACGTGGTGCGAGGCAAGCGCCCGGCCCGGGCGCAGCGTCACGACGACGGACGCGCTCGGCTGGGCCTGGTCCTTCTGGAAGACGCGCCGCTTGGGCAGCACCAGGTGCACGCGCGCCCGCAGCACGGGGCCCAGGGCGCGGATCGTGCGCGCCAGCTCACCCTCCAGGGCCCGGCGGAAGTTCACCCGTTCGGCGAAGGAGCTCCGCCCCATGTCGCTCTTGTCGAACAGCTCGAAGCCCACGGCGCGCCCGCTGGGCAGAGTCGCCACGGCCAGCTCCAACCGCGCCTCGGGGACGCGGTCCTCGGGAACCAGGATGACGCCTCCGTCGCCGTCCAGCTCGTGCGGGATCTTCTTGGCCTCCAGGGCCTCCACGGCGGCCTTGGCGTCTTCGGGCAGCAGCCCCCGCGCCACGGGGCTCCACGACGCGCGGGTGGCCACCGTGAGCGCCGCCCACCCCGCGCCCACCAGGGCCAGCGCGGCGAGGCCCGCCAGCACCCAGGCCCCGCGCCCGCCCGTGACGCGGTCCAGCGCGGCGCGGGCCCGCGCCGTGGGCGTGGCCTGCTCGGCGGTCGTGGCTTGGGCGGCTTCGTCGGCCATGGGTCAGGCTCCAAGGGGTGAGCGCGTCCAGAGACGGCGCGAGGGGGGTTAGACCTGCATCTGGGTGAGGGCCTTGTAGGCCTCGATGACCTTCGTGGTCACCGCCGTGGCGAGCTTCGTGGAGAGATCCGCCTCGGCGAGCGCCGCCATGACCTCGTGCACGGGGATGTCCTCCCCTTGCAGGAACTGCTCCACTCGCGCGTCGGCGACCTCGTGCAAGGCCTGGGTCTTGTCCAGGGCGCCGCGGAGGATCTCCTCGAAGCGCGGCCCCTCGGTGGACGTGGCCGCGGCCGGGCGCGTGGCGGCCGGCGCCGCCGCCATGCGGATGAGGGGGATGGGCAGGGTCTTCACGGGCTACCTCCCGATCTCCAGTGCCCGCTGCACCATGTCGCGCAGCGTGCGGAAGGCGGAGACGTTGGCCTCGAAGCTCCGCGAGGCCGTGATCATGTTCACCATCTCCTCCACGGGGTTCACGTTGGGCATGTGGACGTTGCCCTGGGCGTCCGCGTCCGGGTGCGACGGATCGTGGACCAAGGGCCCGGGGCTCGTGTCCGTGCGCACGTCCACGACCTCCACCCCCGCGGCGCCCGCGGCGGCGCCCGCCTCACCCGCCGCCGCCAGCCCGCCGTCCAACGGCGTCGCCGCGAAGATGGGGTCCTTGCGCTGGTAGGGCCCTCCCTCCGCCGTGCGGGTGGTGTGGGCGTTGGCCAGGTTCGACGCGATGAGGTTCAGCCGGATGCGCTGAGCGCTCATGCCGCTCGACGCGATTCGCAATCCGCTCGTCATGCTGGGCATGGGTCAGCTCCTATCCCCGCTCGGTCATGGTCTGGATGACGCCGCCCAGGGTGCCCTGGCGGCGGCGCAGCATCTCGATGGTCGCCGTGTAGCGCAGGGCGTTGTCCGCCAGGCGCGCCATCTCCTTGTCCAGGTCCACGCCGTTGTCATCCAGCGTGTTCGTGGCGTCGGGCCGCTCCACGACCTCGTCCCGCGCGGCGCGCATCTCCACCGGCGGCTCCGGCAGGTGCCGAGGATCGCGCCGGTCCAGCGTGTTGGGCCGGGCGCCGTCCGCCGCCACCAGCTCGCGGAGGACGCCCTCGCCCTCCAGGTCGCGCGGCTGGTAGCCGGGCGTGTCCACGTTGGCGAGGTTGGACGTCAGCAGGTCTTGGCGCGCGGCCCGTAGGTCCAGGGCGGCTTGCAGGGAGGCGCTGGTCGCGTCGCGGACGAGGGACATCAGGACACCTCCTGGGGCGTGGACGTAGTCGTGGGCGCGGACGTGGACGCCTGCGCCGCGGGCGGCACGGAGACGAGGGTGGGGCGCCCGGGCGCGGGCGGCCCGGGCACGGGCACGGAGGCCGCGCGGTAGGCGCGGAGCTTGTTGCGGAGCGTGCGGACGCTCACGCCCAGGGCGCGCGCGGCGTGCGTCCGGTTGCCACCGTGGGCCGTGAGCGTGCGGAGGATGGCGAGTCGCTCCAGGTCGGCCAGCGTTGCCCCGGCCGCCAGCGCGGCGTCTAGGGAGCCGGGGGGGGCGGGCGGCGGGGCCGTCACCGCCTGGGCCGGCGCCTCGCTGGGCCGCGGCCCTTCGTGGTGGGCGGCGTCCGCGGCGCGCACGTGCGCGGCGGTGGCGGGCCCGTCCCCCGCCAGGACCAGCGCCCGCTCGATGACGTTGGCGAGCTCGCGGACGTTGCCCGGATACTCCCGCGCCCACAGCGCGTCGATGGCGTCGTCCGTGAGCCCGGCGCGCTCCCAGCCCAGGCGCCCCGCGTGCCGCCTCGCCAGGACGCGGGCCAGGGCGGGGATGTCCTCGCGGCGCTCCGCCAGCGCCGGGACGCGGAGCGGGAAGACGTTCACGCGATAGAACAGGTCCTCGCGGAAGGCTCCCTCGCGCACCAGCCGGCGCAGGTCCCGGTTCGTCGTGGCGATGACCCGCACGTCTACCGATCGGGGACGGGTTGCACCGACCCGGTACACCTCCCGCTCCTGGAGGACCCGCAGGAGCTTCGCCTGGAGGTCCAGGGGCAGCTCGCTCAGCTCGTCCAGCAGCAGGGTCCCGCCGTGCGCCGCCTCGAAGTGCCCGGGTTGGGCGCGCGTGGCCCCGGAGAAGGCGCCGCGCTCGTGCCCGAAGAAGGCGCTCTCGGCCAGCGTCTCGGGTATGGCGCCGCAGTTCACGGCCACGAAGGGCCGCCCAGCGCGGGGTGACCGCGCGTGGAGGTGACGGGCCAACACCTCCTTGCCCACGCCGCTCGGCCCCGTGAGCAGGACCGTGGTGGGCGTGGGCGCTACCCCCTCCACCAGGCGCAGCACCCGCTGCATGGCCGGGCTCTCGCTGTGGAGCAGCGGCCCGTCTCCGATCGGCGGGGCGGCCGCCGCGCGGCGCTCGGCGTGAGGCCCAGGCATCCCGTCAGGCGGGGCGACCGAGGAGCGGGCGGCGGGGTCGGGTGCAGGGGAGAACATGGCGGGGACCGACCTTGCACACGGCGTGCCAGGCGTTCTCCCGGCTCCCTGCTGGTGCGCGACCGCATGGGGAGGCCGGGAGGCCGGGAGGGGCACCCGGCGGCCTCCGCGAGATCGCCAGCGCGTTGACGGCTCTCTCGCGTCGCGCCCGTCAAGCCCTTGACGGCGCCGGACCCCACGCGCTCGCGGGGGCGTTTTTTGACCACGCCCGAGGGCCGTGAAACGCTCGTCCGTGGCCGCCTGCGCCGAGCCTCCCCTTGGGGCTCGGAGGCGGACGATCCCCAGGAGCCCATGCCCAGACCCTCTCGCCAACCTGCTCGCGCCCGCCGTGGCCCCACCTCGTCCGGGTCCTCGCCGCTGGGCGATGGCGCGCCTCCGGTCCAGGCCCTGGACGGGATCATCCACGCCCCCACGAGCCCCCTCGTGGACCTCTTGGCGAAGCTGCCCCGCGTGGCCCGCAGCCAGGCGACCGTGCTGGTCACGGGCGAGAGCGGCGTGGGCAAGGAGGGCATCGTCCGGGCGCTCCACGCGCTGAGCCAGCGGGCCCAGGGGCCCTTCGTCCCCACGAACTGCGGGGCCATCCCCGAGCACCTGCTGGAGAGCGAGCTGTTCGGGCACGTCCGCGGCGCCTTCACGGGCGCGGACCGCGCGCGGATCGGGCGCCTGGAGGCCGCCAACGGGGGCACGCTCTTCCTCGACGAGATCGGCGAGATGCCTCTCGCCCTCCAGGTGAAGCTCCTGCGCGTCCTCCAGGAGCACGAGTTCGAGCCCCTTGGCTCCCACACGCCGCGCAAGGCGACCTTCCGGCTCGTGGCGGCCACGAACCGCGACCTCCAGGCCCTGGTCGAGGAGGGCACCTTCCGCCTGGATCTCTTCTATCGCCTGGACGTCGTGCGGCTCGTCGTCCCGCCGCTGCGCGAGCGTCCCCAGGACGTGGGGCCCCTGGCCCGGCACTTCCTGCGGGTCTACGGGCCGCCCAACGACTCGACCGTCCGAGATTTGACACCCGAGGCGCTGGCGCTGCTGGAGGCCTATTCCTGGCCTGGGAACGTCCGCGAGCTGGAGAACCTCATCCAGGGCGTGCTCGTGCTCAAGCCCGAGGGCCTCGTGGACGTGCCCGACGTGGCCCACCGCGTGGGCGCCGGGGGGCGCCAGGGCGACCTCCGTTGGAACGATCTCATGAGGCGCTCGCTCGCCCGACGCTCGTCGACGCACCTCGCCCCCGGCGCACCCGCCGCCGCCGAGACCGCCGCCGCGCGGGCCGCGCTGCGGGGGGGCTCCCGAGACGCGGCGCCCGCTCACCAGCCGGTCCAGCAGCCGGCCCAGCCATCCGGGCCCCTGCCGCCCGTGACCTTGCCCGAGGAAGGGCTGGACCTGCGTCGGACCCTGGAGGCCTATGAGCGGCGCATGATCCGCGAAGCGCTGCGCCGCTCCTCGGGCAACCGCACGGCCGCCGCGAGCCTCCTGAGGCTCAACCGCACGACCCTCGTCGAGAAGCTCAAGCGCATGGACGCCAGCGCGTAAGAGGGCCTGCTCCATGAGGCCATGAGGGCATGAGCGCACGAGCACGAGAGCGTGGCACGCGCTTTGCTTCTCCCACGGCGGGCGGGGACACTCCCCTCGCCCTCGGAACGCGCGCGGCGGAGCCCGGCCTCTGTCACGCGCGCCCCAGCTCCACGCGGGGCCCAGCGTGGCCCCCCTTGCGACCCCACCGGCGGGGTAGGACCAGCGCGAGCGCATGAGCGACCACGATCGCCAGCCCGACCTCGACCCCACCGACCCCACCGGGACGGCGCCCGAGCAGCTCTTGACCGAGGAGGAGCTGCGCGCCCTCACGGAGACGATCCTCAAGGGCGGCAACGCGCCGACCGTGGACATGCCCGCTGGCGGCCACGACGGCGACGTGCGCCCCTACGATCTTCTCGCGTCGCGGGCCCAGGACGTGGACTCGCCCGCGCTGGACCTCATCCACCAGTCCTTCTGCCGAGGCGCCGAGGCGGAGCTGGGGCGCGTGACGCGCGGGCACGTGGAGCTCACCGTCCTCAAGCCCCAGCGCGTGCCTTTCTCGGAGCTCTTCGCGAGCCTCCCCAACCCCCACGGTGTCCTCATCACGCGCTGGGAGGGGCTGGGGGCCAAGGGGCTCGTGCTCCTGGACCCGCCGCTCGTCTTTCACATCCTCGACCGCCTGCTCGGGGGGCCCGGGGGGGGGAAGGGGGCCACGGACACGCTCGCCAAGCGCACCTTCACGGCCGCCGAGCGGCGCCTGCTGGGTCGCGTCGTGGCCACCCTGTCGGGGCCCTTGGAGGCCGCCTGGCGCGACGTGGCGCCCGTGGGGATCACGCTCGTGAAGGCCGAGACGGACCGCCGCCACGCCACCCTGGCGGGCGCTGGGCCAGGGGACGACATGATGGTCTTCTCGGCGGGGCTCCGGTGGTCCGAGGAGCTCTCGGGGACGCTCACGCTGGCGCTCCCCGCGGGGGCGCTGCGGCCTCTCGCCGCCAAGCTCGGCGGGGACCCGGCCGCCGACGCCCCGCCCGATCCTGCGTGGCGCGCGCGCCTGCGGAGCCTCGTGGCCGAGGCCCCCTTGGAGATCACGGCCGTGCTGGGCCGCCGGACGCTGACGCTGCGCGACGTGGCCGCGTGGAGCCCCGGGACGCTGCTGCCGCTGACCTCGGACCCCGAGGAGCAGGTGGAGCTCCTCGTGGACGGCGTCCCGCGCTTCGCCGTGCGCCCCGAGGTGGCCCACGGCGGCATCGTCCTCGTGCCGGCCGGCCCCCTGCCCGGCGGTCCAGCCGCCCCCGACAGCCCTGGAGAGCCCTCATGAGCGACACCGACCCCGCCGCCGCCGGCGCCCCCGGCCTGGAGATGTTCTTGGACGTGCCCGTGGAGGTCACGGTGGAGCTGGGGCGCCGCCGCCTGCCCATCCGCGAGCTCCTGGAGCTGTCGCGCGGGGCCACCATCGAGCTGGGCAAGGTCGCCGGCGAGCTCCTGGACGTGCGCGTCAACGGCAAGCTCGTGGCCCGCGGCGAGGCCGTGGTCGTCAACGACAAGTTCGGCGTGCGCCTCACCGAGCTGGTGGGGCGCTCGTAGCCGTGCCCGCCGCCTCGCTGGGCGCGGGGGGCGTCTCCCTGCCCGCCGACCTCCTGGTGGGCTATGTCTTGGGCGGCCTCCTCATCCTCACGCGGCTCGCCGTGCTCCTCACGGCGGTCCCGGGCGTGTCCGCGGGGACCCTCCCCGCGCGGGTCCGCCTCCTCCTCGCCCTCGCCCTGACCCTCGTCCTGGACCTCGCCCTGGGTCCCGTGTTCATCGCGCCGCCCGGCGACCTCGTGACGCTGGCGCTGCTCCTCGCCCGGGAGGCGCTCTTGGGTGGGGGCATGGCCTTGGCCCTGCGCATGGTGATCTCCGCCGTGGAGGCCGCCGGCTCGGTGGCGAGCATCTCCATGGCCCTGTCCATGAACCTCTTCGTGGACCCCCGGACCGGCGAGCAGACCTTGTCCCTGGGCGCCCTCATGGGGCTCACGGCGGGGCTCGTGTTCACGGCCGTGGGCGGCCACCGCGTGGTGCTCCAGACCCTCTTCGCGCACCTCCAGGCCTACCCCGTGGGTGTCGAGCAGCTCACCTTGCCCACCGCGTGGGACCTCGCTCAAGCCCTCGTGGAGTTCACGCGCACCGCGCTGCTGCTCGCGGCGCCGGTGGTCGTGTCCTCCCTCGTCGTCTACATCGCCCTGGCCCTCATCTCGCGGGTCGTGCCCCAGATGAACCTCTTTGGCATCGGCCTGGGCCTGGTCATCATGGCGGGCCTCCTGGCGCTGTCCATGGAGGGCGAGGCGGTCCAGGTGGCCGTGACCCGCGGCGTGGAGGCCCTCCCGGCCCACATGGTGCACCTCTCGACGGGCGGCCCGTAGACCATGGCGGAAGACCCCCAAGGTGGCGGCGAGCGCCAATTCGAACCCACCCAACACCGGCGCGACGAGTTCCGCCGCGAGGGCCGCGTGGCCATCTCTCGGGACGTCCTGGGGGCGAGCCACCTCCTGGCCTTGGCCCTGGCCTTCTCCCTGTTCGGCGGTGCGCTCGTGGCGGGGAGCCACCAGGCCATCCGCGTGGCCGCGCGCGAGCTGGATGGGGACCCCTCGTCCCTCCTCGCCGGCATCGCCCGCTCGCTGGAGGCTCTCGGCTGGCCCGCCTTGGGGCTCACCCTCGTGGGCCTCGTGGGCGTCCTCGTGGCGGGCTTCACCCAGACGCGCTTGCTCTTCGCCTGGAAGCTCATCGGGTTCAAGTGGTCGCGGCTCAACCCGGGCCCGAAGCTGGCCGAGCTGTTCGGTCCCAAGAAGGGGTCCATCCGTGTGGGGTTGGCTTTGGCCAAGGTGAGCGCCGCGGGGCTCGTCGTGTTCCTCGTCCTCGCGGGGGCCATGGGGCAGATCCCGCTGCTGGGGCTCACCTCGGTGGCCCACGCCGAGGCCCTGACGCGCGCGCTGTTGTGGCAGCTCCTTCTGGGCGCCGCCGGGGTCTTCGGCGTGGTCGCCGTCCTCGACTACCTGTGGCAGCGCAGCCAGCTCCGCGAGAAGCTCTACATGACGGCCGAGGAGGTCAAGCGCGACCAGTGGGAGAACGAGGGGCGGCCGGAGGTCAAGCAGCGCCGTCGTCAGGCCCACCGGGAGCTGTCGCTCAACCGCATCATCCAGGCCGTGCCCGAGGCGGACGTCATCGTCACGAACCCCACGCACCTGGCGATCGCCCTGCGCTACCGCCCGGGCGAGGACGAGGCGCCGCTCGTCACGGCCAAGGGGGCGGACTCCGTGGCCGCCCACATCCGCTATCTCGCGCGGCGCCACGGCGTGCCCATCTTGGAGGACAAGCCGCTGGCCCGGGCCCTGTGGCGGCGCGTGCGCGTGGGGCGGGCCATCCCGCGCGACCTGTTCGAGCAGGTGGCGACGCTGTTGGCGCGGGTCTTCCGGGCGCGTCGGGGGGCCGTCAACGGCGCCCCGGCGTCGCCTCCACGCGCAGCAGCTCCAGGTCCTCGGGGCGCCCCTCGATGAGGCTCGCGCGGATGATGCGCCGCTGCTCGCGGACCATGCGGGCCAGGGACACGCCGTCGCGGAAGGTGAGGACGACCTCGTCTCCGTCCATGCGCTTCACCTCGGCGCCCACCAGGATGACCGTCGTGCCGTCGTCGAAGTGGACGCGCGCCGTCACGTCCTCACCCAAGGGGGCCTTCCAACCCTCGCACCGGAAGCGCAGCCCGCCTTCGGACAGCTCGGTGAGCTGGCAGACGTGGTCGTTGACGTCGATGAAGGGGCGCTTCTGGATGGGGTAGCGCAGGCGGAAGTGGCGCCGCCGCTCGCGCCCACCGCCGTGCGGGCTTCGGGACTCCGTCATCGTCGCTCCTCTGGGACCTCGCCGTCCGCGGGACACCGTGAACCCGCGACCCTCGCGGGCCACCGCCTCACCCACCCCAACGGGGCGCCTCCAGGATACCTTAAGTCCCAAGACTTCCGGTCCCCCGCTTCCCCCGCCAGGTTGCACGTCCCCCCCCAGCCCGTTGCTGCGCCCGCCAGTTGGGGCATGACAAGCGGAGGGGGCGTCCCTATGATGCGCCCGTCGCAGACCGGGGAGGTGTCCGGGTGATCGAGATGCGCGGACGAGGCGTGGGTAGCGGGGCGGCGCGGTGGGCCGCGCGACGGTGGCTTTGGGTGGTCGGAGCGGTCGTCGCCGTGGCGGCGGTGGCGCCCCACGTGGCGCGGGCCGGAGATCCCGTCACCAAGGTCTACCTCAACGGCGTCGCGTCGCCGGTCTTCTTCAACGACGGCGACAGCTATCGCGTGCTGGCCGGCAAGTTCCGGGGTACGAAAGCGCGCCTGGAGGGCTTCAACACGCTGGAGAGCTTCGGCCCCGTCCACAAGTGGGGCGACTGGGACTTCCACGAGCTCTACGTCATCGCCAAGCTCGGCGCTTACAACGGGCGGCGCGGCGTGTGGCACTGCGAGTCCGATCTGTCCCAAGACACCTACGGGCGCACCCTGTGGTGGTGCCCCGACCTGGTCGTGGACTCCGTGCGCAAGGGCCTGGCCCACGCCATGTCCGTCAAGGGGCCCGCGCGCCCCGAGGTCATCGCCGCCCAGCAGGAGGCCATCAAGGCCAAGCGCGGCATGTGGGCCCACGGCGTGCCGGACTTCATCCTCACGTCCACCCACTCGACCACCGAGGGCGGCGGGCGCGACGGCCTTACCTACAACCGCCTGGTGTCCACCAAGGACGGCCATTCCCTCAAGTGGCTCCACGAGAACGCCTACAAGGAGTGTGAGGTCGTCTGCCACCACGTGCTCGAGCCCACGCCCGAGCTGGTGGCCAAGGTGCTCGCCAAGGTCAAGAGCGACCCGTCCATCGCCTCCATCGTCGAGCAGTACAACGACGAGGAGCTCACCAAGCTGGTCACCAGCTTCATCCACTACGAGGCGGTGGGTTGGATGAAGGACAAGGCGCACCTGCTGCCCTTCACCCGGGCGCTGGTGGGCTACCGCAAGGCGGGCCTCATCCCCGTGGGGAAGGTGGGCTCCTGCATGATCTACACGGACTTCCGGCGCCGGTTCGGCGGGGGGAAGGCGGAATGCCTCAAGTGAGCGAGCGAGGCCTTCAGGGAGGGCTCGGGGTCGTCGCGCCGCGGTGGACGCTCGGCGCGCTCGTCCTCGGGGCCGCCGCGTGCGTTTGGGCGGTGACGGGCGCGGGTTGCGACTACAAGGCCCCCGCGCGGCCCGTCCTGGGCTACGAGGTGGGCGACCACCTGTGCTCGGACGGTCTGGACAACGACTTCGACGGGCTCACCGACTGCGAAGACCCCGACTGCGTGTACGACTCCCAGCAGTGCGGCGAGGACGTCCCGCTCCTGTTGACGTTGCAGCCCGAGAACACCTTCGCCCTCTGCCACGATCAGATCGACAACGACGACGACGGGCAGTTCGACTGCGGTGACCGGGAGTGCCAGGCGAACCCCGAGAACTGCTGCGGGCACGAGTTCACCGACGACCTGTGCTCGGACGGCGTGGACAACGACCAGAACGGCTTCACGGACTGCGAGGACTTCCAGTGCTCCCAGGGGCTGTTCGTGACGGTCTGCCGCGAGGACGCCGAGCGCGCCTGCACCGACGGGCGGGACAACGACGGCGACGGTTACACGGACTGCGCCGACACGGGCTGCGCGGGCGTCGATGGCTGCTTCGAGGCGGTCTGCGACGACCAGGTGGACGACGACAAGGACGGCCAGACCGACTGCGACGACCCCGATTGCGCCATCCACGCCGCCTGCTCCAAGCCCGAGACGACGCTGGAGACGTGCTCGGACGGCGTGGACAACGACGGCAACGGCTACACGGACTGCGGGGACTTCTCGTGCTCCAAGTCCACGGACCAGGCGATCTTGGACTACTGCGCGAACCTCCCCAGCGAGGACACGCTAGAGGCGTGCTCGGACGGCGTGGACAACGACGGCAACGGCTACACGGACTGCGGGGACTT
>CAYZID010000123.1:0-3362 GCA_964478315.1 uncultured Myxococcales bacterium | reverse complement strand
CTCGTGCTCCAAGTCCACGGACCAGGCGATCTTGGACCACTGCGCGTCGGCCACGGAGACCACGCTGGAGCAGTGCTCCAACGGCAAGGACGACGACGCCAACGGCTTCGCGGACTGCGCCGACCACTCGTGCTCGCGCTCCACGGATCCGGAGGTCGCCGCCTACTGCGCCAAGTACACCGAGAGCGACCTGGAGCACTGCTCCAACGGCCTGGACGACGACGGCAACGGCTACACGGACTGCGGGGACTACTCGTGCTCCCAGTCCACGAAGACGGACGTGCTGGAGTACTGCGCCTCGGTCATGGAGATCACGTTCGACAAGTGCGTGGACGGGGTCGACAACGACGGCAACGGCTACACCGACTGCGATGACAACTCGTGCCGCCTGGCCGACGACCTGGAGGTCCGGCGCGCGTGCGCCGAGAGCCTGGCCGACACGACCGAGGAGGCCAACGCGCGGTGCAGCGACGGCCAGGACAACGATCGAGACGGGTTTGTGGACTGCGAGGACTGGGACTGCGGCTGGAACCCCATGGTGACAGTGTGCGAGGGCGCGCGCGTCTGCGAGTAGCGCAGGCCGCCGGAACGCGAGGAGCGAGGATGTCGACGATGCCACGACTGGCTTGGGTGAGTGCGGCCGCGACCGCGCTGTTGTTGGGGGCGCCTGGGGCGCTGGCCGCCACGCCGGAGCCCGCCACGCCGGCGGCCGAGCCCGCGACGCCGGCGGCCGAGCCCGCGACGCCAGCGGCCGAGCCCGCTGCGCCGGTGAAGGACGCCAAGCCCGCGCACGAGACGAGCTGCACGGACGGCGTGGACAACGACGGCGACACGGTCACCGACTGTGGCGACCACGACTGCGCCAAGGATCCGGCGTGCCAGCCCGACGGGAAGCCCGAGTCCACGGACGCGCGCTGCAGCGATTGGGTGGACAACGACCGCGACGGCCACGTGGACTGCGACGACACCGACTGCCTGCAGAGCTACATCTCGGTCTGCAAGGGGAGCTGGACGGGCCCCTTGGAGGGCGGCACGGCGGGGCTCACCGGGCCCGGCGGGGCGGCCGACGAGGACATCCCCGAGCTGGGCGCCGGCCAGACCGTCGAGGACCTCATCGGCAAGGGGGGCGACAAGGACGGCGAGCGCAACGACATGGACTGCTCCGACGGCATCGACAACGACGGCGATGGCCGCACGGACTGCGCGGACTTCGGCTGCCGCTTCGACCCCAGCGTCAGCGTCTGCCGCGGCGCGCCGGGGCTGCGCTTCTCCGTCGTGGGCCAGGTCACGGGCAGCTACGACCTCAACGAGAGCAGGCCCGACGTGCGCTTCTCGACCCTCCAGCTCCGAGCCTTCGGGCCCATGCCCTTCATCCAGGACTCCTTCTTCCTGGTGAGCATGCGCACCGAGAAGACCCCGCGCCTGACCTTCGCCATGTTCCAGGTGCCCATCGGTGGCGGCCACTACATCAACGTCAACTCGGGCGGCGGCGGGCTGTCCTCGGCCCTCATCCGCTCGGCCTCCAAGCAGCTCGTGATCGACGCGCCCTACTACCTTTACAACGCCTTCGAGCAGGGGAACGGGGCCGCCCTGGAGGTGGGGGGGCCGCTGACCGCCAAGCTCAAGTACCGCGCCTTCGTGGCGGGCGGGTCGGGGCGCTTCGCTGGCAACGTGGGCGGGCGCTACTTCACCTACGACAACACGAACTTCACTTGGACGGCGGGGGCCCAGCTCTCCATCGACGCCGTGGGGCACGTGAGCCGTTGGGACAACCCCATGCTCTACACGCCCACGCCCACGGCCATCGCCTTCGCCATCGGCGCCAAGTACGACCAGCGCGCCCAGGAGCGCTACCCGGCGGCCAACCTTCAGTTCACCCTGCGCCACAACCGCCTCATCTTCCAGGCCGAGACCTACCTCAAGCGTGAGGTGGAGTTCGGCTCGTGGCAGGTGGCCTACAACGCCGCCGCCGGGTTCCTCATCGTGCCCAAGACGCTGCTGTTCGCGGCGGACTTCGGCCAGTACATCGGCACGGAGATGGACCACCCGCCCAAGGTCGCCGAGACCGACATCCGCAAGCAGCGCGACGAGCTCACGTGGCGCGCCGCTCTGCACTGGTACTTCTGGCGCAACGTGGGCGTGCTGTCGGCCGTCTTCTCGGACCGCTACCTGGAGGCCTCGGGCGACCTCCCCACGAGCGAGCGCATCTTCAAGCTGGTGGGCCAGTACCGCTTCTGAGCCTCTGCGGCTGTCCCAGGACGCCCTCCTCCGGCTCTGTCAGGGAGTCGGTCGAGGGCGTCGCCGTGACGGCGGCGGGGGCCTACCAGTCGTTGCCGCCGTTGCAGTCCTGGACGCACCAGAACTCACTGGCCTGCTCGTCGCCCGCGGCCTTGCGCTCGGCCAGGCACTCGGCCACGCACTTGTCGGCCTCTGTCTGAGGGGCTGGCGGCGCGGCCTCGGTCGGCGGGGGCGCCGCGGGCGCCGGCTCGACGGCCGGCTCGGGGGCTGCCGCGATGGGGGCGGTGGGCGCGTCCGACGGGATGTCCAGGGCGCGCGCGGGCCGCGTCCCGGCGCAGGCCGCCAGCGCGGTGAAGGTGAGCGCCGTGAGGGCGGCCGTGAGCTCGTTCATGGGGGCAAGGTCCTCCGGGTCCGCGGGGAGAGGGGGTTCGCACCGTCCAAGATGGGGGCTGCGCCCCGGGCCGCGCAACCCCGGCCCACCCTCGCTCGGTCACCGGGGGAACGGGGCCGACCGGCGCAACCGGCGGGGCGAGCCGCGCCGCGTGAGGGCTCGTCAGGGGTCGCCGTGGCGCGGAGCCTGTGATACCCATGAGGAGCGGTCTACGGGCTCTGGGCGCACCGGAGGCCTGGCGGGACCTGGGTGGGTAGGGATGAGGACGCAGCGCAAGATCCTGGTCATCGACCATGACCCGCAGACGACCCGCATGCTCCGGCGCTGGGTGGGCCTCACCGGCGTGGACGTCTTCGCCGCGCGCAGCGGATGGGAGCACGTGGAGGACGGCCTCAAGCGGGGCCCGTCGCTCATCCTCCTGTCCGCGGACGCCCCCGACGCCCTGGCCGTCCAGGAGCGGCTCGCCGGCTCCCCGGACACCCACAACATCCCGCTGGCCGTCGTCTACAGCGACCGCACGCCCCCGGAGGTCCGCGCCACGTTCGAGGAGCGCGTCAAGGCGCGCCTCACCAAGCCCTTGGACCCGCTCGCCGTCAAGCCCGTCCTGGAGGGGGTCTTCGGGCGGGTCCCCATGCGTCGCGGGACGTCGCCGGGGCTGGAGCTCCCGTCCCTGCCGTCGCGCCCCACCCCTGCGCCCGCCCTCTCCGAGGAGCGGCGAGAGCTGACCCCACCC
>CAYZID010000122.1:6904-16528 GCA_964478315.1 uncultured Myxococcales bacterium | reverse complement strand
TGCCCAAACGCGGCCTCCTGCGCCTCGGTCCTCAGAGCAGGTGGCGGATCGGGGCACCCAGCGCCACGAGCCGCCCCAACGAGCGGGGACCGCGACGGGGAAGGCAGACGGGTGAGCGCGCAGAGCGCCCCCCGAGAACGCACGACGGGCCGCCTGCCCCGGGCAGGAACCCGAGGCGCGACGGCCCGCTCATCTGCGCAGCGCCGCCCGCGAGCTACGAGAGCTGCCGGTGCATGTCCAGCAGGCGCTTCACAGTGCGGCCCTGCATCTTCTCGCGCCACCCGGCGTTGGGGGCGCTGCCGCCGAACTGGAGCTTGGCGATGGCGTCGATGAGGCCGTCCTTGCCGCCGAACCGCTCCTGCACCTGCGTGGCGACCTCGTGGATGCGCAAGAGCTTCTTGTTCGTCGTGCCCATGAGGGCCGAGCGAGCCCCGGCGCCGTCTCCGGTGAGCTTGAGGATCGCGTCCACGAGGTCCTTGCGGGTCCCGAACTTTTCGGCGACGAGCTGCTTGGGGGTCTTGGCTGCCATGAGGTGGTCTCCTTTGGTGATTCCCTACTCGGAGGTGGGGGGTGTGGGGGCCGACCCGTTCGGCCCGGTGAGTGCGCCCGCGTCCGCCCGGATGGCGGCGAGGCGAGCCTTGGCGCCCGCGACGTGCGGGCCCGTGGGGAAGCGCTCCAGGTACAGCGCGCAGGCGCGCGCCTCGTCCGCCGTCTCGCCAGCGGCCCCGTAGGCCTGGACCATACGCCAGACCAAGGGCTCCCGCAGCGCCACCGCCGGGTACCGATCGACGGCCGCCTGGAGACGCCACGCCTCCGCGCGGTGGGCGCCCCGAGCGGCGTAGAAGTCCGCCACGTAGATCTCGCGCGCGGCTAACGTCTCCCAGACCTTGTGCAACAAGCCGCGCGCCTCGTGGGCGTAGACGCTCACGGGGAACGCCTGGAGGAAGCCCTTGAGCTCGCGCTCGGCCTCCGCCGTCATGGTCTGGTCCAGCTCGTAGGCCGGCGGCGCCAGGAACCAGCTCGTGGGCATGCGCTCGAAATAGGCAGCGGCGATGCGATAGCGGGCGTAAGGCAGGTTGGGGTCCGCCTGGTACTGCGCCACGAAGGACCGGTAGACCTCGATCGCCTCCTGGTAGCGCTGCTGGAGAAACAGCGCGTCCGCCGTGCGCAGGCGAGCCAGCGGGGCGTACCGCCCGGCGCGCGGGTTCCGCGCCACGCGGCTCAGGAGCTTCCGCGCGCGGATGTAGTTGCCGGCCACCAGCTCCGTCATGCCCTCGTAGTACGTCCTCCGGGCAGCCCCGTGCACGGCGCTCACGGGCGGGCCGGCGGTGGCGCAGCCGCCGACCGCCGCGGCGCTCAGCGCCACGAGCCCCAGCCACAGCCCGCGTACAGGCACCTGCGCGCCGCGCCGCGACGCGCCGGGCGCGCGCCGTGCCGGAGCCCCACAGGGCGCGCTGGTACGAGACGTGATCATAGGCCGCGGCTCCCTACCGCCCCGAGCCGCCCATGTCAACGCGCAGCTCGCTGCCGCCCCCTGTCCTCCGGCACGGCGCGCGCGGTCGCGCCGCCGCCCCGCGCGACCGCCGCCTCTCCTCTCAAGCGTCCCCGCGGCCCCCGCCCGGCACCGGCGCGGCCTTGAGATCGGGGCTCGTCTCCGTCCCCCGCGCCTCGACCACGACCAGCGCGGGGCGCAGCAGCGTCCCCTCGAACAGGAAGCCGCGCCGCAGGACCTCCGCGACGGAGCCCGGCGGCACCCGGTTCGTGGTCGCGGTGCGGAACGCCTCGTGGCGCGCCGGGTCGAAGGTGTCTCCCACGGCCCCGAAGGTCTCCAGGCCCAGCGTCGGCATGGTGCCCAAGAGCTGGCGCAGGGTCATCTCGATGCCCTGGAAGAGCATGTCGAAGTCCCGGTTGGCCGCGGCGCCCGAGATCGCCGCGTCCAGGTTGTCGATGATCCCGAGCAGCGCCCGAAACACGTCCTCCCGCCCGCGCTTGCGCGCCTGCTCCGCCTGCCCCTCCAGGCGCTTGCGGAAGCTCACGGTCTCCGCCTGCATCTGGCCGAGCTTGCGCTTGTGGTCGGCCTTCTCCGCCTCCGCCTGCTGGAGCTTGCCCTCCAGCTCGCGGACCCGCTCGGCCGCCTGCTGCCCGAGGCTCCCCACCCCCGGGCGCGACCCCGTCACGAGCCGCGCGGCCCCCCGCGCGGCGGCCACGGCGGCCGCGCGGGAACCAGGCCGCACGCGCGGGACGGCGCCGCGAATGCGCTTGCGCCCCTCGGCGGGCGCATCACGGGAGGGAGTCCGGGCCCCGGGCCGCTTCCCCGAGCGCGGCGCGGGCTTGGTCCCACCTCTCGCCGCGGGCTGCGCGCGCCGCAGCTCCGCCGCCCGCTCCATCTGACTCACGGCGTCGGCCAGGGCCGCCTCCAGATCCCCCCCGTCCAGGTCGTCGAGGGTGCCCTCGCCGCCGCCGAGATCGAGCTTGAACACCCCGGGCGTCTGCCCCTGCGCGGGGGCGAGCAGGTCGGCCCCCTCCGGGGGGCTGGAGGTCCGCGGCGACGGAGCCGAGGCGCCCAGATCGTCCCGTGAGTCATCGCGCTGATCGGTGCCCATCCGCTCCTTCCCTCGACTCGTCTGTCCCGTTCTCGTTTCGAAGGCCCGGCCCACCTCGACCGAGGCGCCGCGCAGCTCCCCCTCTGCGGCGCCCCGCGGAGACCCGAATCACCCTAGCCTTCCGTGACGCTAGCCTCTCGGCGCCAGCCGTGCAACGCGGGCCCCACGGCGTCGCGTAACGACCGATCATCGGCTACGCCTGGGCCTCGTCGCGCTCCATGAGATCCTCCAGGCGCAGGGCCAGGGCCCGGACGAAGGGGATGGTGCGCCGGTAGTCGAGGCGCTTGGGGCCCACGACGGCGACCATGCCCGCCCCCGCGGCCGCTCGATAGGGGCTCACGACCACCGCGCAGTCGGCCAACCCGGCCGCCCCCAGCTCGGCGCCCACGTAGACGCGGAGGTCCTCGGCCGCCGCGACCTCGGCCAGCACATCCAGCCAGGCGGTCCGCTCGTCCAAGGTGCGCACGAGCTCGGCCGCGCGCGCGGGGTCGGTGAGCTGGGCGCGCTCCAGCACGGCGGCGGCGCCGTCCACGACGACGTCCGCCTCCTCCGTCCCCTCCACCGCGCGGCGCCCCAGATCCACGGCCTGGGCCTCCAGGTCGCTGAGGGCGTGCCGCGCCTGCGCGCGCTCGGCGTCGAGCCGCGCCCGCACCTCGGCCAGCGTCAGGCCGGGCAAGAAGCTCATGAGGTAGTTGGACAGGCGCTCCAGGGTCCCGGCCGGCGGCGCCTCGGCCACGCGCAGCAGGCGCTCGCGCACGACGCCGCCCGCCGTGACGACGATGGCGAGGAGGCGGTGTCGCCCGAGCCCCACGAACTCGATGTGACGGAGGACGGCGCCGTCGAGTTGGGGGGCCGCCACCACGCCCGCCACGTCCAGGCGGTCCACGAGCAGGCGCGCGGCCTCGCGCAGCAGCTCGCGGACGCTGCGGTCATCCCCGCGCGCCAGGGCCTCGATGACGCGGCTGTCATCCAGGTCGTCCAGTCGAGCGCGGCTGGTCCCCACGGCGCGGGCCAGGTAGACCCGATACCCCTCGTCGGTGGGTACGCGCCCGGAGGAGGTGTGGGGCTGGGAGATCCACCCCCGCTCGGACAGGGCTGCCATGACCGCGCGGACGGTGGCCGATGACGGGCGCTGGGTGAGGCGCTGGGCCACGGCCTTGGAACCCACCGGGGCCCCCGTGGCGATGTGGATCTCCACGATCTCACGCAAGACCGCATACATCCTGGCCTCTTGATCCACTCGCCTGGCCATCGTCGTGCCCCCGCTCGTCTCGGGCTGGTCTGCTCGGGCTTGCCCGAAGCCGCCCGTCGCTGCGTGCGTCTTCCACCCCGACTGTAGCGCGTCCAGCCGCGCGCGTCGCGACGAGGCGCGGGGACGATTCGCTCAGGCCGCGAGCCCGCGGCTGAGGGCGAGGGCGGCGAAGCCCAAGAACAGCGCAGCCGCCACGGGGGTCAGCCAGCGCCGCAGCGAGCGTGGCAACGAGGCCAGCCTGCGCCCCAGGTAGATGGCGACTCCAGCGTTCGCGAGGAGGGCCGCTGTGGCGCCCAGGAAGACGGGGATGGGGCTCACCGAGGCCGCCAGGGTCGCCGTGGCGATCTGGGTCTTGTCGCCGGTCTCGGCGAGGAAGATGGACGCCGTGGTCGTCAGGGCCAAGACGACGGGCGCGCGCCCCCGGGCCTCGCCGGGCAGCTCCTCGGCCTCGTCGTCGAGCGGAGCGCCTCCCCGCCGGAGAGCCCGGACCGCGAAGGCCAACCCAAAGGCCGCGAAGAGCGCAGCGGCGAGGAGGTCCATGACGCCCGGCGGCAGGACGTCGGCCAGCACGGCGCCCACGGTGACGGCGAGGACGTTCGAGGCGGCGAAGGCCAGGGAGGCGCCCGCGAAGAGGGCCCAGGGGCGGGGGATCTCGCTCGCGGCGGCCAGGAGCGCGAGCTGGGTCCGGTCGCCGAGCTCCGCCACGGCCACGGCGCCGAAGGAAGCCGCGAAGGCCGCCCAGCCCGCGAGGGACGGGGCGGCGGTGGACGCCGCCCTGGGCGCCGGGGCCAGAGACGAGACCGAGACGCCCGAGAGGGTGTCGAGGAGGCAGGGGAGCACGGCGAGACCTCGCTTTTGCTTGGAAGCGGCGGATGGAAGGGTCGCGGGGACGGCCGGTTCAGGATCCGGGGGGATGTCACGATGTCGTCATCGCTCCCAGCCGAGATCGCGCGCCTCCGCACGTCCAACGCTGGGAGGCGACCCCCGGGATGGCCGATGGGACGATCGGGACCGGCAGTCTACTCGGAGCCCCACCGTGAGCGAGTACTGGCGCAGAAACCTGAAGATCCTCGGGCTTCTCGTAGCCATCGTGGTGGCCGGGACGCTGGGCTTCTACCTGCTGGAGCCGGGCTGGAGCCTGTTCGACGCCTTCTACATGGTGGCGATCAGCATCTCCACCGTGGGCTACGGCGAAGTGCATGAGCTCACGCCCGCTGGGCGGGTGCTCGCGGTCGTGGTGATCTTCGGTGGCCTGGGCGTGGTGACGACCTTCGCCGCGAGCCTGGCCTCGACCCTGCTGGAAGGGCAACTTTCCGGAGCGTTTCGGAGGACAAAGATGCAGAGGCGAGTGGACGCCCTCTCGGGGCACTACGTCATCGTCGGCCACGGACGCACCGGGCAGGCGAT
The DNA here is from genome assembly GCA_964478315.1 of uncultured Myxococcales bacterium. Classification (GTDB taxonomy): domain Bacteria; phylum Myxococcota_A; class UBA9042; order PHBI01; family JAAZYN01; genus CAYZID01. The sequence continues at coordinate 11,266 of CAYZID010000122.1, read as the reverse complement.
CTGCCTGAAGCTGGACGAGGCCGGCGTGCCCTTCGTCGTGGTCGAACAGGCAGAGGGCGCCGCCGCGCTGGCCGAGCAGCGGGGGTTCCTGGTCGTGCGCGGGAGCGCCGCAGACGATGAGACGCTCATCGCCGCGGGCATCGAGCGCGCCGAAGGCGTGGTCGTGAGCCTCTACGACGACGCGACCACGCTCATGATCACGCTGGCCGCCCGGGAGCTGAACCCAGGAGCGTACATCATTGCGCGCGGGCACGACCCGAGCATCGAGCCGCGCATCAAACGCGCCGGCGCGGACCGCGTCCTGTACCCCATGCGGCTCGGCGGCGAGCAGATCGCGCGCATCGTCGCGGGCCGCGTGGCGCGCGCGGGGAACGTCGGGGCGCAGGAGGTGGGGGACGGCCCGGTCCTGGGCTACACGCTGCGGCTCTTTCGCAACTTCGACGCGCGCCCGGTGACCGTGGCGGAGGCGCTGGAGCGCGCCGACGGCCTCCAGGCGGTGGCGCTGCGACGGGCGAACGGAGAGGAGATCCAGACGCCAGCGCCGGGCGCTGAGCTGGAGCGGGACGATACGCTCGTGGTCCTGGCGAGCGTGGGGAGCCGGGACACGGCCCCCGGCGCGGCGCCAGGTGCCGCGCGGTACGGCAGCCCGGGGCAGAGTGCGAGCGCGGCGATGGGCCACGTCGCGGCGCGGCCGGGGCGGCGCCCTCCGGAGGACCCGCTCGGGCGAACGATCCGCGACCGGATCGTGTGGTCGGAGCGCCTCAGCGTCGGCGTGGCGGCCATCGACGCGGAGCACCGCACACTCGTCCAGCTCGTGGGGCGGTTCCACGCCGAGGTGGACAGGGGCCGCGGCGTGGACGCGGTCGCCGACGTCTTCCAGCACCTCATCGACTACACGGCGCGCCACTTCGCCAACGAGGAGCGCGCGATGGAGGCGAATGGATACCCCGAGCTGGCGGCGCACAAGGCCGAGCACGAGCGGCTGGTGGCCGCCGTCATGGACCTGAGTCGCCAGCGGCACAAGCTGCTCGCGTCCAACGTGGGAGACTTCTTGGACTCCTGGCTGCTGGACCACATCATGACGTGGGACAAGCGGCTGGGGGCCTTCCTGCGGAGCCGCGGGATCCGCTAAATGCGCTTGTCGACCGCCGTACCGGCTCGCCCCGGAGGTCCGGTCGGCGTGCGCCTCAGACGCCCTTGGCGGGCGTCCAGGTGGCTTCGCGCAAGAAGTTGGCGCCGGTGATGTACTCGCGCTCGATCATCTGCGCCATCTCCTCGGCGTCCCGGTAGTCCTCCCAGGAGACGCGGATCACGGGGACCATGCGCGAGATGTCGCGCACGAACCGCTCGTACTCCTCGCGGAGCGCGCTGAGGTACTCGATGGTGATGCCCGTCTCCACGTCGCGCGAGCGCTGGCGCACGCGCTCGAGCGAGGTCTCGGGCTTGAGGTCCAGGTAGACGATGACGTGGGGACGGCACATGAAGTTGGACATGTGCCGGAACAGCTCCAGGTAGGTGCGGTAGTCGCGCTCGTCCATGAGCCCCTGCTTCACCAGGGTCGCGGCGAAGACGGCGTCCTCGTAGATCGTGCGGTCCTGGACGGCGCCGCCGCCGCGCCAGATGATCTCCTGGTGCTGCTGGAAGCGGCGATTGAGCAGGTAGATCTGCGTGGCGAAGGCGTAGCGCGCCGTGTCCCGGTAGAAGTCGGCCAGGTACTCGTTGTCGGCGACGGGCTCGTAGTAGACGGGCAGGCCCAGGTGCTTGCCGAGCGCCGTGGCCAGGGTCGTCTTGCCCGCGCCGATGAGGCCGGCGATGCCGATGAAGAGGTCCTGCAGCTTCAGGTCGCTCATGGGACGCCTCGCCGCGGCCCCTCCGGACGCCCCATCGTGGGGCCCCTCCGGCCGCGCGGCGGCGACGCTATCAACGGGACCGTCCCCGGGCAACGCTCGCAAGCGCCCCCCAGACATCGCGCCTCGCCCTCCGCCCCTCGCGAGCCCTACCCGGGCGCTGGAGAGGCCGCCGAGATGGCGAGAGGAACCCTCGCAACTGGGGACCGACTTCGGTTCGCACGGGATCGACTTCGGGTTCGCAGGGGATCGACTTCGGTTCGCACGGGATCGACTTCGTTCCCCGACAAAACGACCGCGGCGAGTGGACGAGAGGCGCGCGGGTGGGGCGGGCTCGGGCTCAGCGGCGAAGCTTGCGTGCCAGGGCGCGCCAGAGCAGGTCCAGTTCGTCCACCCCCAAGGCGCGGGCGCTGAGGACGTAGGTGAGCCCGGCCACGGCCAGAGCGGCCGCGACCCAGCCGCCCAGGACGGCGCGAGAGGCGATGGCGTCCGGGGGCCAGAGGTGGCGGAGCGCCAGGAGGGCCGCCGTCATGAACCCCGTGGCGAGGGCCAGACGCGCCAGGCGCCCGAGCACACCGTGGCCGCTCAGGGAGCCCAGGCGGCGGCGGAGCATGACCACGAGGAGCAGGGCGTTCACGGCGGCGGCGACGCTCCCCGCGAGGGCGATGCCGCCCTGCGCGAGCGGGCCCGACAGGACCAGGCAGCCCACGATGTTCACGACCATGGAGATGGCGGCCAAGACGAGGGGCGTGACCTGGTCCTTGTAGGCGTAGAAGACGGTCTGATAGACGCGCATGGTGGCGATGGCGAACAGGCCCAGGGCGTGGAAGTTCAGGGCGAAGGCCGTCATGGCGGTGGACTGGGCGTCGAACTCCCCGAACTGGAACAGCAGCCGGATGATGGGCGGCCCGGCCAAGATGAGGCCCACCGTGGCGGGCAAGGTCACGAAGGCCATGAGCCCGGTGGCGTAGGCCAGCGTGTCCTTGACGCCGTCCGTGTCGCCCGTGGCCGTGTGCTCGGACAGGGTGGGCAGGATGACCTGGGCGATGGAGACGACGAACAGCCCCAAGACCAGCTCCTGGAGCCGGACGCTGTACTGCAGCGACGCGATGGAGCCGCCCTGCAGGCCCGAGGCGATGATCTGACTCACCGCGACGTTGACCTGGTAGATGCCGATGGAGAAGGCGCCCGGGATCATGATGAGGATGACCCGCCGCACGCCCGGGTGGCGGAAGCGGAAGTCCACCCCGAAGCGCGTGCGCGTCCAGCGCAGCATGTACGGGACCTGAAAGCCAATCTGGAGCAAGCCGCCCAGGAGGAACCCGGCCACCAGGGCGTAGGACGGGTCGGGGAGGACGGACGGCGGCAGCGTCTCGCTCAGGCCCACGCCACAGCCGATGATGGCGAGGTTGAGGAGCACCGGGGTGAAGGCGGACGGACCGAAGATCTTCTCGGCGTTGAGCACCGCCTGGAAGACACCGGCCACCGTGATGAAGGCCAGGTAGGGCCACATGAGCTGCGTGAGCGAGATGGTCAGCTCCACCTTGCCCGGGACGTGGCGAAACTGGCTGGAGAAGAAGGTCTCGATGAGCCAGCCCGAGGACAGCACGCCCAGGACGGTCACCAGGACTACGACCGTGGTGAGGAAGGTGATGAACTTGGACAGGAAGGCGCGGATCTCCTGGGGACTGCGCGTCTTCTTGTACTCCATGAGGACGGGGATGAAGGCCCCGGTCATGGCCCCCTCGGCGAAGAAGCGCCGGAACAGGTTGGGGAGCATGGTGGCCACGCCGAAGGCGTCGGAGGCGGCGCTCGTGCCCAGGTAGTGGGCGCGGACCTGCTCGCGCACGAGCCCCAGCACGCGGCTGAGGAGGGTCATGGCCGTCATCACGCCCGCCGAGCGGAGGAGGGACCGGCGGGTCGCGTGCCGAGCGGGAGGGGGGGGAGCGCCCCCCGACGGGGGCGCCTCAGCCGTCATGGCGGCGCTTGGCCTCGTCCCACAAGGCGTTCAGCTCGTCGAGCGACGCCCCCTCGGGCGTGCGCCCCGACTCCGCGAGGCGCTCCTCCACGTGGGCGTACCGCCGCAGGAAGCGCTCGTTCGTGGCGGCGAGCGCCTCCTCGGGGTGCACCCCGGCGTGGCGCGCGACGTTCACGGCCGCGAACAGGACGTCGCCGAGCTCGTGCCGGATGTGGGCGGCGTCCCCCGCGGCCACGGCCTCGCGCAGCTCGGCGACCTCCTCGTCGAGCTTGGCGAGCGGCCCCTCGATGCCGGGCCAGTCGAAGCCCACGCGGGCGACCCGCTGGCCGATCTTCTCCGCCCGCATGAGCGCCGGCAGGGCGCGCGGCACGTCCGCGAGCGTGCCCTTCCCCTTGCCCTCGGCCCGCTTCAGGGCCTCCCAGCCTAGCCCCGAGCCGCCACCTGCTCTGGGATTCGGCTTTGGATCCCGCGTGTGGGCGGCGGCGGGCTGCGCGTCTGGGTGCTCGACGTGACGCGGCCACGCCTCCGCGCCCAGCC
>CAYZID010000122.1:0-6894 GCA_964478315.1 uncultured Myxococcales bacterium | reverse complement strand
CGCTTGCCTCCTTGCCCAAACGCGGCCTCCTGCGCCTCGGTCCGCAGAGCAGGTAGCGGCTCGGGGCGCAGCGGAACCTCCTGGACCCCCGCCACGACCTCGTCGCCGAAGACGTGGGGATGTCGGCGCACGAGCTTGTCGGTGATGCCGCGAATCACGGGCTCCAGGGAGAAGGCGCCCTGCTCCTGGCGGAGCTGGCTCTGCAGGACGATCTGGAACAGCAGGTCGCCCAGTTCCTCCTCGTGGACGGAGGCGTCTTCGCCGGCCATGACGTCGCGCACCTCGTAGGCCTCCTCGATGAGGAAGTGGCCCAGGGTCTCCAGGGTTTGGGCGCGATCCCAGGGGCAGCCGTCGGGGGCGCGGAGGCGGGCGACGACACGCACCAGCTCCTCCAAGGCCCGCCCTGGCTGGCCCTCCTGGGAGCCGGGCGGCGCCTCCCGTGGCGGCGAGGTCACGCCAGGCCCTCCGCTACTTGCCCGTCGCGGGCTTGGGGGCAGGCGTCTTGGTGCCGGCGGGCTTGGTGCCGGCGGGCTTGGCGGGGGCGAGCTTGGGGGCGGCGGGCTTGAGGGAGCGCGCGGGGCCCGTGCCCGGGCGGAGCCCCGGCCGGAGGGCGGGGCGACGGCCGGGGCCCACGGGGCGCGCCGGGGGGGCGGTGGAGAAGAGGAGCCGGCCAAAGCCCGCCGTGTTGTGGAAGTCCCCGCCGGCCGGAGCCCAGGCGCCCATGGTCCCGCGTCGGCCCTTGTTCACGTCGATGCGGTAGAGGTTCATGGCCCACGCCGTCTTGTCGGCGGGGGGCTTGCCCACGCCGGGTATGTCCGCGAAGGGGATGGCGACCTCCACGGTCCACCCTTGGTCGCGCTGGCCGTCGTCACGCCGGTTCACCGAGCCCTGGGCGTCCACGGCCACGCGCATCCCGGCGAGGGTGAGGTTCTTGGCGGCCTCGGGCCAGTCGGGCTTGCGCCGCGAGGTGAACAGGGCGTCGAAGATCTCGCCCGTAGGCGAGACCTGGAGCTCCAGGTAGTCCTTCCCATCGGCGCCGGGGTCCAGGTAGATCTCCACGACGTCCTGCTTCCACAGGGTCGCGTCCCGCCCCTTGAGGTCGCTCCAGATGTCGCCGTCGCGGGTCTTGAAGGCCACGTACAGGTTCTCGTCATCCCAGGTGAGGCGCGCTTGGGTGAGGGCGCTGGGCGAGAGGCGCTCGCCGCCCGGAGTCACGAAGGGGCGCGTGGGGCGCGCCATGCGCCACGCGGGCTCGTCGAGCTTGCCGTCCAGGGTGATGGGCCCCGTGGCCTTGTGGGCCGTGTAGCGGCGCGGGCTGCGGTCGGGGCGCACCTTGGCCCCCTTGCCCTTGGCCGCGGGCTTGCCACCCGTGACCTTCACCGTCGCCGCGAGGACGCGCGAGTCCTTGTCGGCGCGGGTCTTGATGTCCTTGTTCGTCACCGCCATGCGGACGTTCTGCTTGCGCTGGCTCCAGGCCTCGGCGTCGTAGATGCCCACGTACAGGCGCGCCGTCCCCGAGGGGAAGTCCTTGGCTACCGGGATGCGCTGCGTGTCCTTGACGATCTCGCCCTTCTTCCACTTGGAGATGGGGTAGAGTTCCCCCACAGGCTGGTGGTCGTGGGTGGTGCGCTTGCGCCCCGGCGCCTCGAAGTGCACGAAGACCTTCCAGCCCCCCTTGGGCGGCAGCTCGTCGACCTTCCAGTAGTAGCTGACCTCGAAGCTCTCCCCCGCCTTGACGGTGTCCTGGGACAGGTCCACCCCCAGCAGCCGGATCTTCCCGTCGAACGAGGCGTTGACCTCCTTGGTCATCTTGGCGGGCGGCGCCTGGAGGATGGAGCGTTGGATGAGGTCCCGCTGCTCCTTGGTGAGGACGCGCCTGCGCGGCTTGTTGCACCCCGCGCCCACCGCCGGCCCCAGGACGAGCGCCACGCCCAGCGCCAGGACCAACCCGCCGCGCCCCGCCTGCTTGCCCCATCGCCGTGCCACCATGCTGCCTCACCCTCCGTGGTCCTGGGAGCGCCGCCCGCGCGCCCCACGGACGCGCGGGGCCCTGGCGCCGACCGCCCGTTGCTACCGCATGCCCCGGCCCCTTTCAAGACGAGGGCAGCCGCGCCTCCGTCGTGGGAGCCTGAGACGGCGAGAGCCGCCGACCCGCGTGGGGTCGACGGCTCTCGTCTTGGAACGGCGGCGCCAGCTCAGAAGCCGGCGGCCTTGAGCTGGGCGACCATGGCCGCCACGCCGAGCTGCTTGTCCTTGGCGGAGCGGCTGAACTTCCCGTCCGCCACGTACTTGCCCTTGGAGTACTGGTCCGTGCCCGACCACGCGTAGGGCGTCGCCACGTCCTTGTGGTACTTGTGGTAGCCGAGGCCGTTGTAGTACTCGGCGTAGGACGCCAAGGCCGCGAGATCGGTGGTGTCCTTGGACACCTTGAAGAGGGCCTTGATCTTCTTCTTCATGTTGAGCGCGTGCACGGCGGCCGGCTCCCACTTGTAGAAGATCGGGATGTTGTTGGGCCAGTGGACCGCCTTCTTGCCCAGGGGATCGCCCTGGTGGAGGTAGGTGCCGAAGTTGCCCGAGCCCTCGCGCCAGTGGATGGCGGCGATGAGGATCGCCGGGAGATCCACCTGGTTGGCGACGTTCTCGTAGCGGCTCTTGTTCGCCTTGTAGTGCTTGATGAACTGGGCCATCTGCCCATCCATCCCCTTGGAGTGGACGAGGTGCGCGGCCTCGGCCCGCTCCTTGTTGTCCTTGTAGACCGACTGGGCCATCTTGGCGCTCGCCGAGGTCCCCTCGGGGGTGTGGTCCACGTCGTCGGTGCCCATGAGGGGCTTGATCCGCTCACCGGCGAGGTTGGACCCGATGGTCCAGCCGAAGACCTTGGCCTGCCCGCCGGCCCCCTGGGGCGTGGCCTCCTGCACCTTGTAATAGATGTTGCCGTTCTTCGTGGCCGTCTCCAAGACGACGACCTTGGTGCCCTTGGGGATGACCTTGCCCGTGGACTTGAGGCTGGGGGGCGCCTCCCGGATGAGCGCGTAGCCGTCCACGACCTCTCGCGCCTCGGTCCCTCCGCCGGACTCGGGCTTGGGGGCGGGCGCCTTGGGGCCCTCCTTGGCGTTGTCCTCCTCGACCTTCTTCGTCTCCTCGGCCTTCTTGTCGGTGTCCGCCTGGCTGGCGCCGGGGATGGTCAGCTCCTGGCCCACGCGCAGCTTGCGCGGGTCGCTGATGCCGTTGGCCTTGGCGATCTCCGTCCAGCGGCTGGCCGAGCCCAGCAGGTGCTTAGCGATCTGCGCCAGGGTGTCACCGGGCTGCACGGTGTAGGTGCCCCCCGGCCCCGAGGCGTTCTTCGCGCCCGCCTTGTCGGTGTCGTCCGCCTGGTCCTTCTGACCGCCGGGCGCCACGTCGGCGTCGCCGCCCCCACCGCCAGCGACGTGCTTCCACACGTTCGCCATGCCGCCCGCGGCGTTCCACGCCTTGAGCTTGGCGATGCTCAGGTTCGGCATCTGGAAGTGCGGCCGATCGGGCTTGCTCCAGTCGCCGCCCCAGGTGAGCCCGGCCGCCTTGCCGGCCTCGCCGAGCTTCTTCCAGTCGTGCGTCTCCCCCCACGGCGCCTTGCCGTGGAAGACCACGTCGATGGCCAGCCCGTAGTTGTGATAGCTGCCACCGCCTTTGACCCACGTGACCTTCTTGCCGGGCTTGGTGCGCCCCTGGGCGTAGAGCTCGTTCTGCCGGGCGATGGAGCGCATCCCCTCGAAGATCCACACGTTGAGCCCGCGCTTCTGGGCCTCGGCCAACAGCGCCTTGGCCTTGGCCTGCATGGCCGGGTGGAGGGCCGCGATCTTCCCTCGCGGATCACCCGCGCCCAGGTCCGCCTTGGGCTCGTCCTTGCCCTTGGCCGGGGCCGCGTCGGGCTTCAGGGCGTCCTTGCCGGTCTGGTAGTCGGCGCCCTTGAGGTCCTTCTTCTTGTCCGCCCCCGCGTCGGGCGGCTCCGTCGCCTTGTCCGCGCCCGCCTGGTTGGCGTCGAGGTTCGCGGCGTCCTTGTCGATGGGTTTCTCGTATCCCATGGTCATCTCCTGTGCGCTGAGTTCGCGCTGGACCCTCGCCCCCCAAGCGGTGTGGCGCACCGCCGGGCCGGCCCCCCGAGACGACTTCGAAACCAAGCCCATTGTGGCCCCGACGGGGCTCGATTGCAAACCCTACGCGTGCGCCCCGATCCGCCACCTACTCTGGGATTCGGCTTTGGATCCCGCGTTTGGGCGGCGTCGGACTGCACGTCTGGGTGCTCGACGTGACGCGGCCACGCCTCCGCGCCCAGCCGCTTGCCTCCTTGCCCAAACGCGGCCTCCTGCGCCTCGGTCCTCAGAGCAGGTGGCGGATCGGGGGTGCGCCCCTCCGCCGGGACCGCCGCCCAGGCCCCCTCACGGAGCGTCGGCGACCACGTCGAAGCTGTGGATCTCCTGGCCGTCGGTGCCCAGGGCCCGCACGTGCATAACGGTCCCGTCCACGTCGATGACCAAGAAGTGGTGCTCGTGGATCTCCACGGTGATCTCCGGCCAGTCCCCCACCTTCCACAAGAAGTTGTCCGTGTCGATGGAGCCCCCCGCCCCCCCGGTGGTCACCCAGGTGATGCCGCCGGGTGTCTCGGGCGTGTAGTTGTAGAGGTGGTTGTGGCCGTTGATGACGAAGTCCACGTCCAGGGTCTCCAGCAGCGGCTCGAGCTGCTCGCGCACCCAGGGCGCCTCCATGGCGTCGATGAACGCGAGCTTCCCACCGTACCAGTAGTTCACGCGCGGGGGCTTGTGGAACAGCCCGATGCGGAAGGTCGCGTCGAGCGCCGCCTGGGAGGTGAGCCCGTCGATGACGCACTGCTCCTGCTCGTCGTAGCCCCGCTCGGTGTCCACGACCTGGAAGTACAGCGGCCCCCAGCTCCAGCCGTAGCACAGCTCGTCGCCTGGGCCCGCGACGTACTCGAACCAGTGCCCGCCCGCCGAGTCACCGTACAGGGGGTGGTTGCCGCGCGCCACGAGGAACGGCATCTCGCGCCCCGCCGGCGACACGGGCCCCGCGAACTGGTGCCGGAAGTTGTCGCGGCTCCCGTCCTGGACGATGTCGCCCACGGTCACGGCGAACGCCGGGTCGTAATCCAGCATCTGCGCGACGAGCCCCTTGAAGACGTCCACGCCGTTCTGGTTGTCGCCCCAGGCGATGAAGGTGAAGGGCGCGTCCGGGGCGCCGTCCGCCGGGGCCGTGCGGAAGCTCCAGATGTCCGAGGGCGCGCCCCCCCACGAGATGCGGTAGTAGGTCACGGCGCCCGCGGGCAACCCGCTCAAGCGCAGCTCGTGGTGCGTCACCGCCGCGGGCTCCACGAGCTCGCTGCCCAGCGCCGTCGTAGGCCCATACTCCACGCGCCCGATCGTGGGCGTGGCCGTCTCCCAGAGCACCGTCACCTCGTGCTGGGTGACCCACATGAGGTAAGGCGGCGCCAACAGGTCGTCCACCGACGCGGCGGGCGGCGTCTCCGTGAGGCACAGCGACACGTCGTCGAAGTAGGCGTCGTTGTCCAACCCGCTGTCGCGCTCCCCACGCAGCCGCACCTCCACGGCCGCCGTCCCCTCGGGCACGGGCAAGCTCAGCGAGCGCCACGTCCATACGTCCGCCGTCCAGGGGCCCCCGCTGAACTCGGCCAGGGGAGAACCACCCGCGTCGAGCGCCCGGATCTCGATGAAGGCGCGGTCCTTGCCGCTCCAGTCCCGCACGTAGGCGCCCACCGTGGCCCAGACGACGCCCGCGGCCACGTCCTCCGCCCAGGGCTCCATGTCCACGGTCTGGGACAAGACGCTCGTGGCGTCGCCCCCCGCACCGAAGAAGTAGGAGCCCGCGAAGGGATCGGGCTGGCCGATCCCGCCGTCGAGGACCTCGAACGAGCCCTGGAGGATCGTCCACCCGGTGAGGCCCCCAGCCTCCCCGCCGCCGTTGACCAGGAGCCCGCACTCGTTCAGGGGGGGCTCGGCGGTGTCGGGCTCGGTGTCCGGGGCCGTGTCCGTGACCGCGTCTGCGGCCGTGTCCGCGGCCGTGTCCGTGGCCGTGTCCGTGGCCGTGTCCATGACCGCGTCCGTGTCCGTGACCGCGTCCGTGTCCGTGTCCGTGGCCGTGTCCGTGACCGCGGCCGTGTCCGTGTCCGTGACCGCGTCTGCGGCCGCGTCTGCGGCCGTGTCCGTGACCGTGTCCGTGACCGCGTCCGTGGCCGCGTCCGTGGCCGTGTCCGTGACCGTGTCCGTGTCTGAGACCGTGTCCGCGGCCGTGTCCGTGACCGTGTCCGTGTCCGTGTCCGTGTCCGTGTCTGAGACCGCGTCCGTGACCGTGTCCGTGACCGTGTCCGTGTCTGAGACCGCGTCCGTGGCCGTGTCCATGACCGTGTCAGAAGCCGTGTCCGCGACGGCCCCCCCGTCGAGCCCTAGGGCGTCTACCCCCACGCCTGCGTCCGCGCTCGACGATCCGGGGGCGCTCTCGCCGCACCCAGCCGCCCACAGGGACAGGGCCAACGCCGCCACCAGCAGGGCCCGGCGGCCCGTTGGGGGCAGGTCGAACCCGAGCCTCTTGTCCGCTCTCGATGGAGCGCACGCCATCGCCATCATGGAGCGCGTGGCGCTCGGGCCTCGCGTGGAACATCCCCCCAACGTCTTGGTCAACGGCCTCTCCTCGGGCTGTGGTGTTGCGCCGTCACGACCGGTCGCCTCGCGTCCTCGTCCGGCTGCCCCGGCGTGCTCCACGAGCCGCGGACCGATGGGCTCCCGACTGCCTGGCTCACACCGCTGCGCGAGCCGGTCGCGGAGCATAGCGCGCTTGGCCCCAGATCCGCCACCTACTCTGGGATTCGGCTTTGGATCCCGCGTGTGG
>CAYZID010000121.1:0-16651 GCA_964478315.1 uncultured Myxococcales bacterium | reverse complement strand
GGTGTCCCAAGAGTGTCCCAAGGGTGTCCCAAGGGTGTCCCAAGGGTGTCCCAAGGGTGTCCCAAGGGGGCCCCACCAGAGGGCTATGGTGTGGGGCCTGTGACAAGCCGAGGGCTTCGCGTGGGGCTTAGGGGCAGAGAAGCGACCCCACAAGAACAAGGCGTCAGGGCATCAGGGCATCAAGGGGTCGGGTCAGCCGGGAAACGAGGGGCATCTGGGAATCGAGTGCGTGGTTTCGTGGATGAAGTAGGACTCGTGGATGAAGGAGCAGAGGTGGAGGCGGAGGAGCGTGCGACGGTGGTCGCAAGGATGGAGCTGGACGCCGAGGCAGGCGGGGGTGGGGGGGCAGGTGGATTACTCTCGGTCACTCCAACGTCCTGGAAACGTTGGGGTGGGCGGAGGGGGGCGGAAGGCTACGAGGCGCGTCCCGGCGGGTCTCTCCCGAGGCGCTAGCGTCTCCCGCGTGGCCCCAACCTTCCGGATCCAGACCCGATTCCGTGCTCACTGTCCAACATCACCTCTCAAAGGCGATACGGAACCCGGAGCGAGCGGGCGGTCAATGGCGGTACAGAACCCGACCGAGCAGGCGCTCCATGGCGGTACAGAACCCGACCGAGCGACCGCGAGCGAGGGCCGTGCGGCTGCGACCGCCCCCGAGCGAAGAACCGGCCGGAGTCGATTCGAGGGGGGATGGTAGCGCATGGGCCACGAACGCCCCCGCTTCGCTTCGGCCCGCCACGGGAGGGGCCCGTGAATCCTCGTCCTAAGGCACGATCCACGTGCCGGCTTCGCCCTCGAAGGCCGCCCGGAGGGATGCCGGATCCGTGATGAGGGCGCGGCGCCCACCGCGCTCCAGGAAACGCACGGCTGCCTCGATCTTCGGGCCCATGCTCCCTGGAGCGAAGTGCCCCTGGGCTTGGTAGGCGCGGGCCTCGGCTACGGTCATGCGCGCGATGGGACGCTCGTCTGGCTGCTCGTAGTTGAGGAGCACCTGGGGCACCCCGGTCGTGATGATGAGGTGCTCGGCTCCGAGCTTCGTGGCCAGGAGGCTGGACGCCAGATCCTTGTCGATGACCGCCTCGCACCCCAACAAGCGTCCCTCTCGGGCATACACGGGGACGCCTCCGCCGCCCACCGTGATGGGCGTGAGGCCCGCGTCGAAGAGCGCCTTCACGGCGGGGAGCTCGACGATCTCCAGCGGCTGAGGGCTCGGGACCACCCGCCGCCAGCCACGCGAGTCGATCTCCTTGACCGTCCACCCCATGTGCTCGGCTTTGCGCTGCGCCTCCTCGGCGGTGAGGAAGGCCCCGATGGGCTTCGTGGGGTGCTCGAACGCCGGGTCCTGGGCATCCACCCGCACCTGGGTGACGACCGTCGCCACCGACCGCGGCAAGCCGCGCGCGACGAGCGCGTCACCCAGGACCTGCTGGAGCATGTAGCCGATGCCGCCTTGGGTGTCCGAATCACAGACGTCCAGGGGGAGCCGGTAGATCTGCTCGGCCGCCAACTCCACCCGCAGCAACACGTTCCCCACCTGGGGGCCGTTGCCGTGCGTGAGCACCAGGCGGTGCCCCTGGGCGATGAGGTCGGCCAAGACCTCGCAGGTCTCCGCCGCGTTCTGGCGCTGCTCCTCGATGGTGCCCACCTGGTCGGCGCGGAGGAGGCTGTTGCCGCCGATGGCGAGGACCGTAGGGCCGGATGTTCGGATCTGAGACAAGGTCGCCTCCCGTGTGTGGCTGCTCGTGTGGGGTCTTGCGTGCGCGCAGGCGTCGCCCCGCGGGGGAGCGCGACATCTGCGTCACACCGTGTGTCCGGTCGTGTGGGGGCGGCCGCCCCGTGGCGCCCGCGTCATCGCGTTGGTCGCCGTGGCTCCGCCCCAGCTCCCAGGGCTCCCATGCTGGCCAGTGGGTCCGGGAGGGAGCCGGAGTCTAGGCGGGCCCAGACACCCCGGCAACTCCCTTCGAAGCGCGCCAGTTCAACCCCACCATCGCGCATGGCCCACGACCATCCGCGCGACACTCCACGCCCCGGTGCGCGGGGCGCAAGCGACCGCGCTCCGGCCCCGCCGTGACGCCGTTGGCCAAAGAACTTGCCAACGGCACGGCGCTTGCTTTACTGAGAACCGCCTCCGCGCGCTCGGCCCTCTCCCGACCCCGGAGCGGGGCGCCCCGCCCAGCCGAAACCAACCAGCGAGCTCTCCAAGAGATGGCGCTTTCCACCTACCGGCCCCTGCACCCCAGGCCTCGCCCCGATCACCTCGACACCTGGCACACCGTGGAGGTCCACCCCTCTCGGCAAGAGCTCATGCTCCAGGCGAGGAAGCTAGAGGCCGCCTGGCCCGGTCGCTACGAGGCGCGAATCGTCGCCCTCCAGGCAGACCAGGCGTTCGCGCTGACGCTTCGACACCGCGCCTGAGCGGTCAAGACCGCTCTCGCGCACCGTCGCTGCGGTGAGTCAAGGTGAGAGCGGACAGGTGAAGTGTTGCGTCCTGAGACATCCCCGCGGGCGTCGCCGCGTGACGCCGCGCTCGCTGGCGCCCAACGCACGCGGCGCGCTGCGCTGACGATGTCGGGCGACTCGTGTACCCTGCGGGCGACACGAAGCTGCCCGGGAGGACAGGATGACGACGACGCGCCCCGCCGACCTCACGCGCCCGCCCAAGCGCGCCGCCCTCGCGTTGGCGCTGCTGTTCGCCTTGGCTATCGGAGGCTGCCCAGATGACGCGCCGCCTGGGGGCGACGCCGGCGGCGACGTTGCCAGCGATAGCGGCGTGCCGGACAGCGTCGGGGACACCGCCCCCTCCGACGCGCCGCTGGATGGGACCGCAGACCTCGGACCGGACGCTGCGGACCCCACCGAGGCCGAGCGCGCCGCGATCCTGGCCGTCCCCGAGACCGAGTCCTGGACGCTCCCAGGGCTCAGCGCCCCCGTCCATGTGGTCCGCACCGAGGCCAACATCCCCCACATCTACGCCGCGACCCGAGAGGACCTGGGGCGCGCCTTCGGCTTCGTCGTCGCGCGGGACCGCTTCTTCATGATGGACCTCGAGCGCCGCCTGGGCCTGGGCACCCTCTCGGAGCTCCTGGGAGACAGCGCTCTCGGCACGGACATGGAGTCCCGCACCATCGGCGTCACCGCGGTGGCGGACGCCCTGGTGAGCGGCCTGAATGACGCTGACCGCGCCTACATCCAGGCCTTCGCCGAGGGCGTCAACGCTTACATCGGCGAGGTCGCCGCGGGGAGGCTCCCCGCCCCCAGCGAGCTGGACCTCGCCAGTGGGCTCTTGGGCGCGTCGAGCCCCGTAGACCTCATGGCTCCCTTCGACGTCCGCAGCGTCATGGCCATGCTGGCTGTGGTCATGTACCAGACCAACTTCGAGACGGGCGACGTGGGGCGTGAAGCGTCCTACCGCCAGCTCGGCACCCTGTTCGAGGGTGGGCCCATGCAGGACCTCCGGCGCCAGGGGGCTATCGAGGACCTCTACCGGGACCTTCGACCTCCCTTCGCTACAGCGTCCGCCGAGGGTTGGGGGCTAGGTGGTGGCGCCATGCTCCCCGCGCCCGACGGCCTGGTGCCCCCCGCCGCGCCGCGCACCCCGGGGGACGCCCCTGGCGCAGCGGACGCCATGAGCCAGTCCGCCGTGCGCCCCGTCCCGGCGTCGCTCTTGGCCCGGGCCCAGAAGCACCTCGAGCACTTCGAGGCGCGCCTCTATCGCGATCCCGACGCGGGCTTCGGCTCCAACGCCTGGGCGGTCGCGGGCGCGTCCACCGCGGGGGGCGAGACGCTCGTCTGCGGCGACGGCCACCTCTCCCTGTCGATCCCCACCCTCATGTACCAGTTCGGGCTGGACACGCAGACCTTTGGTGACGACCCCTTGCGCCAGGCGGGGCTGACGATCGGCTCCCTCCCGGCGCTGTCGGTGGGGACGAACGGCTACGTGGCTTGGAGCCAGGTGAACCCCGTCATCGACGTCACGGACTGGTATCGCGAGGAGCTCCAGCTCGACGCCTCGGGGTTGCCCAAGGCGTCTTACTTCCAGGGCGCCTGGCACGACCTGCAGCGCGTGGACGAGACCTACGTCATCGCCGACGTCCCCGTCCTGGGCAGCACGGGCCGCACCGAGACCGTTCCCCGCTGGGTGACCTTCGACGGACGCTGGCTCTGGAGCATCGAGGGGCCCGAGGTGAGCGACGCGGTCCAGCCCGAGCAGGGGGAGGCCGTCGTGAACGTGCTGGGCAAGAGGATCATCCCCCGCGACACCGACGGCGACGGGAAGGTGACGGCCATCAGCTTCGACTGGGCGGGCTTCGACGGGGCGGGCTACCTCTCGGCCCTCATGCGTGTGGGGCGCGCCCACGACGTGGAGGAGGTGCGCAAGCAGCTCACCGGGCAGGTGGGCGGCGGGCTGTTCACGGCGGCCGGCGACGCTTGGGGCAACATCCTCTGCTCGGGCTACCTGGCCGTCCCCTGCCGGGGGTATCTCCAGCGCGACGCGGATGGACGATGGGCGGACGGTGCGCACCCGGCGCGGCTGTTGGATGGCACGGTCTACGGAGGCTTCGAGATCCCCCTTGGCCCGGACGGGCTCGTGGACGAGGGCCCGGGCCAGGGCGACCCCCAGCGCTGCGTCATCCCCTTGGACCAGATGCCCCAGAGCATCAACCCAGCCCAGGGCTACGTGGTCACGGCGAACAACCAGCCGGCCCCCATCACCGACGACGGGACCCTGTACGACGACCCCTGGTACATGGGCGGGCCGTGGTCCAGCGTGCGCGCGGCCACCATCGCCGAGGGCATCCAGGCAGCCATGGACGCGGGCGCGGCGGACGTGGCGGCCATGGCGAAGGTCCAGCACACGACCCGCTCGCGGTTGGGCGAGATGTTCGTGGACGCCATGATCGGCGCTGTCGCCACGGCCAAGGCCTTGGCCGCCGACCCCAACGTGCCCGCCGGCTGGGAGGGGCGTCTCGTGGCCGCCTACACCGCCGACGCGGCCGCCATGGACGAGGTCGTCACGCGCCTCTCCGCGTGGCGCGACGGCGGGTTCCGCACGCCGTCGGGCGTGGAGACGTTCTACAACGAGCCCGCGGAGGGGGACGCCGACGACGCCGTGGCGACGATGATCTTCAACGCCTGGCTGCCGCGCCTCATGCACGCGACCTTCGGGGACGAGCCCGGCCTCGGCGCCGCTCTGCCCCAAGGCTCACGCACGCGCTGGCGGGCGCTCCGCCGCTTCCTCGACGGCCGCGGAGACGGGAACCCCGCGGGGCTCGCCTCGTGGAACCCCGACACGGGCGAGTCGGTCTTCTTCGACCGCTACGACACGCCCGAGGTGGAGCGCTCCGACGAGCTCATCGTCACCAGCCTGGAGGAGGCGCTCACGTTCCTCCGCGGCGCCCCGGACGGGCCCGGCCACGGGGGCTTCGGGACCGACGACATGAGCCAGTGGCTGTGGGGGCTCCGCCACCAGGTGAAGTTCGAGTCCCTGCTCGCGGACTTCCTGGGCAGCGACCCGCAGTTTGGGCTCCTCACCAGCCAGTTCTCCATCGACACCAGCGTGCTCCCCCTCACCGACCACTTCAACGGCGCCGACGACCCCCGCGCGGGCCTCAAGTGGTTCCCACGGCCAGGCGACAACTACAGTGTGGACGCGGCGAACCCGGGCTTCAGCGGGACGGACTTCACGCACGGCTCGGGGCCGGTCATGCGCATGGTCATCGCCCTCAAGGACGGGGAGGTCTGGGGGCAGAACATCATCCCCGGCGGTCAGTCGGGGCTCACCGATTCGCCGCACTTCGCGGACCAGGCCAAGCTGTGGCTGGCCAACGAGACGCTCCCCTTGCGCTTCACCCCCGAGCAGGTCGCGGAGGGGGCCACGGGCCGGGAGGTCTTGAATCCCTGAGGGGCGGCCGGTCACGGGCGCGGAGCCCCGATCCGCCACCTACCCTGGGATTCGGCTTTGGATCCCACGTGTGGGCGGCGTCGGGCTGCGCGGCCCCACAAGCGGCTGGCCGCTCGACGTGACACAGCCACGCCTCCGCGCCCAGCCGCTTGCCTCCTTGCCCAAACGCGGCCTCCTGCGCCTCGGTCCGCAGAGCAGGTGGCGGATCGGGGCGGAGCCGCGATCGTGGCGGACCCGCGCGGGATGACTTAGGCTACGCGTCGGCGCGCGCGGCGGCTCCATGTCGATGCAGTACTCTTGTCCCAAGTGCATGGCCTCTTTTCGACTCCCGGACGGACCGGGGGTTCCCGCCGAGGTGCGCTGCAAGTATTGCGGCGAGCGGATCTCCCTGGCGGACGCGGCGGTCGCGGCGCAGGACACCCCCTCGCCCTCCGGCTCCTCACTCCAAGGGGGCACGCCGCACACGAAGCGCCGCGTGACGGCGGCCAACCAGGCGGTGCGGATCCGCGTGCCCACGGCCGTGCGGAAGCTCGGCTTCGCGCCGCGCCCCCTGGAGCCGGTCGACGAGGTCGGCGCCACGCGCGCCGAGCCCATCCCCGAGTCTCTGGCCGCTATGGCGGCCCCCAATGAGCCGGAACCCACCACGCTCCCCACGGCGCCTGCCGCTCCCGAGAGCCCGGCGCCAGGTTCCCCACCATCCGCGCCTGGGGCGGCTGCGCCGGGCCCCCCGCCCTCGCGCCCGCCCACCGCGCGTGAGCGGGCCGTCCCCCCGGCCGTGGCCGCTCGGCTCGTCACGGCCTCTTTGCCCGCCTCCGTGCCCAGCCATGGGGCGTCGCGCCAGGGGGAGGCGGACCAGCTCACGCGGACCTATTCCAACCCCGCGGGGGCGCACCCGCCGGGCGCGGACCCCTCGGAGGCAGCGACGGTCATGCGACCCACGCCCGCCGGGCTCACGCGCGCCGCCGCGCGCTATCGCCGGACATCCCCCGCCGTCGCGGTACAGGGGGGACAGGGCCCGCGGGTCGGCCCGCGGCGTGGCGCGTCGGCGCCCGCGCCCCGGGGCGGCCGCCCGCCCGCATCCGCCAAGCCCAGCGAGGCGTGGGTGCCATCCCCCGCGCTGTGGGCCTTCGTGGGGGCGCTCCTGGGCGCCGCCGTCATCGCCTTGCTCTTCGCCCTGTTTCACTGAGGCCCGCCATTCCCGCCTACTGGGTGGGAGCCGCGCGGAGCCTGGCCCCCCGGGTCAGAGCCGTTTGAGCTGCCGCGCGATGGCGCTGCGCGGGAGGCCTTCCCGTGCCCCGCGGACGATGGCCTTGTAGAGCTTGCGCGCGCGCAGGACCACGACGCCGTCCTTCGCCAGCTTCCCAAGGGCGTGTGAGCGCACGATCCCCGTCACCCCGCGGGCGACCGAGCGGGGGACGTTCCCTCGGCTCATGGACTGCGCCTCCACGCGCGCCAGGAGCTTCGTGACCGCGTCGGGCGTCCGGAGCGTGACGCGCGCGGGGAGATTGGATGAGGGGATGGGGGACGCCCGCTTGTAGGTCTCGCCCAGGGCCCGGGAGGGGGCAGGGGCTCGTTGCGCCGTGGTGGGGGCTCGCCCCCGCTTTCGCGCTGGGCGGCGCGTGGGCGTCTTGGGCGACGCGCGCGCCGCGGAGCTGGGCGGTGTGGGGCGCTCGTCGGTTACCCTCGCGAGACGCACAGGGAGGGTCGTCGTGGCCCCTTCCTGCACCGAGGCGGAGAGACGCTGCTCTCGGAAGCCGTCGGCTGCCACGCGCACCGCGTGCGTCCCCACCGAGAGCCCGGAGACGGTGACGGGCGCCTCCCCGCGCCTTCGCCCATCCACCCACACTTGGCACTGCGGCACGCAGTCCACCGTCAAGACGCCCGTCGCCGGCCGTGGTTCCTCGGTGGAGATCGCTGGGGTCGCTGGAGGCTCCAGGGGCTCGACCTGCGCGTCGCGCTGGGCCTCTTCGTGGGTGATGCGGGGGGGGGCGACTGCGACGCTCGCGGTCTGTGTGCTCTCGGGCCTCGCGCCGGTGTCTTCTTGGGGGGACGGCGGCGGGACCGTGGCGACCACGCCGCCGTGACTCGACGGCTCCTGGGGCGGCCCGTTGGAGTCGGCCGTGAGCCACCAGGTCCCCGCGGCCACGGCCCCGAGCGTCAGCGCCGCCGCCAGCGCCAGCCAGGGGCCATGCCTGGCTCCGTTCGCGGCCGAGGCGCGGTCGGCCGTCTCGGTCCGAGGCAGGGGCCCGGCCCCCTGGCTCGGTGTTTGAGCGTCTGCGATAGAGAGGTCCATGGGCAGGGCCTCGGTCTCCCCGAACCGCTCATCGGGCACCAAGCTATGGATCCACCGCACCACGTCGTCGGTCGAGAAGCGATACCCTTGCGAGCGCAGGTAGGACTCGAGCCCAGCCCCGAACGCGCGGGCGTTTGGGCAGCGCTCCCGGGGGTTTCGAGTCAGCGCCGAGCGCACGAGCGTCGCCAGGGCGTCGGGACAATCCGGCGCGAGAGCCCTAGGATCGGGGGGCGGCTCCTCCAGCAGCTCCTTGAGTACGGCCAGCGGCGTGGACGCCCGGACGGGCTGTCTGCCCGTGAGGACCTCGTAGAGGCACGCTCCCACGGCGTAGACGTCCGTGAACGGGCCCACCTCGGCGCCCGAGATCTGCTCGGGCGCCATGTAGGCGACCTTGCCCTTGATCGTGCCGACGTCGCTGTCGGTGGCGCGCCCCTGCGCCCGCGCGATGCCGAAGTCCAATACCTTGGGCGTTCCCTCGGAGGTGATCATGATGTTCCTGGGACACACGTCCCGGTGCACGATCCCCAGCGGGCGGCCGTCCTCGCCCACCGCCCGGTGGGCGTGATCCAGCCCGCGGCACACCTGCGAGAGCACCCAGACGAGGTGGGACCTCGATGGCTCCCCGATGAGGCCCCCCTGAGCCCGCGCCGCCTGAAGGAGCTGCCGCATCGTCGGCCCGCAGACGTACTCCATGGCGATGAACGGGATACCGTCCTCTGCTCCCACCTCGAAGACCTGGACGAGATTCGGGTGGCTCAAGCGCGCCGTGAGGCGCGCCTCGTCCAGCAGCATGGTTACGAACCCGGGCTCCGCCAGCCGTGAAGGAAGGACCCGCTTGAGGGCCACCTGCTTCTCGAAGCCGCCGAGCCCCCGCAGGCGTGCTCGGAACACCTCCGCCATCCCGCCCCGCCCGAGCAGCGCCTCGATCTCGTATCGTCCGAACGCGGCACCCATGAAACTTCGGCTCTCCCGGCACAGCCCAGCGCTCGCAGCGCTACCACAACGCGAACCCGGCTTCTATGCGTGATATCGCACAATCGTTGCAGAGCGCCGCCTCTGTGGAGAGGGTGCCCCGGGGAGAGGACGCGGGCACGGGCGAAGGCGAGGGGCTGGCCTCCCGCGCTGGGCCTTACTCGTCGCTGGACCACTCCAAGAACAGCTCGGCGCCCAGCGAGGCGGCCGTCCCGGCGCTGAGCGCAAACCCCGCCACGCTCCGGTGCGAGCGCGTGAACAGCCAGTCGTGGAAAAGCTCCGCCGTGCTACGCCCCGCCCGGGGTGGTCGGCCCACAACGCGCCAGCGGCGGGATCGGTCGCTCGTGAGCTTCTGGGCTCGGAAGTGGACCAGCTTTCCGTACCCCCCCTCCAGGTCGTCGGGCTGCGCCCAGGCATTGCTCCGATCCAGGAACAGCAGGTGCGGCAGGTTGCCCCCCAGGTAGCTGAGCACGAGCCCAGCCTCGTCGTCGTGGGGGAACTGGAGCGTGGAGCTGGCCGGGAGGCCGGGCACCGTGTAGGTCCGCGCGCGACCCGCGTTGGCTTCGGCGAGGGCGTCCCCCAGATAAGGCCCGTTCGTGCCCCCTAGCGCCAACACGAGTCCGCGCTGGAGGTCCACGTGGAGGCCGAAGGTGCCCCGCTCGTCTCCGGTGCTCCCCATGGACAGGTCGCGGCGCATGGGGTCCACCGGGAGGCGCTCGAAGTCTAGCGCCACCTGGAGGCTCGACACGGGGCCGTCCAGCGTCAGCGACCCTTGATAGAGCTTCCAGGTGTGCCCCAGGAGCCCGGCCTCGCCCGAGGGGAACTGCAGGCCGCCGTGGGTCCACACGGCACCGTCGCGGATTTGCACCTGGATGTCCCCGAGCATAACTAGGTTCACGGGGAAGAAGTCCACCCGCGTAGGCTTGGGGATGCGCAGGTGGAGATCCACGCCACCCGGCTTGCTCCCGGGGGCCGGGCGGGCCGGCAGGCCCACCCAGAACGGCTTGGGGATGGTGGGGAGCTCGCCCACGGGGTGCTCGGCGTCCACGAAGACGATGTCGTTCATCCCCACCGTGCGCTGCCAGTGGTCGTGGAGATAGCGGTTGGGCGCGTACAGGTTGAGCGCCGCCACCTCTACGTCCACCACCTTGATGGGCTGGTCCAGCGTGGCCCTCACGTGGATCGTGCTGTCGATTTCCGCCTCGGGGGCGTCCGGCTCGCCCACCGCGAGGAACTTGTCGGTGACAATGTCCAGCGACGCCGCGCGGGGCTGGAGCCCAGGCCCCAGGCCGAGCCGCCCGGAAACATCCAGGGCCCGGCCCTTGCGGTCCGGCGTGTCCTCGCGCACGGAGAGCCCGCGCAGCTCCACGCCGTCGGGCGCCAAGGCCACCGCGAGCCCCACGTCGTGGAAGGTTCGCCCGAGCGCGGAGAGCGCGATCCGCCCGTCCTCCACGCGCACGGTGCCGTCGAAGCGGGGCTCGGCGGGCACCACCCGGCCGTCGTCGCCGCGGCTGGCCGCGAGCCGTGCGCTGAGGTCCGAGGACAGCCACCCGGCCACCTCGACGCCCTGGAGCTTGGCCGCGAAGGCCGGCACCAGCGCCAGCAGCGGATAGTGTCGTGCCGACACCTTGACGAGCGCCCCCACGTCGTCCGCGTCGCCCCGGACGAAGGCCAGCGCGCGCTCTCGCGGCAGCTCCACCTGCACGCGCACGGGCTCGGGCGAGGGCGGTCCCAGCTCCAGCCCGGCCCGGATGACGGCCTCGTCACCCTCGCCTCGGGTCTCCGTGGCGAGCGCCACCCGCCCCGGGCCGCCAGCGAGCGTCTCGAACCCGTCGTAGGCCAGCGCACCGTCCAGCGTGGGCGCCGCCGCCGTGCCCCCCAGCGTCAACGCGCCCCCCACGGCGCCGGGGAGGTCGGGCACACCGGGCGCCGCGGCGCGGAGCTCGGCCAGCGCGTGCCTCGGGACCTCTAGCCGGAGCGTCAGCGGTAGCTCGTCCAGCCGCTTGCGCTTGGCCAGCGCGGCGGCGCGCGCGGCGGGCAGGGGCACGCCGCCCTGGACCTTCAGCAGTGACAGCCCGCCGGCGCTGAGCCCGAGCGCCAGATCCGTGCTGTCGGCGTCCGCGGTGAGCCCCAGCGTGAGGTCGGCGGGGGCCATGTCCACGCCCTGGGCGCCCAGACCGCGCCCCTCGACGGTCACCGTGGCGGTGGGGGCGGCGCGGCGGCCGCGGGCCTTGTGGGCCTGGACGCGGAGGGTGAGGGTTCCGTCCAGCTTGGGGACGGGCTGGGCGCCCGGCGCCGTGGGCAGGTGCAGGGCGGCGAGGTCCACGGGGCCCACGGTGAGGGCGCCGTCCCAGGGGGCGGCGCGGCCGCGCACGGGCGAGCCGTCGAGCGTGCCGGAGATGGGGATGGACAGCGCGGGCGGCTCGCCGGGGGCCCCGGTGAGCGCCGCCGTGACGTCGAGCGCCGTGTGCTTGGCGCTGGCCTGGAGGCGCCCCCCCAGCTCCAGGCCCGCTTGCTCCATACCCGGCCCCAGGTTCGCACCCGTGAGCGACAGCTTGAAGCGCCCATCGGGGGCGGTGGTGCGCCCGCCGATGTCGGCGACCAGGGTGAGGACGGCGTCGCGGAGGTTGGGGGGCACGGCGTCGCCCAGGCGGGCGAGGTGGAGGCGGCGGGCGTCGGCCGTGAGGTGCAGGGGGCCGGGGGCGAGGCCGGGGTTGGGGCCCAGACGCACGGGGGCCTCCAGCGAGAGCTCGCCCAGGGGCGTGCCGTCGGGGAGGGCGGTGCGGGCGTCCAGGACGAGGCGGCGGTGGTGGAGCCCACCCTCCAGGTGGACGCGGGCGCGGTTCGTGGCTGCCGTGAGCTGGAAGTCCACGCCGGGGTTCTGGGGCGTGCCCTGGACGGACAGGGTGCCGTCCAGGGTCCCGCGGAGCCCCTTGAGCTTGCGCCGCACCTTCGCCGGGAGTTGGGCCAGGCGAATGTGTCGGAGGGACACGTCCAGGTCCATGGATTGGAGTTCGGGCTGGGCGGTGACGGGGTCGCGCGGGCCCAGGGCCACGGCGGCCGAGAGCTCCACCTCGCCGCCCGCCAGGGCCAGGCGGATGGGCGGCACGACCAGGTTGGTGCGGGCGACGTCCAGGCCGGGTGGGAGGTCCAGGGAGAAGGGTGCGAGGAGGCGCGCGCCCAGGCCGCCTTGGGCCGCATCCAGCTCACGGAAGGTTGCGTAGATGCGTTGGTTGTTGGGGTCCACGCGGGCGTCGGCGACCAGGTGCAGGCGCTGGGCGCGGCGCCGGTTCTCGGTGTCCACGCGCAGCGTGTAGGTGTCGCCCGCGACCTCCATCACCAGGGTGGTCTTGTCTAGGTGTTGCCTCGGTTGGCCGGGCTGGGGGGCGAGCGTGAGGTCATCGAGGCCCAAGGTGATGGTCCCCGAAGGCTTGGCGTCGCGCACGGCGAGGTTGAGCTCGAGGTCGAGCCCACCCAGGGAGTTGCCCGCGCCGCGGAGGTTCTTGCCGCGCACGAAGCCGGTGAGGGTGGCGGCGGCGATGGGCAGCCCAATGGGGAGGTCGGCGGGTTTGACCGTGAGGAAGTCCGGGCGGAGCTTGCCGGCCACGGTGATGTCCACGGAGAGCTCGTCGCCGCCCACGCCCGCGAGGGGGTCTGGCAGGGGGACGGTGAGGAGGCCGGCCTGCTGGACCTGCTCTACGAGCTGGCTCACGTGGGCCGCGGTCGTGAGGCGGCCGCGGAAGGTGAGGGCGCCGGGGTTTAGGTCGCCCTCGAAGGTGAGCTTGTGGCCTAGCACGGTGAGGGTGAGGTCGCGCACGTGGTAGGCGCCCTCGCCGGCGTTGGCGGCGAAGACCAGGCCGTCGATGGTGTGGGGGCCGATGTGCGTCTCGCCAACGTCCAGGCGGACGTCGGTGTTCATGGCGTCGGGCTTGAGGCCGGCGCCCTTGACCGAGAGCTTGAGGGAGGTCCGCACCGGCAGGCCCGGCTGGGTGACCAGCTTGGCGGTGTCCACGTCATCGGCCGTGATGAGGAGGTCGTAGCGGGGGGTCACGGGGTCGGACACATCGGCCGTGCCCGTGAGCTTCATGACGCCGCCCGCCGTGTCGATTTGCCCCTCCACGGCGAGGCGGCTGAGCGGACCCTCCACGAGGAAGCGCACGTCCACGTCGGTCCCCAGGAGCGACTGGCCCAGGGCCGCGTTCACCTGGTCGGCGCCCAGGTGCAGGCCCTTCACCTCCGCCCGCTGAGAGCCGGCGGGCTTGTGGTCGGGGCCCAGGCCCAGGTCGGCGGAGACCCCGGCGATGGTGAGGGCGGCGAGCTGGACGTCGTCGAGCTTGGCGTGGATGGCCTGGGCGTCGGCCTGGAGCGAGACGCTGCCCAGGCGGATGGGGAGGTCCACGGGGGCCTGGCCGGGCCGTTCCACGCGGGCCTGGGTCTCCACGCCGCCCAGGCGGGCTTGGACGGTCTGCTGGCCGGGGGGCCCCTGAGCCTCCACGTGGG
The DNA here is from genome assembly GCA_964478315.1 of uncultured Myxococcales bacterium. Taxonomy (GTDB): domain Bacteria; phylum Myxococcota_A; class UBA9042; order PHBI01; family JAAZYN01; genus CAYZID01. The sequence goes on along the minus strand of CAYZID010000121.1, from coordinate 2,984 downwards.
CCGTGAGGCTCAGCGTGGGCACGGCGATGTGGGCCCCGTCGGCGCGCTGGACGTCCAGGCCTACGGAGAAGCGGTCCAGGTCGGCGACGGTGGTGTGGCCCACGGGATCCACGTGGGCGGAGGCGTGGAGCGCGAGGTCGCGGATGTGGGTCGTGCCGTCGGGGCCGGTCACGTCCACGTCCACGTCCTCGACGAGGAGGGAGCGGAGGTCCAGGGGCTTGTCGCCCTTGAGCTGGAGCGGCTCGTCCGACAGCCCCGTGAGGTTCGTCGTGCCGTCTGCGCGCTGGGTGAGGCGCACGTGCAGGTGGCGCACGGCCAGCTCGTCGATGGCGATCGTGTCGCCCGCGAGAGAGCCCCAGTCCAGGGCGAGGTCCAGGCCGCCGAGCTCCACGGCGGGGGGAGCGCCGGCGGGGTCGGCGTCCGGGTGGATGGTGAGCGCGCCCAGGTGGACGTCGCCGAACAGGGCGAAGTCCAGCTCGCCCAAGGTGACCTTGGCGTGGAGCTTGTCGTTCAGGGTGTCTTCGAGCTCACCGCGAACCCACCGCTGCCCCGGGCCCGTGTGCAGGAAGCCCACGAAGACGCCCACGAGGACCAGGACGACCAGGAGGCCCATGGCGGTCCACTTGAGGGCGCGGCGCCAGAGGGGGCGTTGGACCCGGGGCGCGGGGGCGGCGGCTTCTTCCATACGGTCGGGCATCAGAAGGCCTCCCCCATGCGGAAGAAGACCAGGAAGCGGTCCAGGGTGGCGTAGGCGGGGTTGTCGGTGACGCGGTAGCTGAGGTCGATGGACATGGGGAGGTACCAGAGGCGGATTCGGCCGCCCAGCCCCACGGCGACGCTCACGCCTTGGTCGAAGGGGTTGAGGCCCGCACCGGCGCCCCCCAGGTCCACGAAGACGTTGGCGCCCACCTGCTTGCGGAAGGGGAGCCAGCGGAAGTCCACCGTGGCTTGGACCAGGGAGCGGGCGCCCACGCCCACGTCGCGGCAGGTTGCCGAGGCGGGGTCGCCGTCGGGGCAGGCGCGGGCGTAGGCGGTGAGGCGCTGGGCGGCGAAGCCCCGGGCCCCGAAGGCTCCGCCGCCGAAGAGCCGCACGCCGGGGGGCACGCCGTTGGCGCCCGCCAGGAGGACCCAGTCGCCGGCGGCGCGGAAGCCCAGGGACAGGTCGCGGCCCACGGGGAGGAAGGCGCGGAGGTCGGCGCCGGTGGCGAGGTAGCGGTGGGTGCCCAGGGGGCCGCCGGGGGCGAAGGTGGCCCGCAGCTTGAGGAGGTGCCCGTCCAGGGCCTCCACGGGGTCCCAGCCGCGCGTGTCCCAGACGAAGGCGAAGGCGGCCTCGGCGCCCAGGAGGTCGTTGGTGGCGAGGGCGGCGCCGTCGCCGCCGGGGGCGCCCGGGCCGGGGGCGTTGGCGGCGGCGACCGTGGCCGCCGGGGCCGCGAGGCCCACGAGGTGCTCGTAGCGGGCGCGGAGTTCCAGGTCGGTGAAGACGTGGTTGGTGGGGCTCAGGCGGAAGCCCAGCCCGCCCAGGAGGCGGCGCGTGTGGAAGTTGGGGAAGAGGCGCTCGTCGAAGCGGGTCGTCAGCCGCAGGTCCAGGAGGCGGTGGAGGAAGCCCGGGTGGTCGTAGCGCGCCTCGGCGTCGCCGTAGAGGCCGAGCGGGTCCTGGGTGCTCCCGCGCCACAGCCAGCCATAGCCCAGGCGACCGGCGAAGGAGAGGTTGTGCAGGGCGCCCAGGGCGTTGGGCAGGCGCAGGTCCGCCCGGGCGAAGGCGTCCAGGCGCTCGGGGTCCACGGTGGCGCCAGCGCCGGCGCGCACGCGGGTGGAGGGGGCCTCCACGACGTAGACGTCCAGGTCCAGGGCGGGGTCCAGCTTGCGCGGGATCAGGGAGCCGTCCGGCGCCACCTGGTCGTAGCGCATGAGGCCGCCGGTGTCGGGCGGCAGGGCGCCCAGCAGGAACTCGTTTTGGGCGTTGGTCTGGATATGGGCGACGGTGAAGGCGCCCGTGTCCAGAAGATCCAGCTCGGCCTTCTCGCGCGCGGCCATGTCGAAGGGGTCGCCGGGCTCCACGCCCACGCGGCGGCGGATCGCGGCGGCGGGGACGTCGTGGGCGCCGTGGACGCGGATCTTCCCCACGCGGGTGGGGGGGCCGGGGTCGAAGAAGTAGTACCAGTGGACCTTCTTGGCGGCCTTGTCCACGAAGGCCCGGCTGTAGGTCTCGGCGTGGTAGGTCCCGTGGCGCCGCAGGTAGTCGTTCATGGTGCGCCGCATGAGGCGGTAGCGTTCCATGTCCACGGGGTCGCCGGTGTCGAAGTCGGCGATGGCGCGCAGGGCGTCGCGGTGCTTCGGTGGGGCGTGGACGAGGCGGACCTGGCCGATCGTGTAAGCGGGCCCGGGGTGGACGTGCCAGATGACCTTGGCGCGCTTGTGGGCCTCGTCCTTGCGGATCTCGGGTGGGTCCACCACCACGTCGAAATAGCCGAAGTTCTGCCAGAAGGCGGCGACGCGGCGGCGGTCTTCGTGAGCGCGGAAGGGGTTGAGGGGCTGTCCGGGGGCGATGAGCGTGGCGGCGCGCATCCCGAGCTTGGGGATCAGCGCGCTGACGTCCAGCTTCGTTCCCGGGAAGGTCACCGACTCGATCGCGTAGCCGGTGTGGCCGGGCACGGGCACGCGATCCTTGACGCACCCCGCTTGGAGGGCAGCCGAGAGGGCCACGAGGGCGACCAGCCCGAGCGGGGGGTGGGGCGCGGTACACGCGGGGCCTGGCGCGGTAGGAGACGCCCCCGCGGGACGTGCGCGGGGCGGGGAGGCGGAGGGCTGGAGAGGGCGTGACGGGCGCATCGGAGGAGAATCCTGTCACGCCCTCGCCGGGAGCGCAAAGGGGCTCGTGGGGCCCCGATCCGCCACCTGCTCTGAGGACCGAGGCGCAGGAGGCCGCGTTAGGGCAAGGAGGCAAGCGGCTGGGCGCGGAGGCGTGGCCGCGTCACGTCGAGCAC
>CAYZID010000120.1:0-16771 GCA_964478315.1 uncultured Myxococcales bacterium | reverse complement strand
GGGGGGGTCGACCGTCGGGCAGGAGCGGAGGCGGCTGAGAGACGGTCACGGCCGCGGGGGGCTCGGGGCCCGATCGGGCCAGCTCCCACACGCCGACGCCGGCTACGGCCACGAGGACCACGAGGGCCGCGACGCGGGCCACCTTGCGCCAGCGCAGGCGGGCGTGGAGGTGCTTGAGGCCCTGGAGCGCCGCCTCGTGATCGGGGGCGAGGGTGAGCACGCGGCCGTAGTCCTCGATGGCGCGGTGGCGCTCCCCGCGCTCGCCACCCGCCTGGGCCCGCGCCAGCAGGTGCTCTACCAAGCGGTCCGCGAGGTCGCTGCGGTAGGCCTCGGGCGCGGCCATCCAGGCGCGGAGCTCGGCCTCGGCGTCCGAGAGCCCTCGGCCTTGGAGCCAGGCCCGCAGGTCTCGGACGATCTCCGCCGTGGAGGCGTAGCGTTTGGCGCGATCCACCTGGAGGCATCGCTGGATGATCCCGGCGAGGTCGCTGTCCACATGGGGGTTCACGCGCCGCGGGTCGACGAAGCGCCCCTCCAGAATGCGTCGCAGGACCCCGTGGGGCGTGGTGGCGTCGAAGGGGAGGGCGCCGTTGGTCACGGCGGCGTAGAGGACCGTTCCCAGGCCCCAGATGTCCGAGCGGGCATCCAGGCGGACGTTCCCCTCGATCTGTTCGGGCGACATGTGGGCTGGGGAGCCCACGAGGGTGCCCGTGATGGTCATGGACTCCAGGTCCACGAGCTGGGCGATGCCGAAGTCCGTGAGGCGGACCACGCCGTCGCGGCCCACGAGGATGTTCTCGGGCTTCACGTCGCGGTGGATGATCCCATGATCGTGGGCACACCCCAACGCCTCCGCCACGCCCAACAGGAGCAGGACGCCGGTCTCGGGGAGGACGTCGTGATCGCGGAGCAGGCGCGACAGGGGATCTCCGTCCACGAGCTCCGTGACGAGGTAAGAGGTCTCCTCGTCCTCCGCCGAGAAGGCGTGGAGCATGGGGATGTTGCGGTGTTTGAGGCGGGCCACCGCCTTGGCCTCACGGGCGAAACGCTGGCGCGCCTCGGGATCCCGCGCCAGGTGCCTGTGGAGCACCTTCACGGCGACCTCGCGGTCGGTCGCCGCGTCGCGGGCCCGGTAGACCACGCTCATGCCGCCTTGACCGATCTCGTCGAGGATCTGGTAGCTCCCCAGCCTCTCCAGCTGCATGGCACCACGCCCCGGCGTCCGATCCCGATGGGAGCGCCGCCCCCGCCCGCAGCCGCGCCGCCGGGGGCCTCACCCCGGCGGCATCGTTTCAGCCCTGGCGCGGGCTGTAAAGCGGCAGGATGGGCGCGCTAGTCAGTGGGAGTGGGGGCGGGCGTGGACGCGGTCGTCGTGATGTGGAGCTCCTGGAGCTGCTCGGGGCTCACGGCGCTGGGCGCGTCCAGCATGAGGTCGCTCGCCTTGGCGGTCTTGGGGAAGGCGATGACGTCGCGGATGGACGGCGTCCCCGTGAGGAGCATGACGATGCGATCCAGGCCGAACGCGAGCCCCCCGTGGGGGGGCGTGCCGTAGGACAGAGCCTCCAGCAAGAAGCCGAACTTGTCCCGGACCTCGTCCTCGTCCATCCCCAGGAGCTCGAAGATCCGCTGCTGGATGGCCTGGTCGTGGATACGGATGGACCCACCGCCCAGCTCGTTGCCGTTGAGGACCAGGTCGTAGGCTTGGGCGCGGACCTTCCCCGGGTCCTCGTCGAGCAGGGCGAGGTCTTCGGGGTTGGGCATGGTGAAGGGGTGGTGCTTGGAGAAGTAGCGTCCCCCCTCGGTCTCCTCCTCGAACAGGGGGAAGTCCGTCACCCACACGAAGGCGCGGGCGCTCTCGTCGATGAGCCCGAGGCGCGCCCCCAAGGCCAGGCGTAGGTGCGCCAAGGCGTCGTTCGCCGTGGTGAAGGTGTCGGCGACGGCGCAGAAGACGTCGCCCGGACCGAGCCCGAGCCGCTCCGTGAGGGCCGCGCGCGACGTGGGGTCCAGGAACTTGGAGATCCCCCCCTGCCACTGCCCATCGGCCTTCACCTTCGCCCACATCATGCCCTTGGCGCCGTACCGCTTGCAGACGTCCGTGAGCTTGTCCAGATCCTTGCGGCTGAGCTTGTCGGCGGCGCCCTTGGCGTTGAGCCCCTTGATGATCCCGCCGCTCGCGCGCGTCGCGGAGAAGACCGCGAACTCGGAGGTCTCCACGCAATCAGCGATGTCGCGCAGCTCCAGTCCAAAACGGAGATCCGGGCGGTCGATGCCGAAGCGCGACAGGGCCTCGGCGTAGGTCATGCGCGGGATCTCGGGCCCCACGTCTACGCCCCCCACCTGGGCCCAGATGGCCCGCACGAGGCCGCCCATCGTGGCCATGACGTCGTCCGCGGTGACGAAGCTCATCTCCGCGTCGATCTGCGTGAACTCGGGCTGCCGGTCGGCGCGGAGGTCCTCGTCCCGGAAGCACCGCGCGATCTGGTAGTAGCGATCGTAGCCGGCGACCATGAAGAGCTGCTTGAAGGTCTGCGGCGACTGGGGGAGGGCGTAGAAGCTGCCGGCGTGGACGCGGCTGGGGACGAGGTAGTCCCGGGCGCCCTCGGGCGTGCTCTTGGCAAGCATGGGCGTCTCGAGCTCCAAGAAGCCCTGCCCGTTCAGGTACTCACGGGTTACCCGTGTCACCTCGTGGCGCGTGGCGAGCACGCGCTGGAGCGGCGCGCGCCGGAGGTCCAGGTACCGGTAGCGGAGCCGCAGGTCTTCGTTCGCGTCCAGGTCCTCCACGATGTGGAAGGGGGGCGTCTTGGCGCGGCTGAAGACCTCGAGGTGCGTCGCCTCGATCTCCACCGCGCCGGTGGGGATCCGGTCGTTCCGGTTGTCGCCGCGATCCACCACGACGCCCCGCACGGCGATGACCCACTCGGCCCGCAGGGCGCTGGCTGCCTCGTGCGCTTCGGGGTCCACGGACGGATCGAAGCGCACCTGGGTGACCCCGTAGCGGTCGCGCACGTCCACGAAGATCGCGCCGCCGATGTCTCGCTGCTTCTGCACCCAGCCCATGATCACGACCGTGCGCCCCGCGTCTTCGAGACGCAGCTCGCCACAGGTGTGGCTCCGCTTCCACGCGGTCAGAAAACGGCTCATGGCTTCCCCTGTCTCCTCGGGTCGTGGTGGCCCGGTCGCGATGGCCCGGCCGTGACGGCCAGGCCGGCGTGATCGCCTCCTGGCCCATACAAAACAAGCCCGCGAGGCGAACCTCGCGGGCTTGCTGGCGGGGCGGACGGGACTCGAACCCGCGGCCTCCGGCGTGACAGGCCGGCGTTATAACCGACTTAACTACCGCCCCAACGAACGATCAACACGTTGTCAAAAGGTACCCTGTCACAGCTTGCCATGGTGGGCGAAACAGGGTTCGAACCTGCGACCCCCTGCTTGTAAGGCAGGTGCTCTCCCGGCTGAGCTATTCGCCCGCTGTCCGGCAGGGCGAGCGGGTTTATGCACTGCGGATTCCGGCCTGTCAAACCAAAAAATCACACGCAGTGCGCGAAGGCCACTCTGGGCTCCAGGGACGGTTGTCTTTGGGCGGGGAGGGAGCGGATAGTTGGGGGCGCGAGGGGAGGGGCGCGCATGGCGACGGGGCGGGGTGAGGAGACGGCGCAACCGGTGGCCGGCAGATGGGATCCCCGCGTGCTGCCCCCCGTCTACGAGCACACGGCGTCCCTCCTCGCGCGGGCCGCGGCGCCCGGGCCCATGGCCTCGCTCGCTCGGCGCGCCTGGGCGGATGTGCGGCGACGCCCGGAGCGGGCGGCCTTCGCCCTCCGGCGGCACCTGGGGCGAGCCCGCGGCCTGCGCCCGTGGGAGCGTCGCCTGGTGGCGGCGGGCCTGTGGGCGCTCGTGCGCCACGCGCCGCTGCTCGCGGTTGCGGCGGGGGTGCCCGAGGACGACGCGGCCTCGCTGTGGGAGGCCTGGCTCATCCTCCAAGGCCTCGCCCCCGAGGCTCGGACGCGGCTCGCGGTCACCGCCTCGGCGCTGCGGGAGGCCGCCCAGCGAGCCGTGGGCGAGGCGGCAGGCTCCACGCGGGTGGCGCTCGTTGGCGGCCTCCCGGGAGCGCTCGCCGCCCGGCTCGTCGCGGATCTCGGGGAGGAGGACGCGGAGGCGTTCGCCCTGGCCTGTCACGAGCGCGCTCCGGTCACCCTGCGGGTGAATCGCGCACGGGGCACCGTGGAGGGGGCGATCCGAGCGCTGGAGGCCGAGGGCGTGCGGGCCACGCGGCACCCCGCCCACCCCTGGGCGCTCGCATGTGATCGCGTGGATGCGTGGCGCTTGGGGGCCTCCCGACAGGGGTTGGTGGACGCCCAGGATCCGGGGAGCCTTCTGGTCGTGGACGCCGCGGGGGTCCGCCCGGGAGACCGCGTCGTGGATCTCTGCGCCGGCGCGGGTGGTAAGACGATCGGGTTGGCGGAGGCCGTGGGGGCGGTGGGGCGGGTGTGGGCGCACGACGTGCGCGGCGAGCGCCTGGACGTGGCGGAGGAGCGGTGCGCCCGGGCGGGGGTGGGCGACCGCCTGTCTCGCGGACTCCCGGCCCCGGGCACCGCCGACGTCGTGCTGGTGGATGCGCCCTGCACGGGCTCGGGGACCCTGCGCCGCGACCCCACGCTCCGGTGGCGCCTGGGGGCCGCGCGCGTGGAGCGAGCGGTGGCCTCCCAGCGTGCGCTGTTGGACGAGGCCGCGATCCTGGTGCGTCCCGGCGGGCGGCTCGTCTTCGCGACGTGCTCGGTGTTCCGGGCCGAGGGGCCCGATGTTCTCGCGGCGTGGCTCGGGGCGCGGCCCGGGTGGCAAGAGATCGCGGCCCCCCTCAGCCTGAGGCCGGACACGACGGGCACGGATGGGTTCTTCGTGGGCGCCGTCCGCCGGCCTCCCGCCCCCTTCCAGGGGTAGGGGACACGACCGGGGCCGAGCGGGTGGCAGCGAGAGGCTCGGGTCTTCGCACCGGCGCTCCCCCGCGTGTTTGCAGGGCTCCGCTCGACTCGCTATAGGAGATGGCGCTGGAGGCCTGGTTCGGCCGTAGACGAGGCCCAGTCCTCGATGCGTCGCCGAGCGGGGTTCGGTAGGTTCTCACGGGAACAAGAGACGCGGGACGCGGGACGCGGGACACGAGACAAGGAGGCACGCATGGGGCAGAGCAGCCCAGCCCTTTCCGAGATCGAGCAGCAGCTCTCGCTCCGCAAGGAGCGCTTCCGGGCCACGACGGCGGAGATCTTGGCGCTCATCCGCGATGACCTCCCGGGGTACTTCCAGCGCGAGGCCCGGGCAGCCTTCCTGGCGGCGCCGGAGCGTGCGGACGCCCTGGACGACGAGCGCCTCGCCAAGTTCAAGGCCGCGGCCGCAGAGGCAGGACGCCGCGCCGCCGAGGCGCTCGCCGAAGCGCTCGGGGACGAGGCCCCGTGGCTCGCGGGACCCAGCGAGACGGAGACCCCGCGCACGTTGGAGGACGCCACCGCCGTGCGCGCCGCGCTCGCCGAGGCGGACGCTCTGCTGGCTGCGCTGCTCGACGAGTACGGGCTGGGGCTCGATCCGCCCCCGCACTACCACGCCCCGGTCTACTTCGTGGGGGGGCGCTACTTCCCGGCCCTCGCCGAGCACTACTGGAAGCTGCGGCGCGAGCTCGCCGAGCTGGAGGCCGACCGGGCCGCGGCGCAGACGGCCGTGACCCGCGAGCGGCTCGTGGAGCGCTGGGACAAGGCGTAGTCGTCGCCGGGCGAGCCCCTTCCCCGGGGCTCGCGCTCGGCCAGCGCGGAAGTGCAGGGCAGCGAGCGCCCCCCCAGCCGCCAAGCCAGAGACGCAAGGACTACCCTTCGGAAGGGAGCGCCTCGCTGGCCGGCTTGTTGGCCGAGGTCTTCTTGGCTGCCTGCTTCTTGACCGAGGTCTTCTTGGCTGCCTGCTTCTTGACCGAGGTCTTCTTGGCTGCCGGCTTCTTGGCTGCCGGCTTGTCCGCCGTGGGTTTCGTCTCGTCTGACTTCTTCGCCGAGGTCTTCCTGGCTGCCGGCTTGTTGGCCGAGGTCTTCTTGGCTGGCGGCTTGTCCGCCGTAGCCTTCGGCTCGTCTGACTTCTTGGCCGAGGTCTTCTTGGCTGCCGGCTTGTTGGCCGAGGTCTTCTTGGCTGCCGGCTTCTTGGCTGGCGGCTTGTCCGCCGTAACCTTCGTCTCGTCTGACTCCTTGGCAGCCGTCTTCTTGGCAGCCGTCTTCTTGGCAGCCGTGTCGTTCGCCGCGGCCTTCGCCCTGGTGGCCGGCTTCTTCGTCGCGACCTTGCTGGCCGTGGCCTTCTTCTCTGCTGGGTCTTCGTCGACCGGCTTCTTGTTCGCCGCGGCCTTCGTCTCGTCTGGCTTCTTGGCTGCGGTCTTCTTGGCAGCCGGCTTCTTGGCGGCTGGCTTCTTCGCTGCGGGCTTCGTCTTGGCAGCCGGTTTCTTCGCGGCCTTGCTGGCCGTGGCCTTCGTCTCTGCCGGGTCTTCGCCGGCTGGCTTCTTGGTCGTGGCCTTCTTGGTGGCCGGCTTCTTCTTGCTGGTCCCCGTCTTCTTCGGCGCCGCCTCGTCCACCTGCGCGTCGCCAGCGGCCTTCTTGGGAGCGGCCTTCTTGGGAGCGGCCTTCTTGGGTGTGGCCTTCTTCGTGCTCGCCTCGTCCCCTGCTGGGGGGGGGGCGCTGTCCTCGTCGCCTACGGCCAGTGTGGGAGTTGGCTTGACCGAGGTGTCCACGGCGGACGGCGGCTGCTCCTCGTCTTCGTCGGGCTCGGCGCCGTCGTCGTCCAGCTCTCCCAGGCCCACCTCCTCGACGCCATCCAGCTCGTCCTCGGAGATGAGATCGTCGACGATCCCCCCCTCCGTGTCCACGGGCAGCTTCCGGCTCACCGGCCCGTCGAGCACGTCGTCCTTGGGGACGTCGTCGCCCACGTCCGCGGCGTCGACCTCGCTCTCCTCGTCGTCCTCGTCGAGGTCGATCTCCAGGTCCAGGTCGTCGTCCAGGTCCAGGTCGTCGTCCAGGTCCAGGTCGTCGTCCAGGTCCAACTCGTCCTTGGCCCGAACCTTCTGGCTCACCTTGGCGCGGAGCTTCTCCGCGATTCGGCGCCGCCGGGCCTCGGGGTCCTCCTCCTCGCGGCGGCTCACCCGGGCGGAGACCGTGGAAGGTCTGGCGAGGCCGGCCTGCCGGAGCTCCATCCGGTCGAGCGACATGACCAGCTCGAAGTCCTTCTCCACGGTCATCTGCGCCTGCTGGACGTGCTTGATGTGCAAGAAGAACCGCCGGGACTTGGGGACGTTTCGGTTGCCCGGGTAGGTGATGACGATGCGCCCCTCGCCGATCTCCAGGGCGTAGCTCTTGTGGTCCTGAATGAAGTCGCGGAACTGCTGGACCTCGAACCGACCGTCGCGCCGCGGGGTCACCGAGAACCGGATCGTCGGCGGGTTCTGCTCCAGCGTGTAGCGCCGACACTCCTGGGACTGGGAGCAGCCGTCCAGGGGATCATCGACCTCGTTCAGCGCCGCACAGACCCGCGTGTTTTCCCAGGAGCCGAAGCAGGCGAAGGCGCCCGGTGCGCCCGGCTCCAGCACGACCGGCTCTTGGCTGCCGGTGTTGTCCGCGTGGTAGTTCGCCACAGAACCTCCCAAGGTGTCTGCTGTGCGCCTGGCGTGCGCCTGAGCCGTGGTGATACCGCGGCGAGACAGCGTCCAGCCCGCGGCCAAAGGGCGCTCGATCGGCGCCGCCGTCGGGGCCCCCCAACCAGGTCCGCCACCGACCGGGCGGCGGGCGGCCACACGAGGGGCGCTGAGATACACAAAGACGCCCGCCCTGGCAAGCGTGAAGCTGCGGCCCGCTACGGGGCGCAGAGCCCGGCTGCGGGCGCCTCATAGCGGATGAGGTCGGCGCCCAGATCGAAGGGGTCCGCGGTTCCCACGGCGTAGAAGCCCGCCGTGACGAGCCACGCACCGTCGCCCAGCGAGGCCGGGGTGGCCCCAAAGGGGCCCTGGGTGAGCTCCGCGGACGCGTTCACCAGCGTGACCGTCGGAGAATCCGTCCCCACCCCCTCGACGCGGGCTCGCACCATGGAGGCCTGGAGGCACTCCCCCGGCGCGTCGGGGCAGACGTCGTCGTGGACGAAGCTGGTGAAGCCGCCGAACCACCAGAGGTCACCGCCCGAGAGCCGCTCCATGCTCGCCATGGCGCGCGCGAAGAGGTCCTCCTTCCCCCCGAGATCGAGCGGCGTCACCTCGGCCGTCCCCGCGGCGAGGTCCAGCTTGATGAGGTCGAGCTGCCCCTGGCTGGCGGACTTGGAGAAGCTCGGCGTGCCTCCGCGGATGGACTTGATGGCCGTGCCGCCCGCGGCGGCCACGTAGAAGACGTCTCCCTGCTGCTCCAGGAGCTGCGCCGCGCCGTAGAGCGGCATCTCGTCGAGGCCGGTCGTCTCCAGCCCCATCACCCCACCACCGCTGACGGTGTAGACCTGCGCCGCGCTCCCGACGTCGCCGCCAAAACGACCACCCCAGATGAGCACGCGGTCCCCGTCCAGGGGCACCACGGCGGCCCCGAAGGTGGGGGCGGACAGCGCCACGCTGTCCACGACGCCGTCGTGGATGTGTCGGAGCTGCGAGTCGGCCCAGCCGTCGGCATCCCCCGGGGCCACGGTCACGCCGCCCACGGCCACGTAGTCGTCCGCGCCGAGCTTGACCACGCTGGGCGCCGCGGGGAGCGTGGCCCCCTCGATCTCGCAGCTCCCCGTCCTGGTCTGGACGTCAAAGACCTCCACCGCACACGCGGGAGCCTGGTCGGGCCGCACCCAGACGGGGGGGCGCCCGCTGACGTTCAGCACGAGCCCCTTGGCGCCGCCGATCACCCGGATGTCACCGCTCGCCGTCACGTCCGCGAAGGCCAGGGCGCGCGGCTCCAGGAGGCTCGCGTCCCCAGCGTCGACGAACTCGGCGGTGGGCGCGTCGAAGACGCTCACGGTGGCCGTGGCGGTGGCCTTGCGGTTGCTGTACTTGTCCAGGCCCCCCAGGACGTACACGCTGCGTCCCACCCGCGCGCTCGCCGCGAACGCCCGCCCGCGGTCCATGGTCACGAGGCCGCCGTGCGAGCTCCCCAAGCAAGCGGTCTTGCCCAGCGGGGTGAGGAAGACGGTGGGGAAGCTCTTCTCGCTCGCGCGCACCGTGACGCCCCCGGTCTGGCCCGCCCAGGTGGCCTGGGCGCCCGCGCACGCGACCACGTCCACGGTGAGGTTCTCTCCCGGGGTCACCCCGGCCAGGACGACCGACCCCTTGGAGGCGTCGTTGGGCGTGAACGAGCCCACGACCCCCTCGGCGGGGTTGTCGCCCCCCGTGACGCGGACGACGACGCGCTCGGCCCCGGGTGGGAAGGCCACGTCCCCGTTGCCGTTGTCCACGCAGGTCCCCAGCGCCGCGTGCAGGACGCGCAGGCCCTGGGACTGAAGGGGAGGGGCGCCCGCGTCGCACCCGGCGCCCCAGGCTGCGGTCAGGAAGACCAAGCCGGCGAGCCCGGTCCGGGGGAGAGCCAGGGGCCGAGACGAGCGGGGCGGCGGGTCATGGGCCATGACGAGATCCTTATGATCGACGGCGACTATCATCGGGGCGAATCCTGCCCCCCCGGGGCGGGCCGGTCAAGGGCCCCCGATCCGCCACTTGCCCTGCGGACCGAGGCCCAGGAGGCCGCGTTTGGGCAAGGAGGTGAGCGGCTGGGCCCGGAGGCGTGGCCCCGTCAGGTCGAGCGGTCAGTCGCTTGTGGGGCCGCGCAGCCCGACGCCGCCCACACGCGGGATCCGAAGCCGAATCCCAGAGTAGGCGGCGGACCGGGGAGGGCGCCCCGCGTTGCCCGGACGCGCTGGGGGCTGGTATGACCGGCCCATGCCACCCCGTCGCCCCCGCGCTCGCGCCAGCAAGGCCCAGCCCGCCGCCCAGACACCCATGATGCAGCAGTTCCTGGCGGCCAAGCGGGCCCACCCGGACGCCATCGTGTTCTTCCGGATGGGGGACTTCTACGAGACCTTCTTCGAGGACGCCGTCGTGGCCGCCGAGCTGCTGGAGCTCACCCTCACCAGCCGCAACAAGAAGGACTCGGATCCCATCCCCATGGCGGGCGTGCCCCACCACGCCGCCAAGGGCTACATCCGCCGCTTGCTGGCCGCCGGCCGCAAGGTCGCCGTGTGCGAGCAGATGGAGGACCCCCGCAAGGCCAAGGGCCTCGTGCGGCGGGACGTGGTCCAGGTGGTCACCCCGGGCGTGGTCCTCGATGACGAGGCGCTGGATCGGGTCAGCAACAACTACCTCGCGGCCCTCTGGCGGGCGCAGTCCCCCCGAGATGGGCAGGCGGCTCGGTCGGGGGCGTCCACCGAGGGGCGCGTCTCGACCTCTGGCCCCGTGGGGCTCGCCTGGGTCGACGCCTCCACCGGCGAGGTGCACGGCGCGACGCTCGCCACCGTGGCCCGCGCCGCGGACCACCTGGCGCGCATCGAGCCCGCCGAGGTCCTCGTCTCCCAGGAGGACGACGCCCTCGCCGAGCACCTCCACGAGCGCCTCGGCGGGGGGCTCATCACCCGGGTGCCCGAGCCGGCTCAGCCCGACCCCCCGGAGGGGCCCGGCGCGGGAGACGCGCCCCACGACGCCCAGCCGGCGCCCCTCGACCTGGCCCACGCCATGGCGCGCGCCTACGTGGCGCGCACCCAGCGCGATCGTCGCTTGCCCCTGCGCCCCCTGGAGCCGTGGTCCGAGGACCAGGCCCTGGGGCTCGGGGCCGACGCCGTGCGCAACCTGGAGCTCCTGCGGACCCTGCACGACGGCGAGCACAAAGGCTCCCTCGTGTGGCTCCTCGACCGCTGCAAGACGGCCATGGGCAGCCGCCTCCTCCGGCAGTGGCTCCTCTCGCCCCTCCTGGACCCGGCTCGCATCCGGCAGCGACACGAGGTGGTAGGCGCCCTCGTGGACGACCTCGTCGCCCGCTCCACGGCCCGGGACAGCCTGCGCGCCGTGTACGACCTGGAGCGCCTGGTCACCCGCGTGGCCGCGGGGACGGCGAGCCCCCGCGACCTCGTGGCCCTGGCGAGCTCCCTGGAGCGCGTCCCCGAGCTCGCCCAGACCCTCGCGAGTTCCCCCGAGATGGCCCTCCGAGAGCTCGCCCAGACCTTGAACCCCGTGCCCGAGGTCGTCGCCCTCATCCGCCGCGCCCTCGTGGACGAGCCTCCGCCCAACCTTCGGGAGGGCGGGGTCATCCGCGAGGGCTTCGACCCCGCCCTGGACGAGCTGCTGGTCGTGGCCCGCGACGGCAAGGAGTGGTTCCAGCGCTACGCCGCCCAGCTCCGCGAGGAGACGGGGATCAGCAGCCTGAAGATCCGGTTCAATCAGGTCTTCGGGTACTTCCTGGAGGTCACGCGGGCCAACCTCCAGCACGTCCCCGACACCTGGTTGCGCCGGCAGACCCTCGCCAACAGCGAGCGCTACTACACGCCCGAGCTCAAGGAGCGCGAGGAGCTCGTCTTGAGCGCCGACGATCGCCGGGCGGCGCTGGAGGAGGAGCTGTTCGAGCGCCTCCGGGCCGACGTGGCCGCCTTCGGCGCCCAGATCCAGGCTACCGCGCGCGCTGTGGCGCGGGTGGACGTCTTCGCCGCCCTCGCGGACCTGGCCAGCGAGCGGGGCTACGTCCGGCCCACGGTGGACGACGGCCTCACCTTGCGGGTGGTGGGCGGACGCCACCCGGTCATCGAGGCGCTGCTCCCGGCCGGCGAGTTCATCCCCAACGACGTGGAGCTCGACGCCGACGAGGCCCAGCTCGTGGTGATCACCGGCCCCAACATGGCCGGCAAGTCCACCGTCATGCGTCAGACGGCCCTCATCGCCATCCTCGCCCAGATGGGGAGCTTCGTGCCCGCCGAGGAGGCCCACGTGGGGGTGGTGGACCGCGTCTTCACCCGCGTGGGCGCCTCGGACAACCTCACGCGCGGCGCCTCCACGTTCATGGTCGAGATGACCGAGGCCGCGGCGATCCTCCAGGAGGCCACGCGCCGCAGCCTCGTGGTCATCGACGAGATCGGGCGCGGCACCTCCACCTACGACGGGGTGTCCATCGCTTGGGCCGTGGCGGAGCACCTCCACGACGTCATCGGGGCGAGGACCTTGTTCGCCACCCACTACCACGAGCTCACCGAGCTGGCGGCCACCCGGCCGCGCGTGGTGAACATGTCCATCGCCGTCCGCGAGTGGCAGGACGACATCGTCTTCCTGCGCCGCTTGGTTCCGGGCGGGACGAACCGCAGCTACGGCATCCAGGTGGCGCGCCTCGCCGGGCTCGACGAGCGCGTGATCGCCCGCGCCAAGGAGGTCCTCGCCAACCTGGAGCGCGGGACGCGCGACCCCTCGAACCGCCCCCGGCTGGCCCGCCACGCGAGCGGCGCACGCGGCCGGGGCGCCTCCCACCCGGGCGAGGCCGGCCAGGCCTGGCAGCTCAGCCTCTTCTCCCCCGCCGACCTCGGCGCGCCCGGCGCCGCGGCCGTGGCCGAGCGCCTCCAGGCCGTGGACGCCGACACCCTCACGCCCCGCAAGGCCCTCGACCTCGTCTACGAGCTCCAGGACCTCCTGCGCGGTTGAGAGAGGCCGCCAGCGTTCTGGCCCCGTCGCGCATCCTCGCGGATACTCCCCCCATGGTCCCCGCCGACGCCACCCTCGACGCCTTCCTGGTCCACCTGGGCCTGGAGCGCGGCCTGAGCCCGCACACGGTGGCTGGGTACGCCCGGGACCTCCGGCGCCTCGTGGAGTTCTTGGGGCCCGAGGTCGACCTCGCGTCCTTCGACCGCGCGGACGTGGAGGGCTTCGTGGCCCACCTCACGGGCTCCCTGGGCTTGAGCCCCCGCTCGGCGGCGCGCGCCCTGTCCGCCGTGCGGACGTTCACCAAGTTCCTCCTCCGGGAGCGCGTGCGCGCCGACGACCCCGCCGCCTCCGTCCCCGCCCCCAAGCTGGGTCGCCCCCTGCCGCTGGTGCTCTCGGCCGAGGCCACCGCGCGCCTCGCGGACGCGCCCAAGGGAGCCGACCCCCGCCGCGTGCGGGACGCCGCGATGATCGAGCTCCTGTACGGGGCGGGGCTCCGCGTCACCGAGCTGGTCACCCTGCGCCTGGACGACGTGGACCTGGACCGCGGCGTCGTCCGCGTCACCGGCAAGGGGGGCAAGACGCGCGTCGTGCCCCTGGGCGAGATCGCCGCGGCGAAGATCCGCGTCTATCTCCTCGCGGCCCGGCCCGAGCTCCTGGACCGCGCCACGCGCCGGGGGCTCCGGCGCCTCCCGGCGACCCTCTTCGTCACCGCGCGCGGGCGCGGCATGACCCGCCAGGGCTTCGCCAAGAACCTCAAGCGCTACGCCCTGGAGCTGGGGCTCGATCCACGCGTCTCCCCGCACAAGCTCCGTCACAGCTTCGCCACCCACCTCCTGGATGGCGGTGCGGATCTTCGCAGCGTGCAGGCCATGCTGGGCCACGCGGACATCGGCACCACCCAGATCTACACCCACGTCTCTCGCGGGGCCCTGCGGGACGCCTACGACGGGGCCCATCCCCTGTCCCGGGAGCCTCGCCGCCGCGCCCCCGCCGCTCCCCCCAAGGACGCCTCATGAGCCCGAGATCCTCCCGCCCCAAGGACCGCCGCCCCGGCGGGGGCGCGCCCCAGGCGCCCAAGCCCAGCGCCTCCGCGCCCCCCTCGGAGGAGGGCCCCATGCGGCTCCAGCGGCGCCTGGCCCAGCTCGGCGTGGCCTCCCGACGCGCCTCCGAGCGGCTCATCACCGCCGGGCGCGTGCGCGTCAACGGCCGCGTGGTCACGGAGCTCGGGACCCGCGTGACCCCGCGCGACGCCATCGCCGTGGACGGGCGCCCGGTGGAGGCCCTCGATCCCATCGTGGGCGTGCTCCACAAGCCGCCCGGGGTCCTCTGCGCCGCTTCGGACGACCGCGGCCGGGACACGATCTACGACCTGCTGCCGCCCGATCTGCCCTTCCTGGCGCACGTGGGGCGCCTGGACTACCAGACGGCTGGCGTGCTGCTCCTCACGAACGACGGGGCCCTGGCGCGCCGCCTCCTCCACCCGGACACGCGCGTGCCGCGGGTCTACGAGGTGAAGATCCGCGGCCACCTGGGCCCCGCGGCGCTGGCGCGCCTGGAGGCCGGGATCGAGCTGGACGGCCGCCCCACGCTCCCCGTGGTCGTGGAGCGCGTGCGCTCCCGGTCGCGCCACGACTGGCTGCGCCTCACCCTCTTCGAGGGTCGCAACCGGCACGTGCGGCGCATCCTGGAGGCCGTGGGGACCTCCGTGACGCGCCTCATCCGCACCAGCTTCGGCAACATTACGCTGGAGGGGCTGCCCCCGGGTGGCTTCCGGCTCCTGGACGCGGGCGAGGAGTCCACGCTGCGCGGGTTCCGCCCCTGAGCACATCATCTGGCGTGGCCCCGTCCCGTCCGTCGTCCCGTCCGTCGTCCCGTCAGCCGTCCCGCTCCAGGAGCTCCACGGCGAGCTCGCGGGCCGCGCGGACGTGGCCGCCGGCCGCGTCGTAGAGGATGCGCAGAGCGCCCGGCGTGCGCAGCTTCGCCGCCGCGCGGAGGATCGCCAGCTTCACCGCCACGGGTGAGCCGACGTAGCGCTCCCGGAGCAGGGGGATGACCTCCCGCACGCCCAGGGCGCCGAGCATCTCCACAGCGTCGGGGGGCCACTCGCTGGCGGGGCGGTCCCGGAGATAGGCGAGGATGTCTCGCGTGGCCTCGGGGCCCCCCAGGCGCGCGGAGGCCTCCACGGCGGCCCGGGCGACGTCCGCCGCGGGGGCGCGCACGCGCTCGTGGACCCGGGCGCGGGAGGCCGGGGTGTCCAACGAGCCCAGGGTCCGCAGCGCCTCCACGCGCAGCGCGGCGGGCGCCTGGGGGGAGGCCTCCAGCGCGAGCACCGCCGGAGCCACCTGGGTTAGCTGGCCCGACCGGGCCGTGGCGAGCAGGGCGAGGACGAGGGGCTCTCCGTCCGGGCGCTCCAGGGCGCGTGGGAGCAGGCGGGCCACGTCCTCGCCCACGACGGGGGCGACCCGCTGGAGGTAGGGGAGGGCGCGCGGCCCCTCCTCGGGGTGGGCCTGGAGCCGCGCGAAGACCAGGTGCGCCCCGGAGGCTCCGCGCGCCGCCAGGGCCTCCACGGCCTCGTCGTACCAGGCCGCCGTGGCGCCGCCCCGGAGGACCAGCTCGACCAGGAGGCGGTCGGCCTGGGGGCTGGGGGAGGAGCTGAGGCGCCGGAGCAGGGCTCGGCGCGTCTCGGGCGGGACGCGCGACATGGTGGCCCGGAGCGTGTCGGCGGCGGGGGCCCCCAGGGACACGAGCGAGTCCATGGCCGCGGCCTGGACCGGGCCCCGGGCGAGCTTGATGAGGGAGGCGAGGAAGGCCTGGCTGTCCGTGGCGGCGGTGGCTTGGGGCCCGGGCGTCTCCGCGGTGCCTCCCCGCTGGGGCCAGAGGCTGCGGAGGGCCGCCGTGCCGGCGATGCGGAGCGCCTCGTCGGGGTCGGCGGCCCAGCGCGCGGCCACGGCGCGCCCCTCGTCGCCGTAGGCGCCCAGGTGCTCGCCCGCGAGGATGACGGCCCAGGGGCGCCCCTGGCGCATGGACGCCTCCAGGGCGGGGAGGGCCTCGGGGACGGCGCGCTGGACGAGGTAGGCGAGGAGGGCGCGCCGCGCGGCCTCTGGGGCGCCGGGGAGGGCGCGGAGGGCGGGCCGCTCCAGGCCGGGGAGGGCGCTGGCGGCCAGGGCGCTGGCGGCCCGCTGGACGGAGGTGGGGTCGCCGCTCGTGAGGAGCGCCCAGACGAGGCGGCGCGCCTCCTCGCCGTCGGTCTGAGCGAGGACTTGGAGGGCCGCGGCCCCCGCCTCGCCCCCCCGGGTGATGGTGGCGATGAGCCAGGGGGTGGCGGCGGCGCCCTGGGCGCGCAGGGCCTCGCGCGCCTTGGCCCGCGTGGTGGGCGCGTCCAGGGCCGCGATGTTCGCCTCGATGCGGGCGGCTGTGGCGGCGGCGACGGCGTCGGCCTCCCGCCAGGCGAAGAGGCGCACGGCCGAGATGGCCACGCCGCGTGGGCCCGGACCGGCGGCGGCGAGGATCTCGATCGTGACCGAGCGCGTCCGGCCCCGAGGGGCGAGCGGGATCGAGACGGGCCCCAGGCGGTCGGGGATCGTGACCTCCTGCTGCCCCTCGTCGAACCGCAGGCGGATGCGGATGGGGCGCGCGTGCTCCCGGAAGCGGGCGACGCTCCCGCTGTGGCCGGGGAGGAGGACCATGCGCCGGAGGAGGGTGGGGCGGGGGAGGGTGAGGCGGAGCCACTCGCCCGTGTCCCCGCCCTGGGCGCGCAGGGGGGCGCTCACCCACGGGCGGAAGTCCACGCCGTCGATCGCGCGCTCGGGTCCCGTCTCGGGCGACGCCTGGGACGACGCCGAGGCGGTGGCGCCGGTCACCGGGCGGGCCGGGAGGGCGCCGCGCGCGGGCGTCGAGGTGAGCGCCCACACCGACAGGGCGGCCCCGAGGAGGCCGACGAAGACGCGCGCTCGGTGGGGGGATGCGTGCCAGCGCGCGGTGAGTAGAGAGGGCGTCACCATCGTCGTCGCTCGTGCGTCGTGAGGGGGGAGGTCGAGGATAGGGGGCGTGGCCGCTCGTGGGAAGGGGCCCCGGGGCGGGCGGCCGTGCCCCGATCCGCCACCTGCTCTGCGGACCGAGGCGCAGGAGGCCGCGTTTGGG
>CAYZID010000119.1:0-16859 GCA_964478315.1 uncultured Myxococcales bacterium | reverse complement strand
CAAACGCGGCCTCCTGCGCCTCGGTCCGCAGAGCAGGTGGCGGATCTGGGGTGACCCGCATGCGTAGACGGCGGAGGCCGCGGGCACTATCATCCCGCGCGATGGCAACCGTCGTACTCTTCCCAGCCGATCTCTCCCCGCCCCAGCTCACGCGCGTGGACCGCCGAGTCCTGCGTCTCGGGGCGGCCGCCGACAACGACGTGCGGCTCACCAGCCCGGGCGCGCTGCCGCACCACGCCCACCTCCTCTACGAGCGCTCCACGTTCACGCTCACGGCGACCGACGGCGGCGCTCAGATCCTCGTCAACGGCAAGCGCAAGCGCTCCGTGAAGCTCGCCCACGGCGACGTCGTCCAGCTCGGCGAGGACCTCATCCGGTTCGTGCTCTACGACGAGGCGCTCCACGAGCTCCCCGGCGGCGACGACGCTCGGCGCGGGGGCCCCCGGCGAGACGCCGACCGCAAGAACTTCGAAGCCCTCCACCGCTTCTCCGCGAAGCTCATGGAGGCCTACGATCTCGACGCCCTGTTCGAGACCCTCCTCGACGAGCTCATCGGCCTCACGGGCGCGCAAAAGGCCTTCTTGCTGCTGACCACGGGTGGGAGCGCCCGGGTCCAGGCCGCGCGCAACATCGACCGGGAGACGCTGGACGACGAGGCGTCCACCGTGAGCGACACCATCGTCCGCCGCGTCCTGGAGACCGGCGAGCCCCTCATCGTGGCCGACGCCCTGAGCCACGAGGACTTCAAGAGCTCGCGCTCGGTCTTGAGCCTGAAGCTCAGCTCGGTCATGTGCGTGCCGCTCGTGGCCCGAGGCGCCACGCTGGGGCTGTTCTACCTGGGCAACGACAACGCGGTGAACCTCTTTGGCCCCGAGCTCCTGGAGGTCCTCCGCCTCTTCGCCAGCCAGGCGGCCCTCATCCTGGACAACGCCCTGGCGCGCCACGAGCTGGCGAGCCACGTCACCGAGCTGGAGCGTCAGGTCTCGGAGAAGCGCTTCGGGGAGATCATCGGCGCCTGCGACGCCATGCGGGACATCTTCAAGAAGGTCAGCCGCGTGGCCACCACCGACATCTCCGTGCTCGTGGAGGGCGAGACGGGGACCGGCAAGGAGCTCGTGGCCCACGCCATCCACGAACGCTCCAACCGTGCCGACGGGCCCTTCGTGGTCATCAACTGCGGCGCGATCCCCGACAATCTCTTGGAGAGCGAGCTCTTCGGGCATGTGCGCGGGGCCTTCACGGGGGCGGTGTCCACGGTCCAGGGGAAGTTCCAGGCGGCCAGCGGCGGCACCCTGTTCCTCGACGAGATCGGCGAGATGCCGCTGGCCCTCCAGGTGAAGATCCTCCGCGCCATCCAAGAGAAGAAGGTCATGAAGGTCGGCGGGACCAAGGTGGAGCCCGTGGACATCCGCATCGTCGCCGCCACGAACAAGCACCTCGCAGACGAGGTCGCCGCGGGGCGCTTCCGCGAGGATCTCTTCTACCGCCTCAACGTCATCAACCTGCAGCTCCCGCCCCTGCGGGAGCGCGGCGAGGACGTCGTGCTCCTGGCGCGCTACTTCCTGAGCCGCCACGGAGCTACCTTGGGCCAGGGCAGCTACCGCCTGTCCCGGGAGGCCCTCGTGGCCCTCCGGCGCTGGCGCTGGCCCGGGAACATCCGCGAGCTGGACAACCGTATCAAGAAGGCCGTCGTCTTCTGCGAGGGGGGCGTCGTCCAGCCCGAGGACCTGGACCTCGGGGCCGAGAACCTCGACCGCATCCTCCCCCTGGCCGAGGCCCGCGACGAGTGGCAGCGCTCCTACATCAACCGCGTCCTGGCCATGTTCGACGGCAACCGCACCAAGACCGCCCGCGCCCTGGAGGTGGATCCGAGGACGATCTTCCGCCACCTGGAGCGCGAGCGCCAAGAAGCATGACAGGGCTGTCAGGTTCCGGCGCCAAGGAGCGCCGCCCACGTCCCAGCCCCTCGCGCCGCGGGGGCAGCGCAGACGCGGGTGTGCGGGCGCCGGGAGGGAGGTTGGCTCGGACCTTGCTTCTGGGCATGGTGATGTGCGCCTTCGCCCTGGGACAAGCCGCGTGCCCCTACCCGGACGTGGCCTTCGCCGCGAACCAGCCTCCCCTCATCACGTGGGAGCTGCTGGATCCCCTCACCCAGGCCGAGCAGTCCTGTGGCCCCTCCTCCACGGATCTCCTCACCTTCGACGCCACCAAGGCCATCACCGACCCCGACGGCGACGACCTGCGCTACGTGTGGCTGCTGAACTTCGACTCGGAGCACCCGGCGGGCTCGCTGGGCGACGACGGCTCCCTGGAGCTGAGCTGCCAGGACGCGCGCTTGGAGGAGGGGAAGAACCGCCTGGAGCTCATCGCC
Organism: uncultured Myxococcales bacterium; assembly: GCA_964478315.1. Taxonomy (GTDB): domain Bacteria; phylum Myxococcota_A; class UBA9042; order PHBI01; family JAAZYN01; genus CAYZID01. The sequence continues at coordinate 14,488 of CAYZID010000119.1, read as the reverse complement.
ATGGACCGCCCGCCCAAGGGCCTCACCGGGGAGCGCGCGCGGGTCCCCGAGGACGGCGGCTTCGCCGTCATCGTCACCTGGGTCATCGTGGTGAAGCAGTGAGCCGCCATCTCCCGCCTCCCTCCCAGCGCCCCGGCCCCTCGCGGCGCCGCGCGCTCGTGCTCGTCGCCCAGCTCCTGTGGCTCGCGCCGGCGCTGTCCGCGTGCGGCGACATCAAGGCGCCGGGCACGGTCCAGTGCAGGGCCGACCGCGACTGCCCCGCGACCGAGGACGGCACGTCCCTCACCTGCGCCTTCGGGGCCTGCATCGCCCCGGGCCCGAACCGCGCCCACCTCGCCCTCGTGGTGCGGCCGCTCCCCGCGAGTGGGCTCCTCGCCCAGCAGGTCCCCACCCTGTCCCTGGAGGCCGGGCCCTCGGTAGCCGTCTCCCTGGTGGCTCCCGTGCTGGTCCACGGCCGCGTGCTCCACGAGGACGCCGCGCCCTTCAACGTCCCCGGTGACATCGAGGCCGTCGCCCCGGGGGACATCCCGGGCCTCACCCACCGCTTCGCCACGACCTCCGTCGAGGGGCTGGACAACGACGGCAACGGCTACGCCCTGCTCCTGTTGCCGGGGCGCACCTACAGCGTCTCGTTCTGGCCGGACGATCGCTCACTGCCCACCCACACCTTCTCCCTCACCCCCACGAGCGCCCCCGACCAGCCCTTGGACATCATGCTCCCGTCCATGGACGCCTACGGCGAGATTCGAGGGTTCGTCCGCTTCGACCCCCTCACGCCCATCGGCGGCGCCATGGTCGTCGCCCTGGACAGCGAAGGCCACACCCTGTCGCGGGCGACGTCCGACGCGGCGCGGGGGTACTTCCGGGTCCGCGTGCCGCCCACCCTCACCTCGGCCCGCCTGCGCGTGGTCGCCCCCCCGGACGGGCCCCTGTTCCCCGACTACGTCACCGACCCCGTGGACGTGGGCGTGAGCCAGGCGGTGTGGGTGCCCGTGGAGACGCGAGAGCCCTTCGACGCGCGCATCCGCCTCGTGGGCGAAGATCCGAGCCTGGGGCGAGAGCGCTCCCAGGGGCTCGCGGAGACCCAGCTCACCCTCCAGCTCCCAGGGGGCTCGCTGCGCCAGACGGTGACGACCGACCTCGACGGCCTGGCGGTCGTGCGCACCCTGCCGGGGTCCTACGAGGTCCTCATCGTCCCCCCGCCGGGATCGCCCTGGCGGACCTTCCGCGGGGAGGTCGAGCTGCGCCCCACGCCCAGCGGCGCCGAGGACGCCCGGGTGACGCTCGCCCCGCGCATCCCCTTCGCTGGCGCCGTGCTGGACCCCAGCGGCGCCCCCCTCGTGGCGGGCACGGTCTCCGCGGCGCGGCGCACGGCGCCCCCCTCCCCCGGCTACCTCACCTATGCGGCCCAGCCCGTGAGCGCGGACATCGTCGATGGCCGGTTCTCCCTCCTGCTCGACGACGGGACCTACGACCTCACGGTGCTCCCTGAGCCGAGCACCGGCGCGGCGCCCTTGGCCGTGCGCGGCGTGGACCCCGAGACGCCCCTCGAGGCGCCCCTGCGCCTCCCCCTGCCGGGGTTGGCCCACGTGACCCTCACGGACGCACAGGGGGACCCTGTGGAGGGCGCCACGCTGCGCCTCCTGGAGCCCGGGGACGGCGCCGACGAGCCCCCGCTGGTGCTCAGCACCGGCGCGACCGACGCGGCGGGCGTCGCGGACCTCCCCGCCCCCTTCCTGCCGTGAGGGGTCTGCTCGACCCGCCCTCGCTCCTCCTGGGCGTGCTCGTGGCCGTGGCGGGAGCGTGGATGCTGGGCGGTCCACCGGCCCTGTGGACGCTCGCGGGGTTGGGCGTGGCCCTGGGAGCCGCCGCGGCCCAGTGGTGGTGGCACAACCGCGGCCCGGGCGCCGCCCTGGCGGGCCTCGCGGCCACCTGGGCAGAGCTGCCCGGCGCCAGCCTCCGCGGGTCGGTCGTCACGGTCTTTCACGGAACGCAGCCCCTGGAGATCCGGCCCGGGCGCGATGGCCGCGACGGAGGGGCGCTGCGGGTCACCGTGGAGACCCCCGTGGGCCAGCGGCCCGTGGCCTTCCGCGTCTGGCCACGCGCGCTCAGCGCCCCACCGCTCCCCGCCCCTCCCCCCGGTCCCGGCCCCAGCGTCACCGTGACGCCAGCCGACCTGGAGCGCGTGGCGACCGTCGAGGCGGGGTTCGCGGGTGCGCTCCGGGTGGAGGCGTCGGATCCGGGCTGGGCCGAGCGAATGCTCGTGGGCGCGCCGGCCCTGGCGCTCGCGCGCGCCGCCATGGAGCACCCCGAGAGCTTCGCGGGAATCACCTACGACGGAGTGCGCATGGGAGTGCACCTCATGGGGCCCGCCGCTCTAGATCCCGCCCGCGGCGCCCGCCTGGCCCGCGACATCTGGGAACCCTTCCTCGGCTGATCCCCCCGATCCGCCACCTACTCTGGGATGCGGCTTTGGATCCCGCGTGTGGGCGGCGTCGGACTGCACGTCTGGGTGCTCGACGTGACGCGGCCACGCCTCCGCGCCCAGCCGCTTGCCTCCTTGCCCAAACGCGGCCTCCTGCGCCTCGGTCCTCAGAGCAGGTGGCGGATCGGGGGATCCGCCGGGAGGTTGACACCCGCACCCACCCGGGGTCTGGTCCCGCGCAGTTCCGTGCGCACTCTAAGGCGCCTCGCGCGGCGCGCCGCCGCCGCCGCGAACCCCAACATCCTCGGTCACACTTGGGAGAAACCATGTCCGACGTCCGCAACGTGATCATCATCGGGTCCGGCCCCGCCGGGCTCACGGCCGCCATCTACACCGCCCGCGCGAACCTCAAGCCGGTCGTCTTCGAGGGCATGGAGCCCGGTGGGCAGCTCACGGTGACCACCGAGGTGGAGAACTTCCCCGGCTTCCCCGAGGGCGTCACTGGGCCCCAGCTCATGGACCAGATGCGGGCCCAGGCCGAGCGCTTCGGCAGCGAGAACCGCTACGAGTACGTGGACTCCGTCGATCTCAGCGCGCGCCCCTTCAAGGTTCAGGTCGCCGACACCACCTGGGAGACGCACACCCTCATCATCGCCACGGGCGCCACCGCCCGCTGGCTGGGGCTCGAGGACGAGGAGAAGTTCCGGGGGCGGGGGCTCAGCGCCTGCGCCACCTGCGACGGCTTCTTCTTCCGCGACAAGGACATCATGGTCGTGGGCGGGGGGGATTCGGCCATCGAGGAGGCCACCTTCCTCACGCGTTTCGCCAAGTCCGTGACCATCGTCCACCGCCGGGACAAGCTCCGCGCCTCGAAGATCATGCAGGAGCGCGCCTTCGCGAACGAGAAGATCCAGTTCGCCTGGAACAGCACGGTGGAGAAGTACATCGGGGACGCCAACGGCCAACTCGCCGCCGTGATCCTCAAGGACACGGTGACCGGCGAGACGCGCGAGGTCCCCACCGAGGGGCTGTTCATGGGCATCGGGCACACCCCCAACACGGCCTTCCTGGGAGGCCAGATCACCCTGGACGCCGCGGGCTACATCGTCCATCCCGACGGGCACCCCACGGCCACGAACGTGGACGGGGTCTTCGCCTGCGGGGACGTGGCCGACACGCGCTACCGCCAGGCCATCACGGCCGCCGGCAATGGGGCCCAGGCGGCCATCGACGCGGAGAAGTGGCTCGAAGAGCACAACATCGCCCACGACTGAGCGCTCCACGCCACGCCTACAGCGACTCTCGGCGGAGAGGCGCCCCCCCAGCGGCTCGCGCGTCCCGAGGGGGGACTCGAGGGGCGGACCTGCCGCGGCAGGCCCGCCCCTTCTGCCTCGCGAGGCCCGCTTCCCCGTTTTCGGTTGCTTCCCCTGGGCCCAAGCGCGATAGTGGTTGCACTTCCACAATGTATTCGGGCAGCGGTCGTCGCGCGACGGCACGGGTTGTCAGCGTCCCCGACGGCACGCGGTCGAGGCCCTCGGGTCACCGTGTGTCCGCTCGGGTGACTGGCCCAGCCCGGCGCCTCCGTGGGCGCACCGTGTTGCCCGCTGTGAGGTCTGCCATGCGACGCATCCTCCTCTCGGCCACGCTCGCCGCCACCCTGAGCCTTTCCGCCGGCCTCGTCGCCTGCGGCTCGCCCTCCCCCTGCCCGGCGCTCAACCTCAAGGTCTGCGAGAACGCGGACGATGGGCTGTGTGCCAAGGCCAAGGCCATCGTGGACAAGCGCCTGGTGAGCGCGGACCACCGCCCCTTGGAGGGCGCCCAGCGCACGGAGGCCTGCGCAGCGCTCCTCAAGGACACGGTCGCGCTCCAGGAGATCCGCGACCTCGCCACGAAGCAGGTCGCCAACGCCCGCTGAGCGCCCCGCGAGTCCTCGCCCTCGACCCGCGGCGCCGTCGCCCGGGTCGAGGAGAGGCTCGCAGCCCTACGCTCCCGTCCCCACGGGCGCCGCGCCCGCCTCCACGACCACCTCATCCCCCTCGCGGTGACACCGCAAAGGCGTGAGCGCCGCCCCCTCACCGGGGCCGCCTACGCAGCGCCCGTCCTCCGGGCGAAACACGGCGCCGTGCACCATGCACATGAGCCGCCGCCCCGTGGGGTCACAGACGTCGTCGTCCCCTAGATCCAGCGCGTAGCCCGCGTGGGGGCAGCGGTTCTCGTAGGCGAAGACGCGCTCCCGGGTGGCCCTCCCCCCAGCCCCCCGCGACGCGCCCGACGTCTCCACGAGCAAGACGACCAGCCCCCGACGCGGCGCGCCCTGGGCGTCGGTGTACGAGAAGAGCCGCGCCCCACACGCGCCACGCCCGCCCAGCGAGCGCTCGGGCAGGGGCACGCGGACCGCGGCGCGAGGGCTCGACGGCTGCACGGGCGTCGAGGTGGAGGGGCGCGTCGGGGGCAACTCGGGGCCTGTCACGGGCTCAGGTCCCCTCGCCCCCCTGCTTGGCCACGGACAGGGCGCCCTCGCTCAAGAGCTGAACCTTGCGGATGCGCTGGCGGTCCCGGCTGAAGGACGGCAGCGGGTGCTTGCCGCTGTCCAGGCGAATGGCGTCCGTGGGGCAGGCCTCCTCGCAGAAGCCGCAGTAGACGCACGCGAGGAGATCCACCTCGAAGCTCACCGGGTACTTCTCGATGGTGGGGTCCTCGTGGGCCGCCGCCACGATGTGGATGCAGTTGGCCGGGCAGGCCGTGGCGCAGAGCATGCACGCCACGCAGCGCACCTGCCCGTCCTCGCGCCGCATGAGGCGGTGACGCCCGCGGAAGCGCTCCGGGTAGGGGACCTTCACCTCGGGGTACTGCTGGGTGACGACGTCCTTTTTCCCGAACACGTTGCGGCCGAGTTGGCGCGACGTCACGCCCATGCCCCGCAGGATCTCGGGCACGTACATCCGCTCGAGGAACGACAGCTTCTTGGGGTGGTCGATGGTGACCGTGGCCATGGAGTGCTCCTGCCTAGCTTAGCGGACGAGGTAGAGGACGATGGCGGTGACGACGACGTTCGCCAGGGACAGCGGGAGGATGTAGACCCACCCCAACCGCATGACCTGGTCGTAACGGAAGCGCGGCAGCGTCCACCGGATCTGCATCTGAATCCAGATGACGAAGAGCATCTTCACGAGAAAGCTCGCCACCTGGGCCACGGTGAACCAGCCCAGGACGGGGTTGCCCGCGTTGGGCGTCCCGTCGGGGTAGACGGGCGTGGGAGCCCACGGGATGGACCAACCGCCGAGGAAGAGCGAGGTCACCACCGCGGCGGTGACGATGATGGCGATGAACTCGCCCAGCGAGAAGGTCGCGAAGCGCATCCCCGAGTACTCGGTGTGGTAGCCGGCGACGAGCTCGCTCTCGGCCTCCGGGAGGTCGAAGGGCGCGCGCTTGGTCTCGGCGATGGAGGCCGCCAGGAAGAGGACGAAGGCCAGGGGGTTCAAGAAGATCCCCCACTTGGGGAGCCAGCCCCAGAGGAGCTGGTCCTGGGCCCAGACCACGTCGTTGAGGGCCAGAGAGCCGAAGATCATGAAGATGGGCACCAGGTTGAGCCCCAGGGAGACCTCGTAGGAGATCATCTGGGCCGCCGTGCGGAGCCCGCCCAGCAGCGCATAGCCCGAGTTGGACGCCCAGGCCCCGAGTGTGTTGCCGTAGACGCCGATCCCCGCCATGGCGAAGATGAACAGCACGCCCGCGTTGAGGTCCGCGATCTGGAACCAGTTGGTCCCCTCATAGCCGGGTTTGGGACCCGGCCCGAAGGGGATGACCAGCCACATGAGCAGCGCCGGCATGAGCACGAGGCCCGGGGCGATCTGGTGGAGGATCTTGTTGCCGTTGGGTGGCTCGTAGTCCTCCTTGACGAAGACCTTGAGGGCGTCGGCGGCGATCTGCCCAACGAAGGCCGACAGGGGGAAGCGCAAACCGAAGATGAGGGCCCGGTTGGGTCCCACGCGGTTCTGCACGGCGGCGGACTGCTTGCGCTCGATGACCGTGAGCACCGAGGCCACCAGCATCACCCAGCCGAAGGCGATGAGGACGAACTTGAGCAGCGCGTATCCGATGACGGCGAGCATCACGCCTCCACTTGGGCCGCGGTGGGTTGAGGGGTGTCCCCAGCGGGGGGCTCAGCGGGCGCGGGGGCGCCCTCGCCGAGCTTCACGCCGCTCGGCCCGAGACCGTCGAAGCGCATGCTCCGGAAGGGCTCCACCTCCGCCGCCAGCGCCGCGAAGACCGCGGCCGCGCTGGGCAGAGCGAGCTCGGCGCCCAGCTTCTGGGCGAGCTTCATGGCGTACCAGCCCTCGGACTTGCAGGTCTTCGCGGCGACCACCGCGCGCGAGGCCCGCTGCACGACGCCCTCGAAGTTCGTGTAGGTAGCGTCCTTCTCGAAGGGCGTGCGGGCGGGCAGGAAGACCGTCGCCAGCTCCCAGAGGCTCCCCCGCTGGGTGCCCGTGACCACGCGCGCCCCCACGGACGAGAGCGCCTTCCGCTGGGCATCGGACAGGACGTGCTGGTCGCCCAGGATGAGGGCCGCCCCGAGCCCCTTGAAGTCGGCCTGTGCCAAGGGCTTGGGGTTCACGCCCAGGGCCTGGAAGATGGCCTCCACGCCCGCCCGGTTGGGGTTCTTGTCGGCGCGGCGGAGGATGTCGTCCCCCTCGCCGTCGGCGCGCCCGCCCATGTAGACCTGGGCACCCTGCAACGGCCCCGTGAGGAGCTTGGCCGCGAGGAAGGCGTCCTCGTTGCTGAGCCACGGGCCCACGACGACGGCCGTGCGCTTGGCGCCTGCCCCCTGGAGGGCCGAAGCGGCGGCGTCCACCGCCTGGGCGAGCGGCGTGGGCTTGCGCCCCCCGCCCTCGCCGGGGCCGAGCGGCGCCTCGGCGCGGTCCTCCAGGTAGCGCTTGAAGGAGCGCCGCCCCTCGTCACACATCCACCAGTCGTTGACCTGGCGGTTCTCCAGCGGCTTGATGCGCCGCACCGTGTTCTCGTAGGAGTCCACGCGGACGCGGCAGTTGCGGCTGCACTCGGTGCAGACCCCGTTCGCCGTCTGCAGGAACCACACGCGGGTGTGGAAGCGGAACTCGCGGCTGGTGAGGGCGCCCACCGGACAGATGTCCACCACGTTGCCCGCGTAAGGGTTGTCGAGCTGCCGGCCCGGGAAGGTCGAGATCTCGCTGTGCTCCCCGCGGTTGAGGACCTCGAGCTGGCTGTCCTTGGCGATCTCGTCCATGAAGCGCACGCAGCGCGTGCAGAGGATGCAGCGCTCGGCGTCCAGGATGACGTCCGGCCCCAGGGGCTTCGCCTTGGGCTTGTGGACCTTGCGCAGGAACTGGCGCGAGGGCCGCGCCGAGTACTTCACGTAGTGGTCCTGAAGGACGCACTCGCCCGCCTGGTCGCAGATGGGGCAGTCGATGGGGTGGTTGAGGAGGATGAACTCGAGGACGTGCTGGCGGATGCCCTTCACGCGCTCGTTGTTCGTGTGGACCACCATGCCGTCATTCACCTGCGTGTAGCAGGCGGGCACGGGCTTGGGCGGGGGCCGGTTGGGAGGCCCATCCAGCACGACCAGGCACATGCGGCAGTTGGCCGGGGCGCTGAGGCCCGGGTGGTAGCAGAAGGTCGGGATCTCGATCCCGAGCCGTTGGGCGGCCTGAAGGATGGTCGTCCCGCGGTCGACCGTGACCTCTTGCCCGTCAATCGTGAGCGTCGGCATTACGTGTCCCCTACCGGTCGATCTCGCCGCCGATCATGTTGATGGTGTCGAACGTCGGGATGATGTCGGCCAACATCCCCCCGACCACCATAGGCTTGAGCCCCTGCATGAGGGCGAAACACGGCGGGCGCACCTTCACGCGCCAGGGGCGGCCCGTGCCGTCGCTGACGATGTAGTAGCCCAGCTCCCCGTTGCCGCCCTCGGTGTAGCTGTAGACCTCGCCCGCCGGGACCTTCACGCCCTCCATGATGAGCTTGAAGTGGGCGATCATCCCCTCGATGGAGTTGTAGACCCGCTCCTTGGGAGGCAGCGCGATGGTCCAGTCGTCCGTGATGACCGGTCCCGGCTCCATCTGCTCCAAGCACTGGTCGATGATGCGGAAGGCCTGGCGGATCTCGAACAGGCGGACCATGTAGCGGTCGTAGTTGTCCCCGCTGGTGCCCACGGGGACGTCGAACTCCACGCGGTCGTAGAAGAAGTACGGCGCGTGGGTGCGCACGTCGTAGTCCACGCCGGTGGAGCGCAGCACCGGCCCCGTGAACCCGTAGTCCAGCGCGTCCTCGGCGCTGATGGCGCCCACGCCCGACATGCGGTCGTAGAAGATGCGGTTCTTGTTGAGGAGCTTCTCCACGTCGATGACGAGCTTCTCGATCTCGCCCCGCGCGTGCTTGAGCTTGTCGACGAAGCCGGGGAACAGGTCGTGCTTGACCCCGCCGATCCGCGCGAAGGAGGTGGTCACCCGGGCGCCCGTGAGCTCCTCGATGACCTTGTACATCTCCTCACGGGCCTGGACCGCGTACAGGAAGGGCGTGAAGCCGCCCAGCTCGAGCCCACCGGCGGCGATGGCCGTGAGGTGGTCGGCGATGCGGCTCATCTCCGCCGCGATCATGCGGATGTACTGGGCGCGCGGCGGCGCCTCGGCGCCGAGAGCCTTCTCCACGGCCAGAGCCCAGCCCACGTTGTTGCACAGCGGCGACACGTAGTTCAGCCGGTCCGTGTAGGGCATGAGCTGCGCGTACGTGGACACCTCGGCCATCTTCTCGAAGCCGCGGTGCAAGTAGCCGATGTCGATGTCCACGTCGACCACGGACTCGCCGTCCAAGGTCAAGAGCATCCCCACCGTGCCGTGCATCGCCGGGTGGGACGGCCCCATGTTGAGCTTCAGGTACTTCTCGGTGAGCGGGTCGTTCACCCAGGACGCGTCGTCCTGCCCGGGCTGCACCGGCTGCCCGGGCGCGTTGGTCTGCTCGGTCATCGCTACTCCTCGCGCGGGAGCGTGGGCATGGGGATGCGGGGCTGGTAGCCGCGCTGGGGGTAGTCCTTGCGCAGCGGGTGACCCTCGAACTCGGGGTAGAGGAGCACGCGCTTGAGGTTCGGGTGACCCGTGAAGCGCACGCCGATCATGTCGAAGGCCTCGCGCTCGAACCAGTCCACCCCGCGCCAGACACCGATGACGCTGGGGACCTCCAGGTCGTCCTCGGGCACCTCGACCTTGAGCCGAATCCGGTGGCGCTTGGTGACGCTGTAGAGGTGGTAGACCACCTCGAAGCGGGGCTCCTTGCGGCCCAGATAGTCCACCCCGCACACGTCCACGGGCATCTTGAAGTCCATCTCGGGGTCCGTCTTCAAGAACCGACAGACCTCCACGAGGTGCTCCTTGCGCACGACCACCGTCTCGTCCCCACGCCACGCATGGGTGGAGACGATGGCCTCCGGGAACCGGGCCTGGAGGGCCTCGACCACAGCCTGACTCATTCGACTACTCCCAGTTCATCGCGCCGCGGCGCCACTCGTAGAGCAGGCCGAGGGCCAGGACCGTCACGAAGGCGAGCATCCCCAGCAAGGCGACGGCCGCGAAGCTGCTGTCCGCCAGGAAGTCGCGGAACTTGGCAGCCCACGGGTAGATGAACACCACCTCCAGGTCGAAGACCAAGAACAGGATGGCGGTCATGTAGAACTTGATGCTGAAGCGGTGGCGCGGTGAGTCCGCCGGGTCCTGACCGGACTCGTACGGGATGGCCTTCACCCGGGTCATCCGCCGGGGACCGAGCATCCGGTTGAGGAGCAGGATCACCGCGGCCAGGCCGATCACGATGATCGCGACGACCGCCGTGGCTGCGTAGGGCTCGTAAACAGGAGACATGTCTGGCACCTCGTAGCGTCGGGGAGCGAGTAACACGCTGGTTTCGGCCCAGTCAAGCAACTTGGGGGCCCTCCAGAGGGCCGGAAAACCGCTTGACTGCTAGGGGAATTCGCCGTCCGTCATGGTCTCTTAGCCGCACGGCATGACGCGGCGCGTCAGGCACCAATGGAGCCCAGCGCCTCCCGCACCAGGGCGACGGTCTCGTCCACGAGCGCCTCGTCGTGGGCCGCCGAGAGGAACCATGCCTCGTACTGCGAGGGCGGCAGGTACACACCGCGATCCAGCATGGCCCGCCAGAAGGCCCCGAACCGCTCCGCCGCCGCGGGCGTCACGTCGGACACGGCGCGGACCGGGCCGTCGGTGAAGAACAGCGTGACCATGGACCCCACACGCTGCACCACACCCGACACGCCAGCGTCGCGCAGAGCCCCCTGGAGGCCTGCCTCGAAGCGCGCGCCGAGTCCCTCCAGGCGCGCGTGGACCCGGTCACGCTCCAAGACCTCCAGGGTGGCGAGCCCGGCGACGACCGACAGCGGGTTCCCGCTGTTCGTGCCCGCCTGGTAGACGGGGCCGTCCGGGGCCACGACCCGCATGATGTCCTCCCGCCCCCCGTAGGCCCCCACCGGGAGGCCGCCGCCCACGATCTTGCCCAGACACGTGAGGTCGGGGGTCACGCCGAAGCGCGCCTGGGCGCCGCCCATGGCCACGCGGAAGCCGCTCATGACCTCGTCGAAGATGAGGACGGCGCCGTGGCGCCGGGTCACCTCGCGCAGCCCCTCCAAGAAGCCCTCGGCCGGCGGGACGACGCCCATGTTGCCCGCCACGGGCTCGACGATGACGGCCGCGATCTCGCCCGGATGCTGGGCGAACAGGGCCTCCACGGCGCCCACGTCGTTGTACGGGGCCGTGAGCGTGTCGGACGCCGCCCCGCGGGTGACCCCGGCCGAGTTGGGCTGCCCGAAGGTGGCGGCGCCGCTCCCGGCCTTGACCAGCAGGAGGTCCGCGTGGCCGTGGTAGTTGCCGTCGAACTTGATGACGCGCTCGCGCCCCGTGAACCCGCGGGCCGCGCGGATGGCGCTCATCGTGGCCTCGGTGCCCGAGCTCACCAGGCGCACGACCTCCACGCTGGGGACGGCGTCGATGATGCGCCGCGCGAGCCGGGTCTCCAGCTCGGTGGGGGCGCCGAACGACAGCCCCAGGTCCACCTGGGCGCGCACGGCGGCCAGGACCTCGGGGTGTCCGTGCCCGAGAATCATGGGTCCGAAGGCGCACACGTAGTCGCGATAGCGGTTGCCGTCCACGTCGGTGAGCCAGGCGCCCTCGCCGCGGGCGATGAAGACGGGATCGCGCCCCACCGAGCGGCACGCCCGCGCGGGGCTGTTCACGCCCCCGGGCATGACGGCGCGGGCATGGGCGAAGGCCTGGGCCGAGCGGGCGCGGCTGGGCGCCGCGCCGGAGGTCGTCGTGGTGCGGTCGTCGGTCTGGGTCATGGGGACACCTCTTGGGCCAGTAGGGTGGCGAGCTCCTCGTCGGCCGCCTCCAGGGTCTCGGACAGCTCCTCCCAGCGGGCGAGGAGGGCCTCTTGCTCGGCTTCCAGCGAAGCCTTTCGGGTGGTCGCCTCCCGGACGGCGTCGCCGTCGGCGAAGAAGCCCGGCTCCAACATCCGTGCCTCGATGGCGGCGAGCTCCGCCTCGGCCGCCTCGACGCGCGCTTCCACGGCCTGGAGCTCCTCGCGCAGGGGCCGCGTCCGGCGCGCCGCCGCGTTGCGCAGCTCGGCCTCCCGGCGCTTGCGCGCGCGGCGATCCTCCCGGGCACCCGACTTGGGGGCTACCACCGCCCCGCCCCCCACGCCCTGGGCGCGCGCCGCCTCCTCCGCGTCGAGCCGCTCGCGCTTGAAGCGGTAGTAGTCGTAGTTGCCCGGGAAGCGCGTGATGCCAGCGGGCGTCACCTCCAGGACCTCGTTCGCCACGGCGTTGATGAAGTGCCGGTCGTGGCTGATGACCACCAAGGTCCCCGTGAAGCCGCTCAGGGCCTCCTCCAGCACCCGCCGAGCGGCCATGTCCAGGTGGTTCGTGGGCTCGTCGAGGAGCAGGAGGTTGGCGGGCCGCAGGAGCATCTTCGCCAGGGCCAGGCGCGCCTTCTCGCCCCCCGAGAGGACCCCCACGAGCTTGTCCACGTCCCCGCCCGAGAACCGGAACGCTCCCAGCAAGGGGCGGCACAGGGGGATCTCGTCCAGGGTCGCGTCCGCCTCCAGCTCGGCCAACACCGTGCGGCTCTGCACGAGCGCCTGGGTCTGGTGCTGGGCGAAATAGGCGCGGGAGACGTTGTGTCCCAAGGTGACGCTCCCCGCCTCGGGCTCGATGAGCCCGGCGAGGAGCTTCATGAGCGTGGACTTCCCGGCGCCGTTGGGCCCCACCAAGGCCACGCGCTGGCCTCGCTGGAGGACGAGGTCGAGCCCGTCGTAGACGACCAGGTCGCCGTAGCGCTTGGTCACACCCCGCAGGATGGCTACGTCCTTGCCGCTCCGCGGGGGCTCCGGGAACTGGAACCGCATGACCTTGGCGTCGGCGTCCGGCGCCTCGATCCGCTCGACCTTCTCCAGCGCCTTGACCCGGGCCTGCACGGCCGCCGCCTTCGTGGCCTTGGCGCGGAAGCGTTCGATGAACCGCTCCGTCTCGGCGATCTCCCGCGCCTGCTGGCGGGCCGCGGCGGCCTGGCGGGCGCGGCGCTCGGCGCGCTCGCGCTCGTAGCGTTCGTAGTTGCCCTTATAAACGGTGATGCCCCGGGGCGAGAGCTCGGCGATGGAGGTCGCCACCGAGTCCAGCAGCGCCCGGTCGTGGCTGATGACGACCACGGTCCCAGCGTACGAGCGCAGGTAGCCCTCGAACCACAGGAGGGTCTCGAGATCCAGGTGGTTCGTGGGCTCGTCCAGCAGGAGCAGGTCGGGGGCCACGAGGAGCAGCCGCGCCATGGCCACTCGCATGAGCCACCCCCCGGAGAGCTCCCGGGCCGGCCGCCGCATCTCCCCGGGACGAAACCCGAGCCCCTGGAGGATCCGCTGGGCCTCGGCCTCCAGCCGATAGCCCCCCAGGGCCTCGAAGCGCTCGGCGGCGTGGGCGTGCCGGAGGAGCGTCCCCTCGCTGTGATCGCCGGCCTCGATGGCCGCCTCCAGCTCCTTCTTCTCCGCCTCCAGCGCTCGGATCTCCTCGGCGGCGTCCGTGACGATGGACAGCACGGAGCCCCGCCCCAAGTCCGAGATCTCCTGCTCCAAGAGCCCCACGCGGAGGTGCTTGGGCCGCACCACCTCCCCCCGCTCGGGCGACTCCTGCCCCGTGATGATCCGAAAGAGCGTCGTCTTGCCGATGCCGTTGGGCCCCACCAACCCGATTCGCTCGCCGGGTGGGACGTGCCACGACACGCCCTCGAACAGGGTCCGCGGGCCAAAGGACTTGGCGATGTCGATGAGCTGGAGCACGGCGACCTGGGGTTCGTCGGGAGGAGCGGTCCGCGGAGGCCTCACGACGCGGCGGGCGCGGCGCGGACGTGGATGGGGATGGAGGCCGGCGCGGGCCCAGCCCCTCGCGCCAGCCCCTCACCGGGCCGCCGCGTCCCGCCTTCATAGGTGCTCACCGGGCGAGGGGCAAGCGTCGGATCGAGTCGGAACGTCCCCTCCACCGACCCGGGCGGGAGCGTGAGCCGCGCCCGCCTCCCGCTCCCCCGGCGAGGGCGCCGTGACGCACCGCGTTGTCGCCGATTACCGAGCACCGTCGCGTCGCAGGTCCCGAGACTTGCGACCGGGGCCAGCGGTGCGTTATGCGTCCGCCTCCCCCGCCAAGGGGGGAGCCCCTGCGGCGGTCTCGATCGCGGACCGCCCATCGCTACTGCCCGGCACGTCCTCACAACCCCGCGTCTTCACCACGAAGGATCCTATGCTGCTGCAGCCCAAGAGCTTCGAAGAGCCCGAGAGCGTCCTCTGCCGCTCCATGAACAAGCGCCTGACCATCTTCCGCTGCATGGCGAACTACGTCGACGCCAACGCGCTCCGGCAGAAAGACAACCCCTGCTACGACTGCGCCCAGGGCGCCAAGGTCCGCGCGAAGTACTCGGGGAGCTGAGCCGGTAGGGAGTTCCCATCCTGAAAAGCCTCCCGTCGCCGCGACGGCCGCTGCACGCA
>CAYZID010000118.1:0-16869 GCA_964478315.1 uncultured Myxococcales bacterium | reverse complement strand
CCCGAGCGCTCAAACACGCGCTCCTTGCAAATTACGTAGCGATGACCGCGACCGCCTCCGCGACCGCCTCCGCGCGCCCGCTTCCGCGACCGCGAGCGCCTCCGCGAGCGCCTCCGCGACCGCCTCCGCGACCGCCTCCGCCTCCGCGAGCGCCTCCGCGACCGCTTCCGCTCCCGGAACCGTTTCTCACACGGCGTGGAGCCCAAGGCGCCAGCGCGCTCCGCTGCGGCCGAGGACCTGGACGGTGACGCGGTCTCCCAAACGGAAGCGCGCTCGACCGTCGGGGCCCACCAGGGACACCCGCGCCTCGTCCGGGCGCAGCCGCTCCCCGGCGGCAGCCTCCACATCCTCGATGTACGCCTTGCACTCCAGCGGCGGAGCGTCCAGGGCCACGAAGATGCGGCGGGCGTCCAGGCCGAGCACGGTCCCCATGAGCGGGGAGGGCTCGGTCGCCGTCGCCGCGGTGCCGAGCGCGTCGTCGAGGGCCAGGCGGTGGCAGGCCTTGGTGATGGACCGCTGGATCTCCTTGGCGCGGTTGGCGGCCTGGATGACCTGCTCGCGCAGGCGCTCGTCGGCCCGCCGGTCGCCGGGCGGGGCGAAGCCGAGCTCCTCCAAGAGCTCCTTGTGGGTGAAGATCCCCACGACCTCGCGCATGGGCGAGGAGAGCCGCGCGTAGGGTTGGACGCCCACCCCGAAGTGGAGCCCCGGCTTGGGGGCGAAGGTGGAGCGGTGGTTCACGAGCAGCGCTTGGCGCTGGACGGCGCGGAAGATCGGGGCCGCCTCCCCGGCGCGCGGGAGGCGGGCGAGGTAGGAAGCCAGGGACTCGGCGGGCTGGCCCGGCGCCGCCTCTCGGCGCCAGCGCCACACGCCAGCGTCCAGGCCTCGCGCCTCCACGAGGGCGCTTATCTGGTGCTCCAGGTGGGCGTAGGCCGCCTCGTCGGGGGCGGGGTGGACGCGGAAGACCGGCTGGCTCTCCGCGCCCCGCACCTGGGCCAGCAAGCGCGCCCCCTCAGCGTTCACCAAGAGCGAGATCTGTTCATTGTAGCGCTCGGTGTCGTTGCGGGCCTCCCCGAAGACCCGGAAGCGCGGGCTGCCCCCGCGCGCGGTCCCCTGCGCGGGCTCCAGCACGACCTGGACGCGGTCGTAGCGCACGACCCCCTCGGCCTCGGCCCGGGCGATCCGCAACCGGCCGACCTCCCGGAGCAGGGTCAGGCTCTCCGTGAACGGCTGCCCGGCGAGGGGGCTCCGCTCGCCCGCGTCCAGCGCCTCGTAGAGGCCCTGAACACCGTCGTAGGTGAGCTGCGCGCGGCTCTGAATGCGCGCCCGCTCCACGCGCGTCCGCAGGATCTCGCCTGCGCCGTCGAGGTCGATGGTGAACACGACCGCGCGCCGGAAGACGCCGGGGTTGAGGGACACGACGCCCTCGGACAAGGAGGGCGGCAGCATGGGCACCGCCCACCCCGGGAAGTAGTAGGTCGCGCCGCGGCGCAAGGCCTCCTCGAACAGCGCGGCGCCACCCGGGCGGTCCGGCGCGGCGTAGTACGAGGCGTCGGCCAGGGCGTAGCGCACCCGGAACCCAGCGCCATGCACCCCATCCAAGCGCTCGATGTGGAGCGCCTGGTCCAGGTCACGCGAGTCCTCGTTGTCGATGGTCACGTAGGGTAAGGGCGTGTGGTCGGCGAGCGTGGGATCCTCCACGCCGGGCGCGCTCACCCACGCCTGGGCCTCGGCCAGCACCGCCGGGGGGTAGTCGCGGCGCAGCTGGTGCGCCTCGGCGATCGTCTCCAGACACATGGTACCCATGGCTCCAGGCCTCCTCTCGCGCACCTCCGCGTTGACGCACGGCTCGGGTAGGGCTGGCCGGTGGGGGCGCCCCGGTCCCAGTCGCCCGGCCACGCGTTGGGCCCACTTACTCCCCGGCTCCCCAGCCGTCCAGACGAACGAAGCCCGGAGAGCGCGTGGGCTCTCCGGGCTCCGCGTGCGTCGACAAGGCTCGGCTACTTGTGCGTCTCGGCCTTCTTGTCGTCCTTCTTGCTGGCCTTCTTCTCAGACTTTGCAGCTTCCTTGATGCAGCCCATGACGTCCTTCTCAGACTCGGCCTTGGCGAGGCACTCGAGGCTCGCCTTCTTCGACGGATCCTTCTTGAGCTCCGCCTTGCACTTCTCAACCTGCTTGCTCAACTCGTCCTTCGCCATCCCCGCCTTCTTCTTGGCCTCGGGCGGAGCCTCCTTCTTCACGATCTCATTCATGTTGGCGAAGGCCTTCTCGCAGAGGTCACCGCCACCGCAGCCGGCGGCGAAGAGGAAGCCAGCGGCGACCGGGATGGCGAGGAGCTTGGTGAACGTACGCATTGGATTCTCCTAGACGGCCGCCTGGGCAGCCAGCGATACCGCGCGAGGCGGCGGTTGGTGATCGGGCGATGGGTTCTCCGAGGAACCCGCGGAGCTACTTGTGTTCGTCTTTCTTGGTGTCGTCTTTCTTGACGCTGTCCTTCTTCGCGTCCTTGCCGGCCGAGTCACAGGCCTTGAGGGACTTGTAGTCGGTGGCCTTGGCCTGGCACTCGACCTGGGCCTTGATCTCATCGTATTTCTCGATCAGCGCCTCGCACAGCGCAATCGCGGCGTCCTTGTGGTCGCCGATCTCCTTGACGACCTTCTTCTTCTCGACCTCGGAGCCGTCCTTCATCGTGAATTCCAGCTTGTTGTCCGCGGCCTTCTCGCACGGACTGCCGGAGCAACCCGCCGCCAGGAGGAAGCTGGCGGCCAACGGGATGGCAAGGATCTCCGAGAATGTGCGCATGAAGACACTCCTTGAACAGCACGGCCCAAGAGCCCGCGATGCAAGCGAGGAGAGATTGGGAAGTAGCAGCGAACGATCAGGTTGAAACCTATTTGGCCCGGTTCGTCAAGCGCACCGCGAGGCCCTGAACCCCCGCAAGCACCGGGGGCGTGGACGGCGCGCTCTTCGACAAGGGGGTGGGGAGGCGGCGGAGTGCCTCAGCGGGTTCGGTCCTCGGGGGCCAGGTGCTCGGCGTCGTGGAAGCTCCGGAGGCCGAAGATGAGACCGTCTGCGATGGGGACCGTGCGGGCCGTCGCCAGCGCCGCGTGCCCCAGGTAGAAGCGCTCCCAGGCCCAGGCCACTTGATGGAGCCCTAGGAGGTGGCTCAGGGACACGGCGCTCGTCCCCGCGTGGCTTACGACCAACACCCGCAGGTCCTTGGGGACGCCGTCCAGGAGGCCGTGAGCCCGCGCGGCTTCCCCCCCGGTCTCCTCCCGCCAGGCCGCACCCCAAGCGGCCAAGGCCGCGTCCAGCCCGGTGGTCACGCGGGCGATGAACGCGCTCAGGGGTTCCGCGCCGCCGAGGCCGGCCCACCACTGGGAGACGGACCGTCGCCGGCTGCCCGCGAAGAGGTGTCGGAGCTCGTCCACGGGCATGCCCTCGACCTCCTCCGGGGGCCTGGCCTCCACGAGCCACGCGTGGACCTCGGGGGTGATCCCCCAGCGCCCGGCGAGCGGAGCCAACGTCTCGCGGGCCCGCCGCGCGGGAGAGACCCACACGGCGTCGAAGCGCTCTCCGGCGAGCCGCTCGGCGAGCCGCTCGGCCTGCCGGCGCCCCCGCTCGGTGAGGCCGGGGTCGAAGACCCCCCTTCCATCCTGGATCCAGGCCGGCTCGCCGTGCCGCACGAACACCCACTCCACCCGTCCGCCTCCTCAGCGTTGCTTGTCCGCGCGGGGACCGTGTTGGAGCTCTCGTAGCTCCACGAGCGTCCGCGCCATCATGGCCAGGAAGTTCATGGCCAGCTCGAAGTCGTCCTCGAACAGGTCCACGAGCACCTCGCGCTCCGCCCACAGGCCCACGACGGCCGTCTCGGCGGTCGCCGTGCCCCAGCGCGCGCGCTCGGCGAGCACGTCCACGCCCCCGAGGATCCCCGTGGGCGTGTAGCGGATCGTCGCCGCGCCGCGGGCGTGGCGGACCGCCACCGTACCCGACACGACCAGTAGGAGCCCGTCGGCGCGCGCGCCCTCGCGCCAGATGGTGGCGCCAGCGGGGAACTCCACCTGCTCCAGGAGCTTGGCCATCATGGCGATGGCGTCCATGCTGCTCTCGGCGAAGGCCCGGCTCCGGCGGATGAACAGGATGCGCTCCACGAGGTCCAGCCGGCGGCCTCGGAACCCATGCAGGTCCTCGGGCGGCGAGGGGGGCACCCAGCGGTCCCGCCGGTGACGCCGCAGCTCGGCGATGAGGTCCACGGCGAACCGGCGCATGAAGCGCGTGAGGATGCCGAAGTGGTCCTCGAGGATGTCGAACAGGGCGTGCGCCGTGAGCTCCAGCGTGAGCGTGTCCGCCAGCGCCACGGCGCGGAGCCCGCGCTGGCCTCGACCCAGGGCGCGGACGCTGCCGATGCCCAGACCCCGCTCGTGAACGGCCACGAGCTGGCCGCCCGCGCGGAGCTCCACCCGGCCCTCCACCACCACAAAGATGGACTCCACGGGCTCCGACTCGTCGAGCAGGACCGTCCCAGCGGGGAAGAAGCGCTCCCGCGTGTGGTGCGCGATGAGCTCCACCTCGCGGTCGGAGAAGCCGTCCAGGGCGGGGAGCGAGCGCAGCACCAGGAGCCGCTCCACGAGGCCCACGGTGCGCGTCGTCGTTCGGCGCTGCTCAGCCACCGGGTGCCTCCGCCGGGTCCGTCGGGGGGGGAGGGGGCGCGGCGCCCACGGGCGTCGCCTCGCCGCGGGCGATCTTCACGAGGCGCTCCAAGGCCCGGTCGATCACCTCGCCCGCGTAGCTGTCCGGCTCCGTGGGGATGGCCTCCAAGACGCCCCGGATCTCCACGAGCCCCAGCTCGCCGATGTGGTAGGCGGTGATGGCCCGGAGGGAGTCGCTGGGGAAGGTGAGGATGTGGGCCAGCAGGGCCTCGTACCCTAGCCCCACGGGCTTGTAGAAGCGCGCCCCCGCCCTGAGGCGCTCGGCCTCCGGCGCCGCCCCCACGAGCCCCTGGGCGAGCCCCACGATGGCCTCGCGCAGGGGCGGCTGGAGCAGGTTCTCCAGGAGCTCCAAGCTGCTGGCGGCGGTGACCGGGTCGCTGCTGCGCAGCCCGCGGTAGATCTTGTCGAAGTCCTCGCCGGGGAGCCACAGGCCCAGGATGCGCAGGAGGCGCTCCACGGTGTTGCGCTCCTTGTCCGCGAGGAGCGTCCGTAGGAGCACGTGCCCCGTCGTCTTGCGCGCGGGGTTCGCGCGGGCCTCGCGGTCCAGGATGAGACGCCAGTCCAGCAGCGTGTAGGCCGCCACCAGGGTCCGCTGGGTGGCCTCGCGGAGCACCGCGCGGTCCAAGGGGACGGCGCGGTCGTAGGCGCGGATTCGCTCGATCCCTCGGAGGCAGCGGTAGCGGAGCATCCCGTTGGGCTCGTGGAGCATGCGGTCCAGGAGGATCGACGCCGCTCGGGCGTTGCGGAAGCTGGAGATGGCGCGGGGGACGTGGCGGCGGACGACGAAGGCGAGGCTGCGGTCGGCGAGGGCCCGGCCCAGGGCTTCCAGCGCCTCGTCGCCCGTGCGGACGAGGGCCTCCCGGGCGTAGGTCCGAACCTCTCGGTGGGCCAGGAGCTGGATGAGCGCCGGGATGAATTGGGGGGAGGGGTTGGCGGCCATGGCGTGGGCCACGGCGAGCTGGACGGCGGGCTCGGGGGCGTGAGCCAGCTCCAGGAGCAGGGGCGTGAACGCGGGGTGGGGGCGCCCGGCGATGGCGTGGGCCAGGCCCAGGCGATCGCGCGGCCCCCCCTGGGTGAGGAAGTCTTGGAGGATGTTCAGAGCGGCGAGGGCGTCGGCGCGCAGGGGGGCGGCCTCGCCCGTGGCGTCGCCGGCCTCGCCGTCCCCGGCCACGCGGGCCACGAGGGCCGTGGCGCGGACCAGGGGGCTGGGGTCGTGCTCGGCCTGGGCGAGGATCTCGGGGCTGGGGTGGGCGCGGAGGACCGCGGCGCGGACCTCGGGGTCCTCGTCGCGGAGCATCTGGCGGGCCAGGGCCAGGTGGTCGCGGCGGCCCAAGCCGGCGAAGAGCTCCAGGGACTGGATGCGCACGGACTTGGAGGGGTGGTGGAGGATGAGGGCGGGGATGAGGTGCCCCTTGCCGGCGCGCGCCAGGACGTGGATGGCCGTGAGCACCTCGGAGTCCTCGGGGCTGTTGAGGGCCCCCATGAGGGACTCGAAGGCGTTGAGGTCCATGTGGGGGAGGGTGAGCCCCGCCGCGATGGATCCCTGGCGGAGTTGGTCGCGGAACAGGTTGAGGTAGTGGGGGCGCAGGCTCCGGGCGAAGCCCAGCCACAGCAGCGCGAGCCCGGCCCCCAGCAGGGCGAGGACGCGCTCGTCGCCACCCGCGGCCACGGTGCCGAGGATGAGGAGAGACGCGGCGGCCTGGGCGGCGCGCTGCCCCACCATGTCCACGAATCGCTTGGCGTAGGGGCGCAAGCGGTCGGAGATGGGGAGGAACAGCACCTCGGCGGCGGTCCGGTGCAGGGAGTGCTTGAGGGTCCCGTCCACCGCCTTGAGGGCGAGGGCGGCCACCAGGCCCCCGGTGGCCGCCACGGCGAGGCCCGCCGCCGCGACCAGCGTGGGGGTGACCAGGAGCACGCGCTGGACGCCGACGACCCGCAGGAGCCAACCCACCGCCACGAGCTGGACCACCAGCGCGACGCCGTTGAGCGCCGTGTAGAAGACGGCGAAGAAGGTCGCCAGGGAGGAGGCCTCCACGTGCTGGGCCACCAGGGACTTGAACACGTAGTCGGCCACCGTGAAGGTGAGGGTCGAGGCGATGACCAGGGCCGCGAGGCGCCCCACGTAGGGGTGCTCGACCACGGCGCGCAGGGCGCCCTTGAGAGGGAGAGGGCGCGCGGCCTCGCGCCGCACGCGGCTGGCGAGCCACAGGGGCCCGAAGCCGGTCACCGTGAGGAGGCCCGCCGCGGCCAGGAGCAGGGCGCGAGCCGGCAGGATCGAGGACAGGCCCGCGGCGAGGGCGCCGCCCACGGTGGCGCCCAGGACGCTGCCGGCCCCGATGAGCCCGTAGAGGCGCTTGGCGCGGTCGATGGTGAAGATGCTGCCCAGCAGGAGCCAGTACTGGACCACGGCCATGGAGATGCACACGCCCGACCAGATGTAGACGGCGTAGAGGACCCAGGTCGCGGGTGGGGCCGCGCCGCCCGCGAGGACCCACAGGCCGGCGGTCACGACGGCGGAGAACCACAGCCAAAGGCTGAGGCCGTGGCGCGCGTGCCAGCGAGCGCCGACCTCGCCAGCGCCCAGGGTGAGGACGGCGATGGCCAGGTAGACCCAGGGCAGGTGGGTGGCCGGCAGCGTCGCCAGGAACAGGGCGTCGCGGGCCGTCTCCAGGAGGGTGTGGGCCGCCAAGATCCCGAACAGGATGGCGAACGTCCCGCCCACGGCGCGGCGCTCGTCTTGTCGTATCCGGAGGAGGAGGCTGGGCATGACGCGGCGAGCATAGGGTGTGCGGGGGGCAAGTAAACCCCAACCGTCCCTGGGCGCCCGGGGCTGGTGTTGGGGGCTAGCGATTCCCTACACTTGATGGCGCGCCAGCGAGAGCGGTGCGGGCGCGCGGTGCGAGGCACGGGGCGGGAGGCGGTGTGGGCGGCGAAGAGCGGGGGGCACTTGGGGGAGAGAGCGGATCGCGGCCCTGGCCGGGGCGCGGCGGGAGGGCGGGCGGCGCTGCCCCCGCCCACCGCGCGCTGATCGTGTCGTGGGCGCTCTTGGCGGTGTGGGCTTTGGGGGTCGGGGCGTGCGGAGCGCCCGGCGCGGGCGGCGGCCCTGGGCCCCAGGACGTATTCGACGTCGCGGATGGGCGCGCAGATGCGGATGCGGGCACGGACGCGGCGACGGACACGGCGACGGACACGGTTGCGGACACGGACACGGCCGCGGACACGGCTGCGGACACGGACACGGCCGCGGGCACGGATGCGGATGCGGATGCGGATGCGGATGCGGATGCGGGCACGGATGCGGTTGCGGTCGCGGATGCGGTGACGGATGCGGATGCGGAAGCGGGCACGGATGCGGTTGCGGATGCGGTTGCGGATGGGGTTGCGGACGCGGATCCGGTTGCGGACGCGGCCCCGGACACGGTTGCGGACGCGGCGGTGGATGCGGTGACGGACGCGGACGCCGCTCCGCCCCTGCCGCCCTTGGACTGCGACGCCATCCCCGAGGGGCCCTTCGCCCTCACCAAGCTCCAGGGGCCCATCGCCTCCGAGGACCTGGCCTTCGACGCCGCGGGCCACGTCGTGGGCTCCAACGACAAGGCGATCTTCAAGAGCCCCCACGAGGGCAGCCCCCAGCTCTTCGTGCCGGACATGAAGTTCCGGGCGGGGATTCGGTTTCTCCCCAGCGGCCAACTCGTGCTGTGCGACGACCAGCTCGGGCGCATCGTCCGCGTGGACCCCGACGGCGTGAAGCACACCGTGCTGTCGGGCTTGTCCTACCCCAACGGGTTGGCGGTGGACCTGGCGGGTTGGGTCTACTTCACCGAGCACGACGCGGGGCTGGTGTGGCGGCTGCACCCATTCACGGGGGAGGCGACGGTGCTCACCGACGCCATCGAGAACCCCAACGGGCTGACCTTCAGTCCGGACTACAAGACCCTCTACATCGACGGGTTCAACGGGGACCCCACGGTCTGGGCCATGTCCATCAGCCCGGACGGCGTGCCTGGGAAGCTGGTGGCGTGGGCGTCCTTTGGCACGGGGTGGCACGACGGGATGGCCGTGGACGCCTGCGGCAACGTGTACGTGGCCGACTACGAGCAGGCCAAGATCTACCGCGTCCGCCCCGATGGCAGTGACGCGCACGTCATCATCGACGGGTCCGGTCTGGACAACGCCTATCTCCCCAACATGCAGTGGGGCACCGGAGTGGGCGAGTGGGACCCCCTCGCGCTCTACATCCCCGATGGTTGGAACAAGGGGGTCTTCGAGGTCGTCATCGGCGTCCCCGGGAAGGAGCGAGCGTACCCATGAGAGGCCAAGCGAGAGTCCGGGGGACAGCCCAGGAGCGACCCGAGCGAGGAGCCGGTGAGGCGTGGAGGCTCGGCGCTGCCGGCGGCGGAGCCAGAGGCCGCCGTCGGCGCGGCGCGCTCGTGACCGGGGTGTGGCTGGTGGCGGCGACGTTGGCGGCGTGCGGCAGCCCCGCGCCGGGGGCGGGGCCAGACGTTGGGCCAGACGCCGGGCCAGACGTTGGGCCAGCCATGGCACCAGATGTGGCACCAGACGCCGGCCCCGGCTGGGAGTGCGTGCTGGAGGATGGGGCGCCAGCGCCCGAGTTTCTGACGCGGCTTGGCTGTCCGGGGGACTTCGAGGCCCTCGCCTCGGACCCCATCGACGCCTCGATCCCCGGCGCGCGCTCGGTGAAGACGGTCATCGACCGCGTGGACGTGAGGCCCGCGGCCGACGCGGGAGCCCGAGACGGAGGTGGTGGCGAGGGGCAGCCCGCCCTCTACTTCCAGAACAGCGCGCTGTACCAGGTCCACTGGGAGTTCGCCCACGCCCACCTCTCGGGGGGAGGGCTGCCCCCCGTGCCGCCTCTGGGGCAGTTCAACACCACCGAGTACTACAGCCCGAACCGCCGCTTCCTCTTGGGCGCCGTGACCTTCTACGAGGAGCCCGGGCGCTGGGTCTACGAGATCTCTCCCTACGACACGGCCTCCGCGGAGATGATCGCCACGGCTTTCGACCGCATCGCAGGGGCGGCCTTTTTCGGCGAGGAGCTGGCTTTCCACCCCACCAGCCAGGCCGTGGAGGCCGTGGCCGCGGACCTGCCGCCGCGGATCCCCGTCCTCTCGACCGAGGACCTCTTCGCGGGCATCACCTACCAACCCCTGAACCTGGGGACGACCATCGGGCGGCTCACCTTCAGCACGGCGGCGGCCGTGGAGACGACGCCCCCGGACTTCCGCGACTTGGTGGTGCTGGACGCGGTGCCCAACGACATCGGCGTCACGGCGGGCGTCATCACGGCCGCGTTCCAGACGCCGTTGTCGCACATCAACGTGCTGTCCCAGAACCGCGGCACACCCAACATGGGGCTGCTGGGGGCCACGACCAACCCCACGCTGCGCGCCCTGGAGGGGCGGTGGGTGGAGCTCACGGTCGGGGCCTTCGAGTGGTCCATCCGGGCGGCCACGCAGGCCGAGGCCGACGCTTGGTGGGAGGCTCACAAGCCCGCCGCCGTGACCGTGCCCGCCATGGATCTCAGCGTCACGGAGCTCACGGACGACGTGGATCTCCTGAACCTCTGGGGGGACGTGCAGGACATCGGGCTCGGAGAGGCCCTGGGCCACGCCATCCCGGCCTTCGGCGGCAAGGCCAGCCACTTCGCGGCCTTCACCCTCATGAGCGACAAGGTCCCCCACCCCAAGGCCTTCGCCATCCCGGTCTATTGGTACCGCAAGTTCATGGAGGACAACGGCTTCGACGCCCAGGTCCAGGCGCTCCTCGACGATCCGCTGGTGGCCGCCAACCCCGTGGAGCGGGACGCGCGCCTGGGTGCTCTGCGCGACGCCATGCGCGCGGCCCCCCTGGATCCGGCCTTCCTCGACGCCGTGCTGGGGAAGCTGGCCGCGGACTTCCCCGGCGTGCGCATGCGCTTCCGCAGCTCCACGAACGCCGAGGACCTGGACGGCTTCACCGGAGCGGGCCTCTACACCTCCAAGACCGGAGATCCCAGCGACCCGGACAAGCCCGTGGCCGACGCCATCCGCAAGGTGTGGGCGAGCGTCTGGACCTCTCGGGCCTTCCAGGAGCGCGCCTACCGCTCCATCGATCACCGAGCCGTGGGCATGGCGCTGTTGGTCCACCGCTCGTTCCCCGACGAGGAGGCCAACGGCGTGGCTTTGACCGCCAACATCTTCGACCCCTCGGGGCTGGAGCCGGGCTTCTACGTGAACGTCCAGAAGGGCGGCACCTCGGTCGTGAAGCCGCCCCTTGGCGTGACGACCGACCAGTTCATCTACCACTACACGTTTCCGGGGCAGCCCCTCGTGTTCCTGACCCACTCCAGCCTGGTGCCCCCGGGGGAGACGGTCCTCACCCTGGCCCAGACCTATGCCCTGGGGCAGGCCCTGGACGAGATCCACACATTCTACATGCCGCTCTACGGCCCGCCGCCCGAGGACCCCACCCGCTTCTACGCCATGGACGTGGAGTTCAAGTTCGACGGCGACCCTGGCGAGGAGCCCGCCCTGTACGTCAAGCAGGCCCGTCCCCATCCCGGCTGGGGCCTCTGACGTGCCCACGCCTCCCCCTGGAACCACCACCTTTCAAGGAACCCCCATGCCCCCGCACTTCCCGCCTCTCGCTCGCCTGGCCCTCGCCCTGACGTTCGCCGCCTGGACGCCGCTCGCCGCCTGTGAGGCTGGGCCCCAGGAGACGACCGACATCGCGGCCGGGGACGACGCGGACACGGCCGCGGCTCCCGACGCGGCCACGGACACGGCGACGGACACGGCTCCCGACACGGCCACGGCTCCCGACACGGCCACGGCTCCCGACACGGCCACGGACACGGCCGCGGACACGGCGACGGACGCGGCGACGGACGCGGCCACGGGCACGGACACGGACACGGACACGGACACGGACACGGACACCGACGCGGCCGCGGACACGGCCACGGACACCGTCTCCACGCCGCCGCCCGCGGGCCCTTGCCCCGACGCCCAGCGCGTGGGGTACTTCGAGGTCGCCCACTGGGAGTTCTACGCCTCCATCGCCGGCCAGGTGGCGGACGGCGTGGCCCCCCTCTCGATCTTGGAGGAGGTCGCTTCGGAGGGGGACTGCCGGTTGCTCCGCCGCGTGAACCCCTTCTGCGATCCCCCCTGCGCTGGGGGAGACGTGTGCGGCCAGGACGGCGCTTGCCACCCCTTCCCTTTGAACGTCAGCGCGGGACCCGTGGAGATCGCGGGGACCCTCGCGGACCCCGGCGGCGGCCCGGTCACCATCGCGCCCAACGCCACCGGCGGCTACGCCAAGACGGACGTCCCTCTCCCCCTGTTCGAGCCGGGCGCCTCGGTGAGCCTGACCGCCCCCGGAGACGTGGCGCCGGCCTTCGCCCTGCATGCGGTGGGCGTGGCGGACTTGGAGCTGCCGGACGAGACGCTGACCATGACCAAGGGGGCGCCCCTCACCATCACCTGGACCGCGGCCCAAGAGCCCCCGGCGGGCGCGGCGCGGATCTACTTCACCATCAACGTCGATCAGCACGGGAACTCCCCCGCCACGCTGGCCTGCGACGTGGCAGACACGGGCAGCTACACGGTGCCGGCCTCCCTCATCACGCAGCTCGTGGACCTGGGCGTCAGCGGTTTCTCCACCTTCGACGTCTACCGGCGCACGGTGGACTCGGCGTCCTTGGACATGAGCGGCTGGGGGCAGCCGGGCGGGCTGGCGGGGGACACGGGCTGCGTGGAGCTGCGGGTCATGAGCTACGCCCCCGGGAAGGTGCTGGTGGAGGGCCACGTGCCATGCACCAAGGACCTAGACTGCCCCGACGGGCAGACGTGTGACAAGGCCATCCAGACGTGCGTGGGGGGCTGACGATGAAGGCGACGCGCAGGGGGCGCGCCCTCTGGGTGAGGTGGGTGCTGGGCGGGGGCGTGGTCGCGTGGGGAGCCGTGGCGCTGGGCGCGGCTTGGGGGCTCTGGCCCTCCGTGGCGGGCGCCGCGGCGCCCGCCGTGGACGTGTGCAAGGGCGCCCTGGAGCCGAGCGCGCCCGGCGCCTGCGAGGGCGTGGCCGAGGTCGGTTGCTGCGACGCCCTGGGGCGGGCCCTGTGGTGCCAGGGAGGGGACCTCTACTGCTTGGACTGCGAGGACGGGTTCGCCTCGTGTGGCTGGAACCCGCTCGGCTACTACGACTGCGGCCAAGAGGCCGGCTCGGCCGATCCCAGCGGTCAGGCGCCACGGGCCTGTGGGGCCTGCCCAGCCGCCTGCCAGGACGGCGCGGCGGCCTGTAGCCCCGCGTGCGCGGGCGCCTGCGGGAGCTGCCCGGATGGGGGGTTCTGCCTCGACGAGGGGAGCTGCTACGTGCCCCAGTGCGAGGGCGTGCAGTGCGGCGTGGATCCCAACGGCTACTCGTGTGGCGTGTGTCCGGCGGGGAGCGTGTGCCTGGAGGCGCTGGGTGTGTGCTCGCCCCTGCCCGACGGGTGTGGCCCCCGGGAGACCCCGGGCTGTGACGGGTGCGCCTGCGAGGCGTGCGTGTGCGCGGCCTATCCGGGGTGTTGCACGGACCAGTGGGACCTGTTCTGCGCCGGGGCCTGTGAGACCGAGTGCGGGGCGGACTGCTCGGCGTGTCCACCGGACGCCACCTGCGACGACGTGGAGTGCGGAATCTTCTGTGGGCTGGACTGCGGCGCGTGTCCCGGGGGCGAGGTGTGCGTGGGCAACGCGTGCTGTGCCCCGGCGTGCGAGGGGAAGGCGTGCGGGGACGATGGCTGCGGCGGGAGCTGCGGGAGCTGCGCGGGGGCGGACGAGTGCGTGGACGGCCAGTGCGTGCCCTGTGTGCCCGCGTGCGAGGGGAAGGCGTGCGGGGACGACGGCTGCGGCGGGAGCTGTGGCGCGTGCCCCGAAGGCGAGCTGTGCCTGCCCGACGGGAGCTGCGGCACGGGGCTGTGCGCCGGCGTGTGCGGCGGGGGCTATCCGGCAGGGTGCGGCAACCAGTGCCAGTGCTACTGCGACGAGGCGTGCTTCCAGTACGGCGACTGCTGTGAGGCCGTGTGTGCGGCCTGCGGGGAGCTGGCCGGGTGCTGTGCGCCGTCGTGCGAGGGGAAGGCGTGCGGGGACGACGGCTGCGGCGGGAGCTGCGGGTCCTGCCAGGCAGGGACGGTGTGCGGGGCCGGGGGGCAGTGCGAAGCCTGCACGCCCTCGTGCGACGGGAAGGCGTGCGGGGACGACGGCTGCGGCGGGAGCTGCGGGTCCTGTCAGGCGGGGACGGTGTGCGGGGCCGGGGGCCAGTGTGAGGCGTGCACGCCGTCGTGCGACGGCAAGGAGTGCGGCGACGACGGCTGCGGCGGGAGCTGCGGCGCGTGCCCCGATGGCGTCGCGTGTGGGCCCGATGGCGTCTGTGAGGGGTGCCAGGGGCTCGGCTACGAGGGGTGCTGTCAGGAGGATGGCGGGGGCGCGTCGATCCTGTGGTGCCAGGACGGGGCGATCCAGTCCCAGGATTGCGGGGACGGGGGGTGCGGCTGGAACCCTCAGAACAACTACTACGACTGCGGGTTCACGGGTGCGGATCCGGCGGGCCAATTCCCTCTCACCTGTCCCTGGTGCGAGCCCGACTGTGCGGGCAAGGCGTGCGGGGACGATGGCTGCGGCGGGAGCTGCGGCGACTGTCCCGAGGGACAGACGTGTGGTCCCGGCGGCGTCTGCGAGGTCTGCACGCCGTCGTGCGAGGGGAAGGCCTGCGGGGGCGACGGGTGCGGCGGGAGCTGCGGGGACTGCCCCGCGGGCCAGGAGTGTGACGAGGCCGCGCCGGGCGGCGCCGCCTGCGTGGCGTGCGTGCCCAAGTGCGAGGGCAAGGCGTGCGGGGACGACGGGTGCGGTGGGAGCTGCGGGGCGTGTGATCCCGGGGTGCCTTGCCTGGATGGGGGCGTGTGCGACCCCTGCCTGGGCCTCACCGTGGCGGGCTGCTGTGCCCAGGCGGTAAACCACTGGTGTGAGCAGGGCGTGGCCAAGGCAGCGCCCTGCGGGGAGCTGGGGTGTGGCTGGAGCCCCGAGGGGGGCTACTACCAGTGCGGCGCCAAGGGGGAAGACCCCAGCGGCGAGCACCCCATTCAGTGCCCCTGGTGCGTCGCAGCCTGCGAGGGCAAGGCGTGCGGAGACGACGGGTGCGGTGGGAGCTGCGGGGCGTGCGCGGACGGCGAAGTGTGTGATGAAGGAGGCGCGTGCGTGGCGGTGTGCACGCCGGACTGCGAGGGGCGCGAGTGCGGCGGGGATGGCTGTGGGGGGAGCTGCGGCGCGTGCCCGCCCGGGCAGCGCTGCGAAGGGGGGAGCTGCCGGAGCCCCGCGGAGGCGGGGCCGGAGAGCGCGCCGGACAGCCCCTCGGAGGTGGGGGCTGAGCCCGACGCGGGGGAGGGCGGCCAGGACGCGGGCTCGGACGTGGGCCCTAGCGAGGCTGAGCCCGGCGTCCAGGTGGTGCACGGCGGCGCCGACGCAGGCGGGTGTAGCTGCCGAGCGGGCGGGGCTGGCGGCGCAGGGGCCGCTGGAGGGGCGACGCTCGTCTCGCTCTGGCTGGCAGCCTGGGTGTGGCTGCGGCGAGGGGAGAGGCGTCGCCGCCGGCGGGGGCTCGGCTGAGGTTGGCCGTGGAGTGGCATGAACCTCCGCCGGCGACGCGAGAGGGACCCTAGCAGGAGGTATGAGGGATTGTCATGGTTCGATGCACATTCCGCGGCAGGCGGGTCCCTTGCGCGCGGGAATGTGTTGCTAACTGTTTAGCAATTCCAGCATCTTGTCGATATCCGTGAGCTTGTCGCGTGGGGCGCCGCGTCGGTCGCCCCGGACGACCTCGATCCGATCGAGTCGCTTCCAGTCCTCGAACGTGACGAAGGGGACCTGGCGCGCTTCGAGGAGCTCGATGATGGCGCCCTCGTCGGGGAGGGGGCGCTGGGGGACGAGGCCTGCGGCCAGATCGGCGAGCATGTGGTCCACGACGTGGGCCGAGGCGTTCTTGTGCATGCCGATGAGGCCCTGGGGACCGGTGCGCGCCCAGCCGACGACGTAGAGGTTCGGCACGGGGGCGCCGTCCGGGGCGCTGAGGACGCGGCCGTCCTCGTTGGGGATGCGCTTGGCCGCGGGATCGAAGGGGATCCCGGGGATGGGCTTGCCGGTGAAGCCGATGGCGGGGATGACCATCTGGGCCTCCAGCGTCTCGCGCTGGCCCGTGCCGCGGGCGCTCAGGCCGCCGCCTTCGCGGGGGACCAGCTCGTTGCGCTCCACGACGACGGCGCCCACGCCGGTGGCGTGCTCGTCGCCAGCGTCGGGGAGGATCTCCGTGGGTGAGGCGAAGAACCGCATGACGAGGCGCTTGGGCTTGCCCGTGGCGCCCCGCGCCGCGAGCTCGCGCAGCAGGGCGACGTTCTTGGCGGCCCGCGGGTCGTCGGCGAGGCTGGCCTCGCTCACGGGGTCGAGCTCGAGATCCGCGGGGTCCACGAGGACGTCCGCGGCGTCCAGCTCGCCGAGTTCTTTGAGCTCGGCCGGCGTGAAGGCCGCCTGGGCTGGCCCCCGGCGGCCGAGCAGGACCACCTCCTCCACGGCGGAGTGGGCGAGGGCCTCCAGCGCGTGCCCGGCGATGTCGGTCTTGGCGAGCTCGTCGGGGGTCCTGAGGAGGATACGGGCCACGTCCACGGCGACGTTGCCGTTGCCCACCACGACGACGCGCCGGACCGAGAGGTCGATCTTGGCGCGGCGGTAGTCGGGGTGGCCGTTGTACCAGCCCACGAAGACGGTGGCGGGTGTGGAGCGGTTCATGCCCTCGCCGGGGATGCCCAGGCGTCGCCCGCCCTCGTTGCCCACGGCGAGGACGATCTGGTGGTAGTGCGCGCGGAGATCCTCGATCGTGACGTCGCGGCCCAGCTCCACGTGGCCGAAGAAGCGGAAATGGGGGCGGGCGGCGGTCTTCTCGTAGACTCGCGTGACCCCCTTGATCTTCTGGTGGTCCGGGGCCACGCCGCCGCGGACCAGGCCGTAGGGGGTGGGGAGGCGCTCGAAGACGTCTACGTGGGCGGGGACGCCGCCGGGCTTGGTGGCCGCCCTGAGGAGCGCCTCGGCCGCGTAGAAGCCCGAGGGACCCGAGCCGACGACGGCGACGCGCAGGGGGCGGGGCG
>CAYZID010000117.1:1159-16952 GCA_964478315.1 uncultured Myxococcales bacterium | reverse complement strand
GAAATCACGACGCGGCGCCTGGCTCGGTCCGCCCTTGTGAATCAAGCTTCTAGCCGCCCCTGTCCCAATCTTGAGGCCTCAATCCCACCCGACCTGAACCTCGGCCAAGGTGTCGCGACATGCTCCTCGCTCCCCCGCTCCTGGCGTCCTCTGCGCTCCCCACAGCGCTGCTCCTCGTGGCTCTCGGGGTGGGCTCCGCTTGGCTGGCCCAGTCGTACGCGCGCAGCCGCCTGAGGTCGCTCCTGGAGGCCGAGCGGGGGCTCAAGCCTCACCCGAACGGAGGCGCCTTCCGCGGCCGTGGCGTGGTGGACAAAGCGACGGTGGACGCGGCCACCGTGGACACGGGCAGCGACGACCCCGAGGCGGAGACGCGCCCCAACCTGGACGGCGTGACCGTGGACATGCGCTACACCCTCGTCACGGGCACCAGGCTCCCCTCGGTGGCCCTCATCCTGCGCGTGCGAAACCCACGCATCTCCCCCTCCATCCACCTCCCCTCCCTCGCCCGCCTCTCGCCCCCGCTGCCCCCGCCCCGCCCACCGCGCCGCAAGCGCCCCATCCACCAAGCAGCCGGAAGCCCCGCCCCTCCCCAGCCCAGATGGGACGCCTCTCCGGGCGCGGTGTTCGGCGCGTGGGACTGGGTCCAGACGCTCGTGGCGCGAGAGGACCGGCCCGGCCTCGTGTGGCTCCGAAACGCCGGGGGCAGCGTGGCACACCAGACCGTGGAGCTCGTCGTCGACCGCTGGAGCCGCGACGACAGTGCCGTGCTGGCCCAGCTCGATAACCTGCTCCGCGTGGCCGCCGTGCTCGGTCCCCCCGACCCCACCAGCGACGACGAGCTGCTCGCGCGGCTCGCAGCATCCGGCGCGCACGCACAGCAGCCCGACGCCGTGGCGCTCCGGGCCGTGGACCTCCTGGCGGAGCGCTGGATGGGCTGGCCCGAGGCGGAGAAGGCCCTCCGGAGCGCCGTGGCCCAGGGCTCGCCCACCGTGCGCGTGGCCGCAGCCCGGGCCCTGCGCCTCCCGCTGGCGCCGGTCCAGGCGCTGGCCCCTGCCCTGGAGGTGCTCCGCGCGCCCGTCCTCTACCCCAACTCCTTGGTGAACGCCCTGCGCGCAGCCGCGCCCCACACGCACGAGCAGAAGGTCGCCCACGCCGTCACGCGCTGCACACATTGGCTCGTGAACCGCGTGGAGGCCCTCACGGTGAAGCGGCCCCTGGACGCGAGCGTCAGGCCCGACGGGGCCGTGGGCGTCGTCCCCTGGGCCTTCGACGGCCGGGACCGCTGGCGCCCGCTCCCCAAGGCGTCAGGCGGGCGGCGGCGGACGAGGAGCTTCGAGGACGTCCTGGGGCTCCACGAGGAGCTCACCTACCAGCGCGCCCTGACCGTCGCCGCGGGCCTCATCGCCAGGATCGACAGCGGGCGGGTACAGGAGCTGTTCTTCCGGATGGCGCACGTGGACGCGCCCGCCGTGCGCCGCGCCGCGCTCGCCGCCCAGCACGCCCGCGTCACGGATGAGCACACGTGAAAGCCCCGAGGCGCTCGGGGACCCGCGCCTCTGCCAGTCGGAGACCGGGTGAGCCGCCCCTCTTGGGTTCCGGCGCCGCCGGGTCGGAGAGGAAGCCCAGCCTTGCGCCCGGGGCCCACGCATGGTGCTCTTCGCCGGGCCGGGGCAGTCCCGGGGGCGGCGCGACGAGGGCGCCGCGGGCCCGGGCCGGTGGGCCTCCCCTCGCTGGCGGGGGGGCGGGCAAGATACGTCCAGCAGCGTCGAGAGGAGCAGATCATGTGCGGCATCGTCGGCTACATCGGGCCCCGTGAGGCCGCCCCCATCCTGTTGGACGGCCTGTCCAAGCTGGAGTACCGGGGCTACGACTCGGCGGGCGTGGCCGTGCTGACCCCCGAGGGGCTGGAGACGCGCCGCGCCGAGGGGAAGCTCTACCACCTCACCCAGACCGTCGCCCGCCACCCCATCGCCGGGCGCGCGGGCATCGGCCACACCCGCTGGGCCACCCACGGCCGCCCCAGCGAGGCCAACGCCCACCCCCACCGCGTGGGCCCCATCGCGGTCGTCCACAACGGCATCATCGAGAACCACCTGGAGCTCAAGGCCGAGCTGGCCGCCCGGGGCGCGCGCTTCGAGAGCGAGACCGACACCGAGATCATCGCCCACCTCATCGCCCACCACCGCGCCCAGGGCCTGGCCTTGCCCGACGCCGTCACCGCCGCCTGCCGCCGCCTGGAGGGCGCCTACTCCATCGTCGTCATCGACGAGACCACGCCCGACACCCTCGTGGGCGCGCGCCTGTCCAGCCCCTTGGTCGTGGGGATCGGCGCCTGTCCCGTCACCAAGCTCGACCCCGACGCCGGCGACGCCCCCGAGCGCGCCGAGGCTCCCCCCGCCTGTGAGAACTTCCTGGCCAGCGACGTCCCCGCCATTCTCGGCCACACCCGCGACGTCATCTTCTTGGACGAGGGGACCCTGGCCGTCGTCCAGGCCGACCGCGTGGAGCTGCGCGACATCGCCACGGCCGAGGTGCTCCCGCCCACCGCCATCGCCCCCACGCGCATCCACTGGTCGCCCGCCATGGCCGAGAAGGGCGGCTTCAAGCACTTCATGCTCAAGGAGATCCACGAGCAGCCCCAGGCCCTCGCCGACACCCTCCGCGGCCGCGTCTCCCTGGAGCAGCCCGCCGTGCACCTGGACGGCGTGGAGTTGGACACCTTGGGTCTTCATGACGTGCGCAACTTCTACATCGTCGCCTGCGGCACGAGTTGGCACGCCGGTCTCGTGGCCCGCTATCTGTTCGAGGACCTCGCCGGCCTCGCGCCGCTCGTGGAATACGCCAGCGAGCTGCGCTATCGCAACGCGCCCATGGACGCCCACACGCTGGTGTTGGCCATCAGCCAGAGCGGAGAGACGGCGGACACCTTGGCGGCGATTCGCCACGCGCGCGCCCAGGGGGCCAAGGTCGTCAGCGTGTGCAACGTCCTGGGGTCGTCCATTCCGCGGCTCAGTGACGGGACGCTCTACACCCACGCCGGGCCCGAGATCGGGGTGGCCTCGACCAAGGCGTTCACTACGCAGATCGCGGCCTTGCACTTGTTGGCGTTGGCTTTTGGGCGGGAGCTGGGGCGATTGGACGACGAGACGCTGCGGGCCGAGCTGCGCGCCTTGCGCCACGCGGCGAGCTGGATCGAGCGCGTCTTGGAGGACACGGCGACCTACCAGGCGGCGGCCCGCGCCTGGTCGCACGCGGCGAGCATGCTGTTCTTGGGCCGGGGGAACCTGTTCCCCATCGCCCTGGAGGGGGCGTTGAAGCTCAAGGAGATCAGCTACATCCACGCCGAGGGCTATCCGGCCGGCGAGATGAAGCACGGCCCGATTGCGCTCATCGAGGAGTCGGTGCCCACGGTGGTCCTGAACCCCCGCGACCGCCTGTACGAGAAGGTCCGCTCGAACCGCGCCGAGGTCCGCGCCCGTTCGGGTCCGGTCTTCGCCGTCATCACCGAGGGCGACGAGGACGGCCAGGCGGACGCCGACTTCCACGTGACGCTGCCGGCCGTCCCCGAGCACGTCCTGCCGCTCGTCGCCAGCGTGCCCATGCAGCTCCTGGCCTACTACATGGCCGACCACAAGGGCACCGACGTAGACCAGCCCCGCAACCTCGCCAAGTCCGTCACCGTCGAGTAGCCGCGCCCCCCTCGCCCAGCCGAGTGCGCCGAGCACGCGGCGCCTGGCACCTCGGCGCCTCCCCAACGGTGTGCCGCTACTCGTTGAAGAGGCCCGCGGCAGCGCCGAGACCGCCACAAGCCGCGACCCGAGGGCGCCGTGAATCAAGCTATTAGAGCGTTTCCATCCTGAAAAGGCGGACCGAGACACGGCGAGTCGACTTCCGTGCTAGGTGCTATCCGGCAGCCCGCCGGAGTAGCACTGCTCCTTCAAGCGGTTGCGGGGACGCGCATCGTGCGTGCAGCGGCGGGCGTCACGACGAGAGGCTTTTCAGGACGGGAACTCGGAGGAGGGAATGGTGAGCGCGATCTGGCGTGGGTTCGTCGTGGGTGTGGGCGTGTGCGGGATGCTGGCCGCGGTGTCGTCCGTGGGGTTGCTGGTGTTCGCAGGCTGCTCGGGGCAGCAAGGCAGGGTGCACGCGGCGGACGCTGAGGCGGCAGACGAGGGCCTGGGTGACGCCGCGTTGCCTGACCTCGACGGGGCGCCCGGGGACCTCGGCGCGGACCCAACCGATGCGGAGGCCACCGAGACCTATGTCGGGCCTCCCTGTCCCGCCGGACACGTCACGTGCTACCGGGGGGTTCGGGCGGTATGCGCCCAGGACGGCCGGTCCTGGGCGCTGTCGCCTTGCCCCGCGGGGCAGGTCTGCGAGGGCGACGCGTGCGTGGCCAACCCGGTCCAGGTCGCGCTCGTCGTGAACCCCTCCTCGGTGGGCCTGGGCGGCGGCGGCGAGAGCGTGCCCCCCGAGGTCCTGCAAGCCGCCCTCGATGATGCTTGTGCGGAAAACCCCTCGTGCTGCTCATCTTCCTTGGACGAAGCCCTAGACGCGCCCTGGGCCTCCTTCCCCCTGCTGGCCAAGTATTGGGCCAGGAAGGTCTTGCAGGGTCTTGCCGAGGTCCCCAACAGCTACGTTTACCTGCTCGGTCCGCCCCAGTCCGAGGCGCCCGACGACGCGGCGTGTTCCTCGATGGTCGCCTCTCCCAGTGTCCTCCGAACCTGCCTGGAAGGCTCCACGCACCTCATGGGCGGGACCGAGTTCAACCAGAGGGTTTCGCTCCTCGCGGGGGTGGAGGACTACTTCGCCTCGGGAGGCACCACCGGCCCCGCAAGCGAGTTCGCTCCGCTCAACCCGGAGGACGTGCCGTCGCCCTGGCAGGCGGACTCGGCGTGGCGCGACCTTCTGGTCACCGCCGAGGGCGTGGCCGGGGACGTGCTCACTTGGGTGAACTATCGGGCCGAGCCGGGAGATCCCGAGATGGAGGTGTTCAACCGCGCCCTGCCCCCGCCCGCCTCGTGGCGCGCCCACGCCGTGCTGTCCCTCTTGTCCCAAGAGGTGGGCCGCCCTTGCCAGGAATCTGCCGATTGCCCACGGGCGGGGCAAGTGTGCAACGCCCACGACCGCTGCGAGGACCCGGCGTCCGCCTGCCGGGTGCGCGACGTGGTCCTTGTGAGTTCTTTTGGCAGGCCGATGTTTCCGGCCGCTCCTCCCTCAGAGGATGTGACGGAGTGTGGCTACCACGCGGACGTGGACCAGCCGGTTTGGGGGAAGTGGCTGCGGTGGGGCTGCGCATGCGGAAAGAGCGAGCGATGTCCCGTGGGCGCTGTGTGCGACACGAGTTGTGGGCGTTTTCAAGACCGGGGTGCCTGCCCGGGCCAGTGTCAGTCCACGGCCATCCTGGACCGCTTGGGCTCCCCGCCCACGTGGGGCTCCCTCGGCACGAGCGGCGAGTGGGTCGTGGTCGACTGCGACCTCTTCCCCTCGCCTCGGCCGGTGGATGCGATTGGTCGCCCCTGGCTGGCGCGGGTTCACTCGATCCTCCTCCACACCTGCGATCTCTACAGCGACGCGACCTTCGAGGCCGGCCACGTCAAGGCCACGGCGACGGCGTTGCTCGGTGACGGCGTGGCCGTGACGCCGTGCCCACCGTCCGTGCCGGGCATGTTCGACCCCGAAGGCTTCCTG
This sequence comes from uncultured Myxococcales bacterium, assembly GCA_964478315.1. Taxonomy (GTDB): domain Bacteria; phylum Myxococcota_A; class UBA9042; order PHBI01; family JAAZYN01; genus CAYZID01. The sequence continues at coordinate 11,261 of CAYZID010000117.1, read as the reverse complement.
GAGCGCAACCCCGTGGCCTCGTGCGACTGGCAGGAGCGCTTCGAAGCGCTCATCACCGCGATCGCCGAGGACGGCCAATCCGTCTGCTCCCTGGAGAAGGCAGGCGTGCCCTCTTCGCTGCCCGCGGGTGCCTTGGTCTTCTAGTTCCCATCCTGAAAAGCCTCCCGTCGCCGCGACGGCCGCTGCACGCACCATGCGCGTCCCCGCAACCACTTGAAGTAGCGCTGCTACTCCGGCGGGTTGCGTGAACGCACCTGGCACGCACATCGACTCGCCGTGGCTCGGTCCGCCTTTTCAGGATGGGAACTAGACCGAGAGCGCCGCCAGGTGGCCGACCGCGTGCTCACCCGCCGTGAGGAGCTGGCCGCCGTGCATCCCGTGGTCGCCGAGATCGTCAGCGACTTCACCCAGGCCACCCAGGATCTCGAAGCGGCCACCCTGGCCCGCGTGGCGGAGGAGTCCGAGGACGTCCTCGCCCGGCGCCGGCGCGGGGAAGCCGCCTCCCACGCCGCCGCGCTCTATCGCTGGGCCTACGAGCGCCTGGACCTCCTGGCCGAAGACTCCTGGCGCGACGACCGCGACGACCCACGCAACAGCGCCGCCCGCGTGCAACTGTTCCCCCTGGGCGCTCCTTCCGGGGTGGACACCACGCAGAAGCTCGTGGACGCCATGGGGGCCTTGCGCAAAGGCCTGGAGCAGAGCAACCCGGGCTACTCCCCGGACTTCGTCGAGGCCGTGGCCCAGGCCGACGAAGGCCTGCGCCAATCCGTCGAGCTGGCGCGACGCGAGGCCGTCGAGACCGCCCAGCAGGTGGACGAGGTCGTCCGCCTCCGGGCGCGGTGGGATCGCCTCTGGGTCGCGCTGCGCGACACCACCCGCGGCCTCCTCGCCTACCAGAACGTCGACAGCGACCTCGGCGACCTGTTCCGCGTGCCCAGCGCGCGTCGCAGCGCCACCACCCAAAGCCCGGACGCGCCCGCGGACGCCCCGGCCGACGCGCAGCCCCAGCCGCCCACGGAGTCCGAGCCCCCCACGGAGTCCGAGCCCCCCACGGAGTCCACCCCCTCGGAAGGCTGACGCAGGCCCCGTCCCGCGAGCGGGGGCGAGCGACGGTGACGCGGCGCCGGGCGGCTGCTCGGTGGGACACGGTGTCCCACGCGCCGTGACACGGTGTCTCACCCGCTCGGGGGCGCCTTGGGCCGCGTCGCGGCGGGGGCTGTCCACCGCGGGCGCGTGTGACGGACGCCCCAGCCTCCCGCCGCGCTCACCTGCCCCCTCCCCGCGCTCCTCGCTGACCCGCGCCCCGCTCGTCCGGCCGACCCGAGGCCGTCCGCGAGACGGAACCTACGCCGGGCCCCGCGTGGCACCCGCGTTGCAGTCGGCCCCTCCCGAACACGCTCCCCGCCCCACCGCCCGGGCGCCCCCGACAAGGGCCAGGCGGTGGCGCGGGGGCGCCGACCCACGGGAGGACCACGATGACCGTCGCGCACGTGGATGAGCCCAGCGGCTGGACCGACGGCACCCGAGCCACGCACCTCGACGGGCAGCCCCTCGGGCGCCTCGACCCCGCCGACCCCCTGGTGAGCTGGAGCCAAGCCGTGCGCGCCAGAGTCGGAGACGGCCCCATCGCGCTGCGAGGCGCGCGCGACCAGCTAGAGGGGGAGGTCCTGCGCGTCCACGGGCGCCTCATCGAGAAGGCCGCGCTTCGGCCGCGCCGGAGGTCGGGCCCCGAGGGCTCTCCCGTCACCGCCCTCGCCCGGCGCCTGGCCGCCGCCGAGCGCGCCGCGCTGGAGGATGGCGCCGAGCTGCCCCTGCCCCGCCTGTGCGACGCCTACGGCCTGGACGGCGCGTCGCGGGACGTCCTGCTGCTCGCCGTGGCCCGCGCCGTGTCGCCCGGGACGGGGCCGCTCGTGGCCTCGGCCCAGGGCGACCCCCACAAGACCCACCCCACCGTCTCCTTCGCCGCCAACTGGCGCCACGACGGGCCCGCCCTGTGCGTCTACCCCCATGACCTGCTCGGCCCCGAGGCGCCGCTCGTGCGCCACGGCCTCGTGCGCCTCGTGCGCGACCCGGACGACGCCGCCGGGCTGTCCATCGACCCCGTGGTCGTGGCCTCCGAGGCCGTGGCCGCCCTGCTGTCCGGGCGCCCCGGGCTGGCGCCCCCGCTCGGGCGCGTGGCCTCCGTCGTCCGCCACCCCGTGACGCTGTTGGACGTCGTCGTGGGCCAGGAGGCCCGGCGCGCCCTGGAGATGCTGGCCCTGGGCGTGGGCCGATACGCCGCCCAGGAGGAGCGCGGCCTCCTGGCGCTGCTCTCGGGCGAGCACGGCGTGGGCAAGAGCCGCGCGGCCCAGGCCGTGGCCGGCACGGCGGGGCGCCCCTTGGTGCGCGTGTCCCTGCCCCGCCTGGCTGCCCAGCCGGACGCCCACGAGCTGCTCGATGAGGCCTTCGTCCAGGCCGCCCTCCTGGGGGCCATCCTGTGCCTGGAGGACGTCGAGGCCCTGCTTCACGAGCGCGGGGCGGCCTTCGAGGCCATCGTCGCGGGCGCCGCGCGCCGCCCCGGGCTGACCCTGCTGACCGCCTCCTCCCCCGAGCAGCTCACGCCCGCGCTGGCCGGCCACCTGGTGGCTCACGTCCAGCTCGGGCGCCCGGACGCCGGGATGCGCGAGCAGCTCTGGGAGGCGCACCTGCCGGCCCGTGTCCCCTTGGACGGCGACCCGCGGCTGCGTGCCCTGGCTGGGCGGTACGACCTGTCCGGCGCGCAGATCCGCCAGGCCGTGGCCGCCGGTCGCCTGGGCGCCCTGGCCGGGCGCGAAGCCCGCCCGCTGGGCGCCGAGGACCTGCGCCGCGCGGCCCACGGGCAGATGGAGGCGGGGCTCACGGCGGCGCCCCCGCCCGCCGACGGTCGCAAGGGCCTCGATTCCATCGTGCTGAGCGACAAGACGCGCGCCCAGATCGAGGAGCTCGTGGCCGCCGCGCGCGCCCACTCGGAGGTCCTGAACGACTGGGGGTTCGGGCAGCGCCTGGCGAGCGGCAAGGGGATCGTGGCGCTGTTCAGCGGCGAGCCCGGCACGGGCAAGACCCTGTGCGCGGGGCTCGTGGCGAACGAGCTGGGGCGGCGCCTCCAGGTCGTGTCGCTGCCCCAGGTGATGAGCAAGTGGATCGGCGAGACGGAGAAGAACATCGCTCGCATCTTCCGCCGGGCGCGCGCGCTGGACACGGTGCTCTTCTTCGACGAGGCCGACGCCCTGTTCGCCAAGCGCGTGGAGGTCGAGCGCACCAACGACCGCTACTCGAACATGCAGGTCGACCACCTGCTCCAAGAGATCGACGCCTTCGAGGGCGTGGTGATCCTCACCAGCAACCTGAGCAAGAGCATCGACAGCGCCTTCAAGCGGCGCATCGGCTTCCACGTGGAGTTCGAGGTCCCCGACCAGGCCCAGCGCGCGCAGATCTGGCGCGCCCTGCTGCCGCCCCAGGCGCCCCTCGCGGACGACGTGGACTTCGACGAGCTGGCGCGCTGCTACGAGCTGCCTGGCGGGCACATCAAGAACATCCTGCTGCGCTCGGCCTACCGCGCGCGGGCGGCCGGTCGGCCCCTGGACATGCGCCTGCTGGCCGAGGTGGGCGAGGAGGAGTGCCGCGCCGCCGGCAAGCTCATGCGCACCGACCAGATGCTGCTCCGCCGCCTGACCCAACCCACCGAGGAGGCCCAGCCGTGACCCAGCCACGCGGCGGACCGTCATCCCAGGGCTCAGCCCACCATACAGCTCCACGTGGACGTGGACACTAGGAGGACCCCATGAGCACATCGACCTTTGGACAACCCCGGCGGCGCGCCGTGCAGCGACGCGAGGCGCGCGGCGAGGGCGGGGAGCGGGGCCCGCGGGCGCGGAGCCCCGAGGCCGTGCAGCGCGCCGCGGCCCACGGGCTCACCGCGAGCCCCGGCCAGCTCCCCTACGTCCAGCAGATCCAAGCGGCCTTCGGGCGCCACGACGTCTCCGCCGTCCAAGCCCGCACGGGGCCCCAAGCCAAGGCGGCCACGGACGCCATGGGTGCCCGGGCCTACGCGGCGGGCGGTGAGGTCGTCTTCGGCGACACCCCCGACCTGCACACGGCCGCCCACGAGGCCGCCCACGTCGTCCAGCAGCGAGGCGGCGTCCAGCTCAAGGGAGGCGTGGGCCAGGCCGGCGACGCCTACGAGCGCCACGCCGATCAGGTGGCCGACGCCGTCGTCCGAGGCCAGTCCGCCGAGGCCCTGCTCGACCGCTTCGCCCCCGCCGGGCCCAGCAGCGGCGCGGCCGCGGGAGGCGTCCAGCGCCAAGTCCAGCGCCTTCAGGTCCAGCAGCTCCAGGTCCAGATGGACGACCCGCCGGACCACCAGGCTGGACAGGCGGCGGACCAGGACGCCCGGGGACGGGAGCAAGCCCAAGACTCGGAGGCTGCGCGCGGGCAGCGGTCCGGGTATCACTGGAGGTCCAAGCAGACCATCAGCGGCGTCGAGGTCGAGTGGGACATCGAGCTGGGCGGCGAGCCTGCCCTCGTGCTCCACAAGCTGACCCTCAAGCGCGGCGACTACACCGTGGGGCTCGAAGAGGGCGAGCGCCTCACCCTCGACTCGGACGACATCCACCTCGACGCCACACAGGACTCGGTGGAGCTCAGGGTCAACCTGGTGGCTCTCATCCCGGCTCTGCATCGCGTGCTCGACACCGACCACTGGCACGTCCGCTTCTTCATGGGCGGCACGGCGCGGCGCGTGTCCTACGAGAACGGCCACGCGGAGTGGCGCTTCGACCCGCGGGCGGAGATCACCGTGGGGGCAGAGGTGGGGGACGACGACATCTTGAGCGCGTCCGGCGAGGCGAGCGCGAGCTGTGAGGACACCTCCACGCCCACCGGACGCAGCACGGAGTGCCGTGTCGCCGCCGAGGGCAGCGTGAGCGTTCTCGGGCATGAGGTGTGGAGCGGAGAGCGCGAAGCCAGCGGGACGAGCCGCGAGACGCCGCCCGACAACCGCACGGGCAACCTGGCGTGGTGGTGGGCGCTCAGCGGCATGGCCGAGGTGGGCTCCTGGGGACGCATGCAGGGCATGTCCGGCTTCTGGGACCCGGGCTCGGCACCGGACCACTATCCCGAGGGCCCGGAGGGCCGCCGCCGACTCCTCGTGGACATCAACGCCGACGCGAGGCGGGCCTACGCCGTGGCGCGGCGCGTCTACCAGCAGTGGTACGGCGAGTCACTCGCGGAGACCGGCTCGGACGCCTACGTGGGCTGGGGCTCGGGGGGCCAGGCCAACCTCCTCCGCCTGCGCGCCGACCTCCCACGCGGCTTCCGGGCGAACGCATCCCGGTACCCATCCATGCAGCGGGTGGAGGAGCAGATTCGGCGGCGAGACCAGCCGGAGGACCAAAGCGGCGACGGAGAAGGTCAGGCGCGATAGCGCACGTCGGTGTGTGGTAGGCTCCCCTGCGCACCCACCACGCGCCACGCAACCGAGGTCACACGATGCCGAGGGGGCAGCCAACCTCGACGGTCACGGGGCCGGGCCACGGGCGAGGCGAGCGGCCTCGGCCCGCCGTGCTCGTGGCCCACGCGCCCGACCCCGCCGTCGTGGGGCGCGTGGTCCCCGTGGGGGCGCGCGGGCTCCAGGTGGGCCGCGACCCCGCGGGCCCCGGGCGCCTGGAGGTGGACGACGACACCATGAGCCGCGACCACGCGGCGCTCTGGGTCACCGACACGGGGCTCCTGGCCGTGGAGGACCGCGACAGCAAGAACGGCACCTTCTACGACGGCCAGCGCGTCGCCTCGTGCTACGTGCCCCCGCAGGGCGTGCTCCGCCTGGGCAGCACCCTGCTCGTCGCGCTCCACGACCGCCCGCGCCGGGACGCGGAGGCGCGCGCGTCCGCCCAGCGCACGGGCCTCCTGGGCTCCTCCGCGCGCCTGGCCGCCGTGCGCCACGAGCTGGAGCGCGTGGCCCCCACCGACATCGCCGTGCTCCTGCTGGGCGAGACGGGCACGGGCAAGGATGTGGCCGCCCGCGCCCTCCACGCCCTGTCGGGGCGGGCGGGGCCCTTCCAGGCCCTCAACTGTGCCACGATCCCCGAGTCGCTCATCACCAGCACCCTGTTCGGCCACACCCGCGGCGCCTTCACCGGCGCCCAAGAGGCCAGCGAGGGACTCCTCCGCGCCGCCCACGGCGGGACCCTCTTCCTCGACGAGGTGGACGAGCTCCCACCCCAAGCCCAGGCCGCCCTCCTGCGCGTCCTGGAGGACGGCGTCGTCACCCCCGTGGGCAGCGCGCGGCGCTTCCAGGTGGACGTCCGCGTCCTCGCCGCCACGGCCCGCGACATCCACGCGCTGGAGCGCCGCGGCGCCTTCCGCACCGACCTCCTGGCCCGCCTGGACGACGTGCGTCTCACCCTGCCCCCCCTCCGCGAGCGCCGCGAGGACATCCTCCCCTTGTTCCGGGCCTTCTGGCGCCAAGCGGCCCGCGCCGCGGGGGGCCCCGACGCGGAGCCCGCCTTGGACGCCGACGCCGCCGAGGCCCTCCTCGTCTCCCCCTGGCCCTACAACGTCCGCGCCCTGCGGCGCCTGGCCGCGCGCCTCGCCACCCTCGCGCCCCACGCCGGCTTCGTGGAGCTGGACGACCTACCCGAGGAGCTCCGCGCCCCCGTGGAGCGCCGCGACGACAGCGCCCCCGCCCCCACGCCGGGGCTGCCCCCCACGCCGTCGCCCGCCCGCATCAAGGATGCCCTGCGTCAGACCCGCGGCAACGTCACCCACGCCGCCGAGCACCTGGGCTGCGACCGCCGCCAGCTCTACCGCTGGCTCAAGCGCTACGCCCTGGACCCCGCCGCCTTCCGCTCCTGACCCAGGGGGTGACACGCACGACCCGTCCGGCGCCGCCCCAGGCGTTCACAGGTCCAGGGGCACGCGGAGGTCCGACGCCGGGCTGCCGGCTGGCTTCTTGGCCGGCCGCTTGGCCGGCTTCTTGGCCGGCCGCTTGGTCGGTTTCTTGGCTGGCCGCTTGGCCGGTCGCTTGCCCGGCTTTCGGGCCGGCTCGTTGGCTGGCTTCTTGGGCGACCTCTTGGCGGGCTTCTCGGGCGCCGGGGGGCCTGGCTTCTCGGCGGCTTGGGACGGGCCCGCGTCCGCTTGGCCCCCGGTGTCCCCCTGGCTCTGCGCGTCCACGCGGACAGCGCCCGTGTCCGCGGCGTGGGTGTCCGCGGCGGCCAGCGAGGACGCATCCGGCTCCTCACTGCGCGAAGATGTCGCGTCCGGGGCTGCCGCGGGCGCGCTGGCGGGCGGCCCGTCGGGGCGGCGCGTGAGGGCGATGACGGCGCTCACGGTGACGAGCCCCAGCGCGACGCCCGCGACCACGGCCTTGAGCCACGGGCGCGCCGCCGGAGGGGGCGAGTCGGTGGGATCGGCGTCGTCCGTGGGCTCGGGGCCAGCCACGAGGTCGCCTCGTCGGGTCGGGGCGGTTTGGGGGAGCACCGTGGCCGCCGCGCCGCCTCCGGGCGGGGGCTGCTCGCTCCGGGTGCGCGCCCCAGGAAGGGGCACGGGGGTGGCCCCGAAGGCGTCGGCGGCCAGCTCGGCCAGGGCGTCGCCCACGGCCGCGGCCGTGGGCGGGCGGTCTTCGGGGCGCTTGGCGAGGAGCGCCGTGACCAGCGCGCGGAGCGCCGCCGGGATGCGGGCGCCCGTGGGGGAGACGGCGGGCAGCGGCGGGATGGGGGCCTGGATGTGCTGGATGAGGACGGCGCTGCTCGTGGCTCCCGTGTAGGGCGGCGTGCCCGTGAGGAGCTGGAACAGGATGACGCCCAGGGCGTAGAGGTCGGCGCGCGCGTCGATCTCCAGGCCCTGGGCCTGCTCGGGCGCCAGGTACTGCGGCGTGCCCACGACGGCACCCGAGCGCGTGAGCGTGGCGTCGTCGTCGAGGTCTCCCACGCGCTTGGCGATGCCGAAGTCCAGGACCTTCACGTAGTCCGTCTCGCCGTGCATCTCGGCCAGGAAGACGTTGGACGGCTTGAGGTCCCGGTGGATGACCCCGCGGGCGTGGGCCTCGTCCAGGGACTTCACGATCTGCCGCGCGATGCGCACCACCCGCTCGGGGGGCATGGCGCCGCCGCCCGACCCGTCGGCCGCGCAGAGGTCCAGCTCGTGGGACAGCGAGTGCCCCTCCAGGTACTCCATGACCAGGAAGGGGGCGCCGTCCTCGGAGATCCCAAAGTCGAAGACGCGGATCGTGTGGTGGTGGCGCAGCTCGGCGCAGGTCTTGGCCTCGCGGTAGAAGCGGCGGATGGCCGTGACGTCCCGGGCCACGTCGGGGCGCATGACCTTGAGGGCCACCGTGGTGCCCATGGCCGCGTGCTGGGCCTTGAACACCCAGCCCATGCCGCCCTCGCCCAGCAGGGCCTCCACCACGTAGCGCCCGGCGAAGCGCTTGCCCACGAGCGAGGGCGGCTGGTTGGAGGCGCGCAGCACGTCTTCGGAGACCATGGGCACGCCGTCGCGTGGGCAGACGGCGGCGTCTCGAGATCGATGACCGCACTGGGGGCAGAAGTGCATGGGTGCGCGGGCCTCCACCTGGGGACGGCCGGAGCATAGCAGCGAACCGGTGGGCGCGCGCGGGTCCTTGCTTCCAAGCACTGTGAGTGGTCCCATGCCCCCCATGAAGGACACCCGCCACGACGCCCCGGGGCCGGGCCGTCACGGGGGGGCCAGGCGCCGCCTCCGGGCGCACCGCGTGGCGCGCCTCGTGCTCGTGGGCACCGTCCTGTGGGCTCTGGGCGCCGCGCGGGCCCTCGCCGCGAGCCCGCCCCCGGCGCGCACGGTCGCCGCCCAGGCCCAGGCGCTCGTGGATGAGGGCGTCCGCGCCTTCAAGGCCGACCGCTTCGCCGAGGCCCTGGATCGCTTCCAGCGCGCCTACGAGGCCACCGGGGACCCCAAGGTGTTGTATCTCGTGGCGCGCGCCCAGGAGGAGCTGGGCGACCTGGCGGCGGCGCTGCGCTCCTACCGCGCCTTCGCCCAGGCCGACGTGCCCGCGGACGCCCGAGACCGGGCCCAGCGGGCCGCGCGGAAGATCGAGCGGCTGCTGGGCCGGGGCCGGCTCGTGATCCAAGTGGAGCCCTTTGGCGCCAGGATCTCCGTGGACGGGGAGCCCGCGGGCATCGCTCCCCTGAAGCCCCTGGACCTGCCGGCCGGGATGCACGAGGTGCGCGTGGAGGCACCGGGCTTCGAGGCCCAGACGCATCGGGTGCAGATCCCCGGGCATGGCGAGGCCAGCCTGGCCCTTTCCCTGCGGCGCCTGCCGCCCGACCCGGCGTCAAGCGAGGGGCCGACCGCGCCGCCGGCTCCACCCGCGGCGAGCTCCTGGAGGCCCTGGGCGTGGACGGCGCTGGGCGTGGGCGCGGCGCTGGGGCTCGGCGGCGCGGCGACCTGGGCTTGGGGCGATGGGGACCACCGGAGCATCGCGGAGGCGCCGGGCTACGACACCCCTGGCGCCGTCGTGCAGATGGACTACGCGCGCGCCGTGGCCCTGCGCGACCGGGGTGACACCAAGAAGCTGGCCGGGCAGGTGCTGGTGGGGGTGGGGAGCGCGGCCCTGGTCACCGGCGTCGTGCTGCTGCTGCTGGACGAGGGCGGGGCTGACGCGGACGCCGCGGGGGGCGCGGAGCCCCGCCTCACCGTGGGGGCGGCTCCGGGCGCCGGGGGAGCGCGGCTGCTCGTGGGCGGGAGGTTCTGAGGCATGGGACGCCAGCGGGTGGAGCGAGCGGTTCGTGTCGGTGCCCTGGCCGCAATCGTGTGGGTGGCGGGGGGGCTGGGCGGCTGCACGTCCGTGGAGCTGGAGGGCAAGACCTGGACCTGCGGCGACGCCGGCCCGTGTCCGCCCGGGCAGACCTGCCAGGCCGGCGTCTGTCGGCCGCGCGGAGCGGACGCGGCGTCGGACGCGGTCCCCGACGCGGCCGCGGACACAGCAGCGGACACGGTCGCGGACACAGCAGCGGACACGGACGCGGCCGCAGACACAGACACGGACACCGACACGGCCGCGGACACGGCCGCGGACACGGACACGGTCGCGGCCGCGGACACGGCACCGGAC
>CAYZID010000117.1:0-1059 GCA_964478315.1 uncultured Myxococcales bacterium | reverse complement strand
CGGACACGGACGCGGCAGCGGACACGGCCGCGGACACGGTCACGGACACGGACACGGACACGGTCACGGACACGGCCGCGGACACGGACGCGGACACGGACGCGGCAGCGGACACGGCCGCGGACACGGTCACGGACACGGCCACGGACACGGCCACGGACGTCGGCCCCGGCCCCCCGGACGGCATGGTCCTCGTGCCGGGTGGACCCTTCTTCCGGGGCTACGACGCCGCTCTGGGCTCGCCCGCGCCCGCCACGACGTGTGCGGAGGGCGGCGCGGGCGGCGACTGGTGCGCCACGGTGGAGGAGGCGCCTGGCTATGTCGTCACCGTGCCCGCCTTCTACATCGACCGCCACGAGGCGTCGGTGGGCGCCTACCGGGCCTGTTTCGCGGCTGGGAGTTGCGTGGCCGTGGACACGACCGGCCTGTCGGACGTGGGCGACTGCCCGAACTACCAGCCGGGCCCCCAGGCACTGGACACCCTGCCCGACACCGCGCCCATGGTGTGCCTCACCCACGCCAACGCCGCGGCGCTCTGCCACTATCAGGGCAAGCGCTTGTGCTCGGAGAGCGAGTGGGAGAGGGCGGCGCGCGGGGGCGACCCCACGGCGCCCAGGACCTTCCCGTGGGGCTCGGAGTGGCCCTCGACGGGGACGGGCTCCCCGCTCGCCAACTGCCAGGACTCGTGTTGCCAGGACGGGTTCGGTCCGGCGGCGGACGTCTCGCTGGCGCCGGTCGACAGCTTCTCCGACGGTGCCACGCCGGAGGGCATCTTGAACCTGGCGGGGAACGCGTCGGAGTGGACGGGGAGCTGCCACACGGGCCCCTATCCGAGCTGCCCCGCGGGGTCCGAGCCCTGCCCTGCGGCCCCGGGCGACGCCGAGGGGGACTGCGGGGCGGACGAGTGGGTCTATCGCGGGGGCAACTTCGCGGATCCCGAGTCCTGCTTGCGCGCCTGCTATCGCGGGTTCATGGCGGGCGGCGCCGTCCGCGAGTTCTTGGGTGTGCGCTGCTGCATGGACGCGCCGGCGGGGGGCGAGTAGAAGGGGCTCGTCATGC
>CAYZID010000116.1:0-17091 GCA_964478315.1 uncultured Myxococcales bacterium | reverse complement strand
CGCCCACACGCGGGATCCAAAGCCGAATCCCAGAGTAGGTGGCGGATCTGGGCCCAGGGCTCCTACTTGCCCAAGCGCGGGTATCCCGTGAAGTGCACGCGCTCCAGCGTGAGCCCGTGCGCTGGCGCCGTGGGGCCCGCACGGCGACGGTCCCGGGCGGCGAGGACCTCGGCCACCCACGCCGGGTCCCTCCGCCCGTGGCCCACCTCCACCAACGTCCCGGCCAAGATCCGCACCATGTTGTGGAGGAAGGCGTTGCCCGTGACCACGATGGCGCCGCGCTGCCACACGCCGTCGTCCGCGCCCCCGGGCTCGTCGAAGCCCACGGGCAGCTCCGCCCCCCGCCCCTCGGCCGCCTCCACGTCCACGCGGTACAGTCGCCGCTGGGTGGTTCGGGCCCCACAGCTCGACGAGCGGAAGCTGGAGAAGTCGAAGTCACCCACGAGGTGGGCCGCCGCCTGACGCATGGCGCCCACGTCCAGAGGGCGCCGCACGTCCCAGCGGTCGCGGCGCTCCATGGGCCGCCGCGAGGGCCCCGCGAGCCAGCGATAACGGTAGGTCTTGGCCACGGCCGCGTCCCGTGGGCGCCAGCCGGGCGGAGCCTCGCGCGCGCGCCGCACGGCGACGTCCGGGGGCAGCAGGGCGTTGAGCCCCCGCAGAAAGCCCTGGGGAGGGATCGCCGCCGTCGTGTCGAAGGTGACGGGCATGGCCAGGGCGTGGACGCCCGCGTCCGTGCGCGAGCTCGCCCGGGGCACCACGGGGTGACGAACCATCGCCTCCAGCGCCTCGCGCAGCACGCCCTGGACCGTGCGCTGCGCCCGCTGGCTCTGCCAGCCGGCGAAGTCCGTCCCGTCGAACTCCACCAGCAGCAACACGGTCCGCCCCGGGGGGCCTCTACGGTCGCTGGACACGGGTCCTCAGAACTCGAACATGAGCCCGAAAGACAGCGCCGAGTCCGACAGATCGATGCTGGCGCTGGAGTAGAAGTCGTTGAGCTCGTGCCGCGTGAAGTCCACGAACAGGTAGCTGTTGTTCACGCCGGACTCGGAATCGAACTCCGTGGCCATGGACTCCGAGAAGAAGTCGAGGTGGAGCTGGAGCCCGCCCCCCGCGTAGAAGCCGAAGGTGTTGCTCAGCGCCGTGCGCCCCTCGTAGGGGGAGGTGGCGGCGCGCGTGTTGGCGATCTCGTTCTTGCCGTTCGTGACCCACCAGATGGCCCACTCGAGCCCCGCGTGGACGTAGGGCACCAGGGGGATGCCCGCGCGCTGCTGGAGGTAGTCGAAGCGGTACGTGACGCCCAGGGTGAGGGGCACGATGTTCAACGCGGTCTCGTCGGACGACTCCGGCTCCACGGCGTGACCGTCCACCCAGCCGTAGCGAGCGCCCGCCCCCACGGCGAGGGTCCCCACCTCCTGCCAGAACTGGAAGTCCATGTAGAGGCCAAAGGACCACAGCGAGTCCGAGCCGAAGCTGTCGGCGTAGGGCGTCGCGGCGGTGAACGAGCGGTCCACCTCCGGCGTGTAGGGCCCCACCTGGACCTCCAGCATGTTGCGCCGCGGGCTCTCCCCCCGAGCGGGGCCCCACGCGCTGGCGACGGCGACCACCGCCGTGAGCGCCACGCCCACCAGGGGGCGCAGCGCTTCGAGGCTCCTCATGACGCGGGCTCTCATCGCAGCACCTCCGGCAGATCGTAGGCCCCAAGGCGCTCCAACCACCGCCGCCGGAGGGCGGCGACGGCGAGGACCAGGGTCACCAGGAGCAGCAGCGCCCCCGTGGTCCCCAAGGTCGTCGTCGCCGCGGCGATCCACACCAGCGGGACGAGCGCCACCCGCACGGCGAAGCGGAGCGCGGGCTTGTCCGCGATGTAAGCGGCGGGGAAGCGTCCCCAGCGGTAGTAGGCGTCCACGAAGGCGCGCCCCCAGCGCGTCTGAAGTAGGACCTCATCGCGGAAGGCCCGGAGCGTATTCAAGTTCCCCTGCATGGACGTCCCGTAGGCCGCCGTAGCCACGAAGCAGAAGCCGCCGGTGTCGGTACCCCCGGCGCCCTGATAGCCCTCCCAGAAGTCCGTGCTCGGGGTGGGGGCCTCCGTCAGCGTGTTCGAGAGAGGGCTCTCGTTGTCCGCCTCGTCCACGGCCGTGATCCCCACCGAGTAGGTCACGCCGTTGGCGACGCCCGAGGTGATGTCATAGGCCTTGGCGGTCTTGCCCGTCACCTTCTTGGCCCCGTCCTTGTTGCCGTCGGTGAGCTCCCCCTCACGCCAATAGACCGTGTAGGTGACGTCGTCGCCCTCGTTGTCCGCGTCCGACCAGCTCGCCGCGAGCCGCTCGTCGCCGCCCGTGAGCGACTCCAAGGTGGGCGCGACCGGTGGCTGGAGGTCCACCCGAAACTGGATGTCCGAGGCGTAGATCGTCGAGGGCACGGCCTCGGGCGCCGCGAGGAAGTAGAGCGTCGCCACGCGGTCCACGTCGCCCCCGCAGGTGTCCGTGTCGGCGGCGAAGAGCAGGGCGTCGAGGTCCACGCGCTCGCTCGTCGTCCGGGTGTCCAACGTGGCCGCCCCGGCGCCGCCCTTGTTGAGGATCGTGCAGCCGGTGTTCGTGGGTGTCAGCGTGTCCGTGCTGCACGAGGCGCTCGGGGCCGCCACGGCCACGGTGTAGGTGAAGGGGCCGGCGCTGTCGTCCACCTCGATCGTGACCTCGACCTGCTTGCCCTTGTAGGCCTTGCAGTCTTCCACGTTGATGAGGTGGTCGGCGTCCGCCGAGCTCGTGCCCAAACGGTCCGAGAGCGTGAGATCCGCGTCCACGGGATCGATGGTCACCAGCTTGAAGCCTGGGATCCCGTCGGCGCGCGCCCCGCTCGGGCCGCCCAACGCCACCACCAGGCTCACCCCAGCGGCTGCCCATGTCGCTCGCTTCATTCCGTCGTTCTCCTTCGTCGCGCGCGGCACGCGCGGTGGGGTCTTCACTCTCGAAGCAAGCCTCGTGCCATCACCGCTGCACGGCGCCCCCACGCGGCCATCTACCCCCTCGGGGCCCCGCCCCGCCCCCCGGCCACGTGCCATTGTGACAAATGAGGCCCCGCTGCCGGCCGCGCGTGCCAATTTGTCAACGCGGGGCGGATCGGGGTCTCCCCGTGCAGGAAGGCTGGTTCCGGGCGTCCTCACCACAGCTCGTCGCGCTGAATCTCGTCCACCAGCGTCGCGATGGCGTAGCCAACCCGCCGGGTGGCGTCCGCGGCGAGGAGCATCTGGAAGACGCCGTCTTCGCCGGTGGACAGGGGCCGGAGCAGGACGTCGTCTCCCTCCACGGCGTCCCGCAGCGCCAGCGCGCCCGGCTCCACCGTGACCCCCTGGGCCTCGGCGATGGCGCTCCACACGCGCGGCGCACCGGCCCCGTCGCCGCCCTGGCGGCGCACGCGCATCGTGAGCGCTACGGCGATCCCGCTGAACACCGGGACGCGCAGGCACAGGACCCGAACCGGCGCGTCGCCAAGCGCGGGGACCAGGCGCGGCAGCTCCCGGGCGAGCTCGGCGGACCAGGGGTCGTCGGCGCCCTGGAGCTCGGGAGAGCCCGCCATCACGTTGAAGGCCAGGACCCCGCCCAGGGGGTCCGGGTCGGGCATTCGGAAGGACAGGAGCGCCATGGTCTGGGCCGAGAGCGCCTCCGCGCCAGCCCGCCCCGAGGCCGCCGCCGGCAGCAGGACCACGGCGTCCACCGCCTCCACGGGCGCCGCGCTCGTCGCCGCCGCGACCACGGGCGCTACCGTCGAGGACACGGGCCCGGCGACCGCGATGACCCCCTGGTGCTGGCTCAGGTCCGCCACGGCGAGGCCCGGCCACCAGAGGGGGATCTCCCGGTCGTCCCGCGCGCCCCGCGAGGGGTCCACCACGACCACCCCGGCGTCCGTGAGCGCCCCCCGGAGGTCCGCCGCCACGGGGCTGGGCACGGCGAGGACCGCGAGGTCCATGTCGTCCACGTCGGCCTTGGCCGCCGGCCTGAGCGCCAGCGCCTGCCCACGGAAGTGGACCTCCGCTGCGGAGGCGTGGGCCCCCCCGAGGGCCTGCAGCGTCCCGACCTCCACCCCCTCGCCTTCCAGCGCCTCGATCACCTGCGCGCCCAGGGCTCCGTTCGCCCCGTAGAGACCCACTCGCACCGCGCTCTCGCCCACGTCGCACCTCCTGCCACGAGGGGGCCGACGCTATCAGGGAAGGGAGGCACGTGCTACACTCGTTGAGGCAAAGGGCGGGACCTCGGCCGGGCGCGGCGCGGCGCGGGATCCCCAAGCGGTCACGGCGTGATCGGGACGCGGCGTCGGCGAGGCAGGCGTGGCGGCGCGGTCGCGAGGGACGAGAGCGGAGCATGGCGCGGCGAACTCTGGCGAAGCTCGATGTGATCCTCCAGCGGGTCGCGCTGCGCTTTGCCCCGGACCGCGCCTCCCTGCACACGCGCCTGGGGCGCGCCCTGTACGACCTGGGGCGCCCCGAGGAGGCCCGCAGAGCCCTGGCGCGCGCCGTGGCGCTCGACCCGGCCTCCGCGTCGGCACACTTCGCCTTGGGCACGGCGCTGGCGGCGCTCAAGATCACGCCGGACGCCCGGGTGGCGTTCGCGCGAGCGCGCCGCCTGGACCCGGCCAACCCCGAGATCGCCTTCGCTTTGGGCAACGCCTACTTCGAGTGCGCGGACGTGGAGCTCGCCGTGCGGGCCTACGAGGCGGCGATTCGCCTCCGGCCCCAGTACGCCCGGGCCTACTTCAACCTGGGCCACGCCTACAAGGAGAAGGGCCTCCACCAGCAGGCCGCCGCCTCCTTCCGCCGGGCCCTGGCGGTGGAGCCGCGGTTCTACAAGGCGCGGTTCATGCTCGCCTACGTCTACGCGCTCATGGACCTCAACGACGAGGCCATCCACCAGTACCAGCTCACGTTGGAGGCCTCGCCGACCTACGTGAAGGCCCACTACAACCTGGGCAACTGCTACCTCAAGCGAGGGGAGATCGAGGACGCGCTGAGCTGCTACGAGACCATCCTGGAGCTGGAGCCCCGGCACGCGCGCGCCCACTTCGCCATCGGCCAGGCCCTGTCGCGCGCCGGCAAGCTCCACGACGCCATCGGCTCGTTCCAGGAGGCCCTCTCCATCGACCCCGAGCTGCCCGAGTGTCACCTGGGCTACGCCCGAGCCCTGGAGGCCGTGGGGCGGTTCCGAGAGGCCGTCCACCACTACCTCGTGTTCGCCAACGACCCCAGCGCCCACGAGCAGCGCAGCGAGATCGAGGGCCGCGTGGCCATGCTCCTCACCCTCCAGGGCCGGCGCGAGATCACGGGAGAGATCCGAGCCTACCGCGAGGTGGCCGCCCCGAGCCCCCAGGACGAAGGCGCCAAGGCCCCTGAATAAACGGGGTTTGGGTGTCCGGTGTCGGAGGACTCACGCGTGCGGGGCGACACGAGCGGGCCCGCCGGGGTAGTAGGCAGCGTGCGTCGCGTTGCGCGCGAGGCGTCGTGAGGGCGACCATGGGCACGGCTGGCCTGGGACGAGATGGCGCCACAGGAGGGGTTGTGGGTTATTCCTCGAACGCGGTGGGCGGTGCGGATCCGGGCGGCTCCATCATCGTCGGGATCGCGGGGGGGACGGGCTCCGGCAAGAGCACGCTGGCGCGGCGCATCGGCTGGGCCCTGGGCCCGGACACGTGCGCGGTGGTCACCCAGGACAACTACTACAACGACCTGCGCGACATGAGCTTCGAGGCGCGGGCCAAGATGAACTTCGACCACCCGGACGCCATCGACTCCAAGCTCCTCGTGGCCCACGTGCGGCAGCTTCGGGCTGGGGAGCCCGTGGACATGCCGCGCTACGACTTCGCGCGCCATGTCCGCATGAGCGGCGGCGAGCGTGTGGAGCCTCGCCCGGTCATCCTCGTGGAGGGGATCCTGGTCTTCACCTGGCCCGAGCTCTTCGAGCTCTTCGACGTGCGGATCTTCGTGGACACGGCCGACGACGTGCGCCTCATCCGGCGCATGCGCCGCGACGTCGCCGACCGCGGCCGCGACGTGGACAGCGTCCTGGGCCAGTACCAGGAGACGGTCCGCCCCATGCACGAGGCCTACGTGGCCCCCAGCCGCGCCAAGGCGGATCTCATCGTGCCAGGCGTGGGCGACAACCACGTCATCGCCCAGCTCCTGGCCCGGGCCTTCGCCACCGGCCCCCTGTAGCCCGGCCTCCAGCGGGGACCCGACGCGGGTCTACCCCACCTCGGCGAGCACGAGGCCCGCGGGCCGCGCGGCCATGCTCCGCCGCCCACCCGTGGTCTCCACCGCCACCCCGACCCGCGTGCGGCGCCCTCGGTGGACGTGCACGACGAGGTGATCCACCCGCTCGAAGGTCCGGGTGAGGCCCAGGCCCGCGCCCCCGCGCTTGGTGTCGATCTGGTCGGCGCCCCCCCGGAGCCCCTTCCGCAGGTAACGGCGCACCGTCGTCAGAGGGAGCACCCCGAAGGGGTCGCTCACGGCGATGGCGGCTCGCCCGGGACCCACGGACATCTCGAAGGTCGCGCAGTGGGCGGCCGCGAGCACGACGACCCGGCGGCGGTCCCAGGACGCGTAGAGGGGCACGCCCCGCTCATCCACCGGGGCGTCGTAGACAGCGTTCGTGATGAGCTCGTCCGCGACGTCCTTGAGGATGCCCCGCAGCCGCCGGCGCACGCCCCGCTCCTCGAACCAGGCGTCCAGCTCGTCCAGCGCCGGGTCTCGGTCCGCCGAGCCCTTGAGCGACCGCGCCGCGACCTCCCGAGGCTCCCCGGTGAGCCCCCGCCAGTCGAACGTGGGCCCGCGCGCGACGCTCTCCACGGCCAGCGCCAGGTCCTCATCGCTGGACACGTGGTCCCGCGGGACGACGGCCTGGACGGTCGGGTACCCCACGAGCGCCGCGAGCTCCTCGCGGTCACGCGGCCCCGAGAGCCACACCACGGGCGTGGTCCCGAGCTGGTCTCGGAGCTCCTCCAGCCCCTCCGCCGTCAGCCCGGCCAGCAACGCCGGATCCAGCACGGCGAGCCGAAAGCGACCGCGGGGGAGCGTCTCCGCGCTCACGACCCCCATGGGCGCGAGCCCATGCGCGCGCAGCGCGCCCTCCACCCGCCCGAGGTCCAAGGTGCGCACCAGCACGACCGCGCGCTCGTTGGGTTGGCTCACGGCTCCTCCGGGAGACTGGGGGTATACATCGAGCTCCCCACCTCCGGGGCGGGCAGCTCCCCAGAGGGGCGCAGCCGCAGGGGCGGCGGGGGGGGAACGGGGAGGTCCGAGGGGCTCAGCTTGGGCTTGGCCCGGTTCACGCGTGGCGCGCCCAGAAGCCCCTTCGTCTTGGCCGCCGGCCCAGCGCGCCACGCCGCGATGGCGCCCCCGCGGCCCGCCCCGCCCCGGAGCGTGGCGACGACCAGCGCCCGGACGTCGTCGCCCAGGCCGCTCACGTCCACGGCCACCGCCAGGGGGACGTGGCCCCCCTGGGCCAAGGCGCGCAGACCCGACGCCGCGGGGTTGCCCATCGGCGCGAAGGCGCCCTGGGCCTTGCCGGCCTTCACCGCGCCCAGAGCGGCGGCCGCGTCCCGGCTGGGGCGCAGCGCCCCGAAGAGCTTCGCGGGGTCCACCTCTCCGCCCAGCGCGGTGTTGGCGTACAGGCGTCCCACGGCAGCCCCCGCGTCCGGGACGGCGACCTCGGCCCCCCGCAGCGCCAAGGTGTCCTTCACGCCATCGCGCACGTACAGCGCCGCGGCGGGGCCCGCCGAGCCCTTGGCGCCCACGGCGTGCGCGATGACCTTGCCGCGCCCCGCGTCCGCCACGAACACGGGGTCTGCGATGAGGACGTCCACCTTGCCGGCACGCAAGAAGCTCGACAGATCGGCGCGGCGCGCAAAGGCGCGCGCGCGGAAGGTCACGCGCCCCTCCCCGGCCGCCGTGAGGGCCGCCGCGAGCTTCTTGGCGAAGGCCGCCCGGGCGGTGTTGTCCGCGAAGGCCGCCTGGGGCACGAAGACCGCCACGGAGACCTCCCCGGCCAGCGCCGCGGGCGCCCCCAGCGTGCAGGCCGTGGCCACGGCGACGGCTACGAAGACCCTGCGCAGACTCGCGTGGTTCATCGCCCCCCCCCTGCGCCCTTGCCCAACCCCAGGGCCCGCCGCTTGGCCCGGAGGCGCGCGGCCGCGTCCTTGGCCTTGGGGCCCACCGCCCGCACGTAGGCCTCCAAGAGCTCGAGCGCCTCGGCATACCTACCCGCTCGGTCGGCGAGCACGGCGCGGTTGTAGAGAGCCTCCGCGGACGCGCCCTTGCGCTCCCAGAGGGCCTGGGCGCCGGCGCTGTCCCCTTGGCGGAAGAGCGCCGCCCCCAGGTTGTTGAGGGTCGCCGGGCTCGGCGGCTCGATGGCCCGCCAGCTCTCCACGGCCCGAGCCCACCGTCGGGCGTGGTAGGCGCGCCGACCCAGGGCGTCGCGGGCGGTGCGGGCGAGCGCCGCCGCGACCTCGCCGCGCGCGACCTTGGACGACAGCCGTTTGAGCGCCTTGAGGCACTGCTTGGGCTCCTTTCGCTTGAGGGCCCCCCAGGCGAGGTAGAGGAGGCCGGCATCCCGGGCGCTGGCCCAGCGCGAACCCGCGAGCTTGCGGCTCTTGAGGAGCGCGCGCAGGGCCTTGGCCGCCGCGGGGCTGGTGGGCGCGGCCTGGACCGCCAGGGCGGCGCGGGCCAAGGCCAGCTTCGCGCGGTCGGCGGCGCTCGTGAGCTGGGTGCGCTGGGGGGCGATGGCGTCGAGCAGGGCGCGCGCCTTGCGAGCCTCACCGCGCGCGAGATGCTCCAGGCCGGCGTGGAGGGCGGCGAGCGTGGCCGCCTGGCGAAGCTGGGCGCTCGGCTCGAGCTCCACGGCGGCGGCGTAGGCCGCGGCCGCGCGGTCCCAGTCCCCGGCGCGCGCCGCGAGCGCCGCCTCGGTACGCTTGGCGAGAGAGGTGAGGTGGGTCCCCTTGGCGTGCTCCAGGGCCTTGGACGCCGCGGCGTCGTGGCCCTGGCTCAGGGAGACGAAGGCCAGGACCGCGGCGAGATCCGGGTCGTCCCCCGGCTGGAGCCCGCGGACCGCGGCGGCCGCGGCCTCGGTGTGGCCCTGGGACAGCTCCAAGAGCGCCAAGTTCGCCTTGGCCGGAGTGTAGTCGGGCGCGCGCTCCAGGGCGGCCATGAGGTGCGCCCGCGCCCCCTCCACGTCCCCCGCGCGCCGGGCGGCGATGGCCTGGCCGGTGCGGGCGGCGGCGTAGCCCTGAACCGCCGTGGCCCGCTTGGGGTCCAGGGCGAGGGCGGCCTGGAAGGCGGCGGCCGCGTCGCCGGGTCGGCCCAGGGTCCACAGGTCGCGCCCCCGCTCCTCGTGCACGGCGGGCTCCTTGGGGACCAGGGCGACGGCCTTGTCGTGCCAGGTCAGGGCCTCGGCGGCGCGATCGGTGCGCCGGAGGACGGTCCCGGCCCAGGTGAGGATCTCCCAGTCCTTGGCGCCCACCTCGCAGGCACGCAGGGCCTCCCGGGTGGCCTCGTCGCGGCGCCCCTCACGCCAGGCGAGCTTGCTCAGGTTGTAGGGGACCCAGGGGTTCGACGGCGCGGCGCGGCCGGCCTGCTGGAAGGCGGCCTTGGCGTCGGCGAGGCGCCCCAGCTTCAGGAGGCACTCGGCCCGGAAGTAGAGCGCGGAGGCGTGCTTTGGCTGGAGCCCCAGGAAGCGGTCCAGGAGCGGGACGGCGTCCTGGCAGCGGGCCTGGCGGATGCGCACGGAGGCCAGGTTGAAGAGCACGCGGGCCGACTTGGGAGAGCGCGCCAGGAGCCCCTCGTAGGCGGCCCCGGCCTCGGCGAAACGCCCCAGGCGGAACAGGGCGTTGGCGCGGTTGAGCTGGGCGCGTGTGTCCTTGGGGTGGGCAGCGAGGAAGCCGTCGTAGGCCTCGATCGCGTCCTCCAAGCGCCCCAGCTTGAGGTAGTAGGTAGCCAACAGCCCCAGGGCGCGGGTGTCCTCGGGGCGCACGTCGTGGTAGCGGACGATGAAGGGCAGCCCCTTGGCCCAGTCGGCCTGCTTGTAGAAGTGGGTGGCAAGCAGCCACATGGCGTCGAAGCGGCGGGGGTCCTGGGCCACCTTGGAGAGCAGCCCCACGGCCTCGGCGCGGTCCCCGTGCCGGTAGAGGTGGAGCCCGAGCTGGTGGGCGAGCTCCAAGTTGTCCGGGTGGGCCTCGGCGAGGGGGCGAAGGAGCGCGATGCCTTGCTCGTAGTGCTTGCCCAGGTAGAGGACCTGCGACATCCCCACGGCCGCCTCCGCGTCGCCGGGATCGGAGGTCAGCAGACGCTCGAAGGCAGCCTTGGCCTCGGCGAGGCGACGCGCGGCGGGCTTGCGCCGCTTGCGCTGGAGGAGGGTGCGGGCGGAGCTTAGTGCGTCCTGGCCGGTCGCGAGCAGCCGCGTCCGCTCGCGGACGCCCACGGCGGGGCCGGCGCCGCGGACGATAGGCGGTGCGCCGAGAGCGATCAGGGCGACGAGGCCCAGTCCCCCGAACAGGCGCGCCCACGACCGCACGCGCACGAAGACTCGCCCGCGTGGCGGTCGCTCACTCGGCGCGGCTGTGCGAGTGCCCGTCGTCACACGATCCTCCCCACCACCAGCGTCACGTCGTCCTCGAGCGGGCGCCCATCGCGGAAGGCATTGAAGTCCTCGATGATGATCTCCACCGCGCGGTCCGGGGTGGTCTTCGGGGTGAGCTTGGACAACGAGCGCAGCAGCCGGCGGACCCCGTACTGTCGGCCCTCCTCGTCGGCGGCCTCGACGATCCCGTCCGTGTACCAGACCAGGAGATCGCCGGTCACCACGCGGGTGCGGTGGGCCTCGAAGCCCGACGGATCGCCGTCACCCAAGCGATTGCCCCGCGAGACGAGGCGGGTGAGCTTCACGCCCGCGTCGGCCCACCGGAGGTGCAAGGCCGGGGGATGACCGGCCGAGGAGAAGAACAGCAAGCTCTCGCGGGAGTCCAAGAAGGCGCAGGAGGCGGTCATGAAGAAGGCGCCCGCCCCCGCGTCGCGGATGACGTGGTCCAGCACGCGCAGGGTCTCGGAGACGTGGAGGGCGTCGCCCTGGACGTGGCGGAGGGTGTCCAGGCTCGCCTTGGCCGTGGCCGTAAGCATGGCGGCGGGCACGCCGTGGCCCGTGACGTCGCCGATGAGCACCGTGGAGCACCCTCGGGGCAGGGGCGCGAAGTCCCAGAAGTCTCCGCCGCACGTCTCCGCCGGCTCGTAGTAGCCGGAGAGCTCCATGCCGGGCACCCGGTGGAGGCCCGCCGAGGGGACGAGAACGCTCTGGATGTCGCGCGCGAGGTTGAGCTCGTGCTCGAGCTCGGCCTTGCTCACCGACTCCACGAGGAGCTCCTCCACGTGCTCGGCCATGACGTTGAAGCGCTCGCCCAGGCGGCTCAGCTCGTCGTCCCCGTCCACGCGGACCCGCGCGCTCAGGTCCCCGCTGGCGATGATCGCGGTCGTCTTTGCCATGCGGCGGATGGGCCGCGCGAACCGGAGGCCCTGGAACAGGCTCAGCAGCAGGCCGGCGAGGAGCGCGAGCCCTCCCACGAGGATGGTCGAGCGCATGGCCTCGCGCGTGCGCTGCTTGCGGTCGGCCTCCACGCGAGCGAGGGCCTCGTCCAGGGGCGCCAGGTCGTAGCTGACGACGACCGCGCCGTGAGGCTGGGGAGAGCCGACGGCGTCGCCGCCCAAGATGGGCTGTCGGACGCGGTAGATGCGATGTCCGTCCGCCTCGACCGTCTGGCGCACCGGGCTGAGCAGGGGCCCCCCATCCGGCGGCTCGTAAATGGGCAGCGAGGCCGCCTCGAGCTCGCGCTCGGAGTCCGCGAGGACACGGCCCTCGCCGTCCACGACCAGGACCTGCAAGACCTGGGGATCCCGCGCCACGAGGTCGCGGACGACGGTGGCCAAGGTTCCGAGCTCGGTCCCCTCCAGGGCTTCGTACAGGGCGACCGAGAGGATGGTGGCCGTGGACTGCGCCCGCGAGGCGATCTGGTCTTCGAACACGCGGGTCATGTCGGCCGCACGCTCGGCGTGGAGGCGTCGGATCTCCACGGCGTTGACGTAGCCCATGAAGGCGACGACCAGCGCCACGAGCAGGGTGGACGCCGCGGCCAGCTTGAAGCCGATGGAGCGCGTCATCTTCATGTCGCCCTCACCCCGCTACTCCAACGCCAAGAGGAGATACAACACGACCCCGAGCGCCCCCACCATGAGGGTGAGGATCGCGTAAAAGACCACGTCCCCGCGGCTCGGCCCACGCGAGCCGCGTTCCAACCGCGTGGCGGGGCTGGAGACCGCCCGCGAGACATCCGAGCGCCGGCCCCGGGTCCCGGCGGCGCCGGACGCGCCCCGGAGGCGGGCGATCGTCGAGTTGGGCGTGTCCGGGCGCTCGGAGACGAGGGGGATCCCCTCCTGCTCGGCCGCCGAGAGGGCCGCACGCGCCGCCCTCACTTGCGCCCCCACGGCCTCGTGCTCGCTGGGGTCGGGCTGGTCTTGAAGGAAGGCGAAGAAGGTCTCCTCCACCTCGTCGAGCTCCATGGAGCAGCCACCCTGGGGGCACCGCACGGACGGCGGCGCGGGCGGCGACGTCCTCAAGAGCGTCGCCGTCTCCACGCGCTCTGTCGCCTCGACGTCGCACTGGGCGCAGTAGTACGGCGCGAGGACGCTGTGGATGAGCGCCCCGCCCGCGAAGTTGCGGATGAGGTTCACCTGCTCCATGAGGCTCGGCGGGACATCGAAAAGCACCACGGCGGTGCGGCCGTGGCGAAGCTCCTCCACCCAATGCACCCAGTCTCGCACCCCCATGGAGTTGATGCGCCGCACGCCGCTCAGATCCAGCAGGAGGCGCGAGGGCGCTCGTCCTTCCAGGAGCCGGGGGAGCGCGCTGTGCTCATCGATGATCCCCAGCAGACGAGCGGCGATCCAACCATCTCCCTCACGCACGACGGCGCGGAGGCGAGGGGTCTTGGCCGGTCCTGTGTTCACGGTGCGCAATCCCCTGTGCTTGCCCGAAACTCGAGTTGAGTACGTGTCGAGACTAGGAGAATCGCATGCGCTTCACAAGGCGCCCAGGACCGGCCAGTAAACCGGTCCTGGGAAAACATGTCTACGCGAGCCCTAGGGAGCCAGAGGGAGCCCGTCGGCCTCTGAAACATCGGCGCTCGACACGCCGGGGCCACCGGGTCACCATGCCGCCCGTCGCGGGCCACGCGCGGGCACGGCGTCGAGCGCCCGCGCACGAGGGAGGCTGCCAATGGGGACGCGCATCGTCACGGGGTTGTTGCTGGCGGGGGGCGTAGCGGCCGTGGTGCTCTTGGGCCCTCCCTGGCTGCTGGCGGCGCTCTTCGTCGTCGTGGCCTCTCTGGCGCTGCAGGAGTTCTACACGCTCACCCTGCCCGAGCGGCCCCTGGAGCGTCACGCCATGACGGGCGGGGTGGCGCTCAGCCTCGTCGTCGCCGCCAGCCTCCCCTCCGTGGGGGGCCTGGCCTTCATGGTCACGGCCTTCACCCTGCCAGGGCTGCTCGTGCTGGCGCGCCCCGCCCCGCTGGACAGGGCGCACGAGCGCCTGGCGGTGCTGTGGGGAGGGGCGCTGTACGTGGGCCTGCCCTTCGCCATGGGGCTCGCGCTGCTCAGGGCGCCCGCGCTCATCTTCACCCTCATCGCCATCGTCGCGGGCGGAGACACCGGCGCCTACTTTGCCGGCCGAGCGTTCGGGCGCCACAAGCTCTACCCGAAGATCTCCCCCAAGAAGACCATCGAGGGGGCAGTGGGGGGCCTCGCCACCAGCGTCCTCCTGGTGCTCACCATCGACGCCTTCACGAACCTCGGGATGTCCACGGGGCACCTGGTCCTGGTAGCCCTGGTCACCGGCGCCACGGGACAAGCAGGGGACCTCGTGGAGTCCACCGTCAAGCGCGCCGTGGGCGTCAAGGACTCGGGGACGCTCCTCCCCGGGCACGGCGGCATCCTGGACCGAATCGATGGGATCCTATTCGGGCTCCCCGTGTTCGTGCTCCTTCTGTCGTAGAGAGAACGCGAGACGCGGGCCCAATTCGGACGCGAAGGCGGCTGCGGGCGCGGAAGCGGCTGCGGGAGCGCGCCCAAACACCCGCGAACCAGCGACTCGCTTGGCCCCGTGGCTACGCCTGCTCCTCGACCCGACTCAGCATGGCCTGCACCCGGTCGGTGAGGGCGTCGAACTCGAACGGCTTGTCCATGTGCTCCTCAGCGCCGTAGAGCGGGGCGGTGAGGTCGTTGATCGTGGGCCCGATCCCCGTGAGCATGAGGATGGGCGTGTCGTTCCAATCCGGCTTGGACCGGAGGTAGCGCGCCAGCTCCCAGCCGTTGAGCTTGGGCATCATCACGTCGAGGATGATGAGATCCGGCTGCTCCGTGAGGATCATCTCCAGCCCAGCCTCACCATCATGGGCCACGACCACCTCGTAGCCGGCGTCCTCCAACACGCTGGCGACGACGGTCGTCAGCTCCATGTCGTCGTCCACGTACGCGATCCTCGCCTTGGCCATCGTCTCCCCTCGCTCGTCCTGGGTTCCCATCGCTACTCCTCGTCCTGGGCCGCCAGTTGGTTGAGCAGCTCGAACGCCGCCTTGTAGCGCGGATCCGTCCGCGGGAAGACGCTCACGACCTTCTGGAGCAGTGCCATGGCCTTGGAGGGGTTGCTCTTGGCCGCCGCCTTGGCCTGATCCAGCCAGGTCTGCGCCTTGCCTTGGACCTCGTTGTAGATGCGACTCGCCGCGCTCAGCCCCGGCTGGAGGGCCAGCGCCTTGCGCGCCGCCCCGCCCGCCCGGCCCAGCTTCCCGGCGGCGTAGTAGCTGTTGGCCTGGTAGGCGTACATCTTCGCCAGCGCCGCCTTGATCTTGCCCTGGTAGCTACCACCGATGCTGGCGTCCAGCTTGCGCGCCTTCTTGAGCTTGCTGATGGCGGAGGTGGCCTTGAACGCCTTGGCCGCCGACATCCCGGCACTGTACGCCGCCTGGAAGGCGGGGATGGCGGAGGCCATGCGCTTGGCTCGCTTGCGGACCTTGCGCGAGCCACCCCCGGAGGCGATGGACTTGGCCGCGGCGGCGGCCCCCGCGAAGTCCCCGCTGGCGTACTTCGCCAGCACGGCCGACATCTTGGCGCTCTTGCGGCGGGGCCGCGAGGCCCCCCCGCGGCTCGGGGAGTGGGGCTTGGTCGCATGGGGCTTGGGGGTCGCGGTGGGCTGCACCGCGGCGACGGTCGGCTGGGCGGGAGCTGGTTGGGCCGCCGCGGGCTGCCCGGTCGGGTTCGCCGTCGGCGTCCCGCCCGCCGGGGCCGCGGCCGCCGCCGACCCGGGCGCCGCGATGACCTGACCCGGATTCCGCGGGTTCACGAACGCCTGAGGCGCAGCGGCGCTGGGCTGCGCGGCGGCCGCCGTCCCCGGCGCTGGCGGTGTCCCGGGCGCAACGCCGGGCTGCGCGGCGGCCACGGCCTGGCCCCCCTCATCGCCCGCGCGAAGCTCCTCCCGCATGGCCAGCAAATCCGCATCCTTGGGCGCGAGCTTCAGCGCCCGCCCCACGACGGCCAGCGCCTCGGCCCCCTTCCCCGCGTCGTCCAGGGCGCGTGCCTTCGTGAGCGCGGCCTCGACGATCCCCGCGCGGGCCTGCTTCCGAAGCTCCACGGCGTCGGTGTAGTAGGTGGACGCGTCGTCCACCTTCGCCAGCGACTCCAGCGCCCCCGCGAAGTCCTTGTCCTCCACCGCGCGCTCGGCGTCCTCCATGGCCCTCCAGGCCTTGAGCTCCGCCTTGACCCGCTCCATCCCCGCGCGGGCCGCCGCGTTGTCGGGATCGGCCTTTCGCGCGCGCTTGAACTTGCCCCGCGCCTCGTACCACTTGCGCTGCCGAATGAGCTCGACCCCGGCGGCCACGAGCTCCTTCGCCCGGGCCTTGGCGTCGTCTTCCGTGCCCTCGGAACCCTCGGCGCCCTCCTCGCCCTGCGCCACCTTCTCGGGCGCCGGCGCCTCCTCCTTGGGGAAGATGATCCCCAAGCCGGCGACCTTGTCCACGCCCACGAACCCGCCGCCGAGCACCAGCAGCGACACGAGGGTGATGAGGACCAGCTTGAGCCCTCCCCCACCGCCCCTCACCGCCTCGTCGGCGACCTGGACCTGGGCGCCCGGCCCCGCGCTCCCCTGGCGAGGCCGCCAGTCGTCGAGCTCCTCCACGGCCGCCATCCCACCCACACGGGTGCGCTCGTCGTCCTCTGGCTCCGGCGCGGGGGCTCCAAACCCCACGGCGTCCAGCGCCATGGTGCGCTCGTTGTCCGCGTCGACGCCCACGGCGCCCGCGGCGCCGGCCGTGCGCTCGTCCTGCCAGCGCAGGCGCGTCATGCCCACTTCGATGATGGCGCCATCCACGAGCTCGGTGTTGCGCGCGATGCGCCGGCCGTTCAGCTTCGTCCCGTTCCCGCTGCCCAGGTCCTTGAGGATCACGCGGTCGCCGTCGACGAGCAGGCGGAAGTGCTTGCGGCTCACGCTCGCGTCGGTGAGGACGATGTCACAGTCCAGGCCTCGCCCCACCAGCGTCTCCGCAGCGATCTCGAACTCGCGCCCGGCGTCGTTGCCCGCCTCTACGATGAGGCGCGGGAGAGGCTCGGGCTCGGGCTCGGGCTCGGGCTCGAGCCCAGCGACCGGCGAGTCCAGCATCATCGTGGCGCCCTCGGGGGGCTCGTCCTCATCCGCCGGGGCACCGCCGCCTCCCAGCGCCGGGTCGGACAGCGCGTCCATCATCATGGTCGCACCCTCGGGCGGCTCCTCGTCGTCCTCGGGCGCCGGGGCGGGCGGCGGGGGGACGGCCGGGGAGGGGGCGCGAGGGGCCGGGTCGCCCGGCAAGCCGGGAGCCTCGAAGGCTTCCATCATCCGCGTGGAGCCGTCCCCGTCGTCTTCGGGCGCGGGAGGCTCCGGGTCCAACAGCCCCGCGGCCTGCATGGCCTCCAGGCTCATGGCGCCCGTCTTCTCGTTGTCCAGGTCGTCGTCCTCGCCCATGGCTGGCGGGGCAGGGGGGGGCGGG
>CAYZID010000115.1:13317-17178 GCA_964478315.1 uncultured Myxococcales bacterium | reverse complement strand
TGCCCAAACGCGGCCTCCTGCGCCTCGGTCCGCAGAGCAGGTGGCGGATCGGGGAAGCGCGCCGTGCGTTGACGCGCCACAGCACGCGTGCCTATGGTCCGCGCCGGCCACAGGAGAGACGACATGGCGAACTTGACGCGAGACGCGGTGATGGAAGCCCTCGGGACGGTCATGGATCCCGACCTGGGGCGCGATCTGGTGACCCTGGGCATGGTGCGCGACGTGGAGGTCGAGGGCACCAAGGTCCGGGCGCGGATCGTCCTCACGACGCCCGCCTGCCCCCTCAAGGCGAAGATGCACGACGACGCCGTGGCGGCGCTGGAGGCCATCGGCGCCGAGGCCCCCGAGATCACGATGGACGCCGAGATGAAGCGCGGCCCCCGGCAGACCGCTGGCCCCCACGCGCGGGATCTGGGAGACATCGCCGCCGTCGTGGCCGTGGCGTCGGGCAAGGGCGGCGTGGGCAAGAGCACCGTCGCCGTGAACCTCGCCATCGCGCTCGCCCAGACCGGCGCCAAGGTGGGGCTCCTGGACGCCGACATCTACGGCCCGTCCATGGCGGTCATGCTGGGGCTCCGCGACGCGCGCCCCAGGGTGAACGACAACGACCGCATCGAGCCCCTGGAGCGCCACGGCATCAAGGTCATCTCCATGGGCTTTCTGCTCAAGGACGATGACGCCGTGGTGTGGCGCGGCCCCATGCTGGGCAAGGCGCTGGAGCAGTTCCTGTTCGACGTGGACTGGGGCACGCTGGACTACCTCATCATCGACCTCCCGCCGGGGACGGGCGACGTCCAGCTCAACCTCGTGCAGCAGGTGGCCCTGGCCGGCGCCGTGGTCGTGACGACCCCCCAGGACGTGGCCTTCTCCGACGTGCGCCGCGCCATCAAGATGTTCGAGATGACGAACGCCCGCGTCCTGGGGATCGTCGAGAACATGAGCTACTTCGTCTGCGACGGCTGCGGCAAGGAGCACCACCTGTTCGGGCCGTCGCGCACGGCCGACCGGGCGCGGGAGCTGGGGCTCCCGAGCTTGGGTTCCCTGCCTCTGGACGGGGTGACCTCGGGCGCCGGCGACCGGGGTGAGCCCATCGTCCTGGCGGCGCCGGACGCGGCCATCACCAAGAGCTTCCGCGAGGTGGCCGGCGCCGTGGCCCAGCAGGTGGCCATCGCCACGGCGGGCGTCGACGCCCCGGGCGCCAAGTTCGCCAACTTCTTCAACATGAAGACCAAGAGCTGAGAGGCGCGGCGGCGGGTCCATCAGGAGCCGTCGCGCCAGCGCCCGTCTCGAAGCACGAGGCGCCTGGGCGCGGCGTCCGGCTCCACTCCGTCCCCGTACAGCGGGTCACCCGGCAGCACGCGCAGCTCCACCTCCCCGGCCGCCTGGTCACCCACGCGGACGATCCGCGGCTCGATACGCGGTGGGTGCGTCTGGGCCCTCGCCCACGCGCGAGCCGCCTGGGTCGTCGCGTGGGCGGAGAGGTCGCGCAAGACGCTCCACGTAGGCGGCGCCAGGAGGAAATCCTCGTCCCCCGCGTAGGCGTCGAGGGCGCTGCGGGGACTCCGCCACACGGAGTCCGTGGTCTCTTTGGCGTCGTGCCGCTCCACCTGCCCGTCGGGAGCGCACGCCAGAAAGAAGCGCGCGTCGTAGCGGTGGCGGTGGCCGCGCGGCGTCACCCAGTGGGCGAAGTAGGTGAGCCCGCCACCGTCCAGACGCAGCCCCAAGGCCGTGACCAGCTCGGCGAAGGTGGCCCCGCCCTCGTTGAGGGCGTCGCGCCACGCGCGGAGCTCGTCGGTGCGCGTGGACACGGGCTGGCCGTCACGGCGAGCCAGGAGGACACCGGCCTCCTCGAAGGTCTCGCGGATCGCGGCGACGACGTGGGCCAGGGCCTGGCGGGCCGAGGTCACGCCCACCATGCGACTGGCCAGCGCCGCGCCGTCCACGCCGTCCACGCGCGCGAGGAGGGCCTCGTCGGCGTCCCCGGGATCCAAGCGGCCGCCGGGGAACACGTAGTGGCGGGGCATGAACCGCGCCTTGCCGTGGCGCTTCACGAAGAAGACGAGCGGCTGCCCGGCGGGGTCGGGGCGCAGGAGCACGACCGTGGCGGCGGGCTCGGGGGTGGGCGCTCCCGCGGAGGCGCTCGAACCGCGGCGGCCGTCACCCCGATCCCCGGCCGTCACGGGTCGAGCTCGCCGCCGCGCTCCCCGGCGGGGGCAGGGGTTGGCTCGCCAGCGGGCCCGATGGGCACCCACTCGACGATCTCCAGCCCGAAGCCCTTGAGTCCCTTGTAGACCCGCGGGCTGTCGGTCATGACGCGGAGCTTGTTGAGGCCGAGGTCGGCCAGGATCTGCGCTCCGATCCCAAAGTCGTGGAAGCCCATCCGCGTGGGGCTGGGGCCCGCGGCCCGCTCGCCGCGGGCCAGGGCACCGTAGTGCCGAACCCGCTCGTCCAGCGGCTCGCCGTCGCCTTCCGGGCGGACGTAGAGCAGAACGCCGCAGCCCTCCCGCGCCATGCGCTCCAGGCTCCACGTGAGGCGCGAGCGCGAGGGCTGAAAGCCCAGCCCGAAGAGGTCGCTCACGGCGTCCGCGCGGTGGACCCGCACGAGCGTCGGCCGGTCCTCGCAGGGCGTCCCCACGCTCAGAGTCACGTGGACCTGGCCGCTGACGGTGTTCTCATACGAGCGGATCTCGAACTCGCCGTACCGCGTGGGAAGGCGCGCCTTGGCCACGACTCGCACGAGCCGCTCGTGGGACAGGCGGTAGCGGATGAGGTCGGCGACGGTGATGACCTTGATGCCGTGGGCGGCCCCGAACCGCAGGAGCCGCGGGAGCCGGGCCATGGTCCCGTCCTCGCTCATGACCTCGCAGATGACCCCGGCTGGCGTCCGCCCCGCCAGGCGCGCGAGGTCCACGGAGCCCTCGGTCTGCCCGGAGCGCATGAGGACGCCTCCGGGCCGTGCGCGCAGGGGGAAGACGTGTCCGGGGGTGACGAACTCCCCCGGGCGGGCGTCCTCCGCGATGGCCCGGCGGATGGTGGCCGCGCGCCCCCGCGCGCCGAGGCCTCCCCCCTGGGCGAGATCGATGCTCTGGGTGAAGGCGGTCCCGAGCGGCGCCGTGTTCATGCGCGCCATGGGCTCCAGGGCCACGCGATCGGCCTGCTCGGCCGTCATGGCCAGGCAGATGAGCCCCCGCCCCTCGCGCGCCATGAAGTTGATGTGCTCGGGGGTCACGGCGTCCGCCGCGACGACGAGGTCGCCCTCGTTCTCACGATCCTCGTCGTCCACGAGGATGACCATGCGGCCCGCCGCGATGTCTTCGAGCGCGTCCTCGATGGGCGCGATGGCGAGAACGTCTGATGCGGGCAAGGCTGCACCTCTGACTGCCGGAGCGCCTGGGCAAAGCGCCCGGGCGGGATCCCTGGAGCCCAGGGCGCTGGCCCGGGCGGGCCGAGCACCGCGCCCCACCCGGGCCCCGTGTAACACAGGCCCTGCCCTTGGGGAACCATCGCCCTGCCGACTGCGATCCCGGGGGCCACGCAGCGGGCGGAGCATCCCATCCCGCGCCCGCCATCTGGATGCTCGGGCAGTTGCTCGGCACGCCGCCACGGGGGAGACACCGAGGCGCGGGCGCACGGGGGACCCCGGCGCCGCGCTCGTGCGTGCTCCGGTGCGCTACTTCTTCTTGGCCGGCGCCTTCTTGGCCGCGGGCTTCTTGGCCTCGTCCTTCTTGGCCTCGTCGCCCTCGTCCTTCTTGTCGGCCTTGGCCTCGTCCTTCTTCTCGGCGGCCTTGGCCTCCGGCTTGGCCTCCTCCTTCTTGTCGGCCTTGGCCTCGTCCTTCTTCTCGGCGGCCTTGGCCTCCGGCT
>CAYZID010000115.1:0-13217 GCA_964478315.1 uncultured Myxococcales bacterium | reverse complement strand
TGGCCTCCTCCTTCTCGGCGGCCTTGGCGGCGGGCGCCGCGGTCCCGGTAGGCGTCACGCCCAGGGCCTCGTAGACGTCGGCCAGGTCGGTGCCCACCTTGGCCAGCCCGTCGACGAACTTCTGCAGGTCAGCCGCGGAGTACTTGTCCGCTTCCTTGAGGCCCGCGGTGGCCAGCGCTTCCCGCGCGATGATGCGCGCCGATTGGTAGTCGTAGCGCCGCTCAAGGCTGGTCACCAAGGTCTCGAACCCGTTGCTCATCACCGCCTCCTCGACCGGCCAGAGAGTGGCCAAGCCCTTGAAATCAGAAAGAAAACGCTCAGGAACATGGCGATTATACCAACCGCCCCGGCGCGGTCAACTCGCCCTCCTTGGCCCCGATCCGCCACCTGCTCTGCGGACCGAGGTGCAGGTGGCCGGGCTTGGGCGGCGGGGCCCCCGCGGGTAGGCACCGACGGTGGGCGCTAGCGGTTGGCTGCGGTATGTAAGGACGCGTGAGAGGGTTCCCCAAGCTGCCCCTGCCGACGTCGGCCGCGCGGTCGCCCGCGCAGCCCACGGCATGGGGCGCGGCGTTGGCCCTGGCGCTCATCGCGGCGCTCGCCGCCTGTGGCGAGAGCGTGCGCGATCCGGCGACGCCCGCCGTGCCGCCCGTCTCCATCCCCCCCACCACCCCCCCACCGGAGCGAGCTGAGGCCGACAGCGAGACGTGGGTCGAGGCGTGGCTCGCCGCGGGGGCCCCGGACCGCGACACCGCGGCACCCGACGACGCGGGGCGCGCCGCGCGGGCGGAGGCCCGAGAGCTCGTCGTGGAGGGCGACCGCCTCCGCGCCGCGGGGCAGGACCAGGAGGCCCTGGCTCGCTACCGCGCGGCGGTGGCCCGCGCTCCCGACGAGCCCGGCCCCCGCTACGCCCTGGCCGCCACCTTGAGCGAAGCGGGGGACCCGCGCGGCGCGCTGGCGCAGCTCCGCTCCCTGCGAGAGCTCGGCGCCCCCCCCCAACTCCGCACCGCGCGCGTGGACGCGCGCTTCGAGGCCCTGCGCAGGGGCGCCAAGACCCGGGGTGCGTTCCGCGCGCTGACCGGCTTCTACCCGGTGGCCGTGGCCGGCACGCGGGGGCTCGCCCGCCGCGTGGGAGACCTCTTGCCCGACCCCGCCGGGGCCATGGCCGAACGCCTGCGGGCGCGGGGCATCCCGGCGCAGGTGCGCGCCACCCCCTGGCGGAGCGGCGCGCGCGTGGCGACCGTCGTGTACGCGCGAGACATCCCCGCCGCCAAGGCCATGGCCCAGGAGGTCGCGCGCGCGATGGTCTTCCCGCCGCGGATGATCGCCTCCAAACGGTTCGACGCCTCGGACCCCGTGGTGGTCGTCGTCCCCCCCAGCGCCGCGCGGGCGCTCGCGGCGGCGCGCGGCGCCTCCGTGCGCGACCTCATGGACCAGCCGCTCGCGGCCCGAGGCCCTGACGGCGCCACGCACCGCCTGCGCTTCGAGGAGACCGGCTCCTTTCACTGGGAGACGGAGGGCGGCGCCGCCCTCCCACCGGGGTGGAGGCGCGACCGCCGGGGGCGCTACCTGTTCACCGGCGCGAGGCTTCACCTCACGTACCGGGAGGAGCTCAGCGCCGCCCCGGGCGCCGGGGCCGCCAACCCCACGGCCACTCCGGACCCCGAAGCCCCCCCCCTGCGCCCGGGAGTCCAGCAGGGCCGCCGCAGCTCCTTCGACGTCACCCTCACGCCCGAAGGGCTCCAGGTCGGCGAGCTCGTCTTCCGCCCCGAGGCCCGCGGAGCCCCCCCAGATCCGCCACCTGCTCTGCGGACCGAGGCGCAGGAGGCCGCGTTTGGGCAAGGAGGCAAGCGGCTGGGCGCGGAGGCGTGGCCGCGTCACGTCGAGCGGCCAGCCGCTTGTGGGGCCGCGCAGCTCGACGCCGCCCACACGCGGGATTCAAAGCCGAATCCCAGAGTAGGTGGCGGATCGGGGGCCACCCTCACGCCTTGAGCCGCGGCGGATCCCTGCCCTATGCTCTCGGTGGAGAGCCTCGCCGCCATGCCCCCAACCTTCGACCGCGAACCCGGCCTCTCCCCGGACCGCGCGGCCCCACTCCCCGCCCTCATCGCTCGGAGCGCCCGCTCGTGACACCCGCGACGCCTCCCGCCTTCGCCCGCGCGCCGGTCCCGGGGCGCCGTCCACGCCAGCTCGCCTCGCGGAGCCCCCAGGCGCGCGGGCCGTGTGCCCCCCTCGTGGCCTGCGCCCTCGCCGCGGGGCTCGCCCTCACGGGCTGCAACACGATCCCCGTGGCCTCGCTGGAGCGCTCGTTCACGCTGGTCGTGGAGCAGCGCACGGGCACCGGCGACCCCGTCCCCATCGACTTCCTCTGGGTCGTGGATAACTCCACGTCCATGTGCGAGGAGCAGGTGGCGCTGGCCCGGAACTTCTCCACCTTCGTGGACGCCCTGTCCAAGCTGACCATCGACCCCCGGGTAGCCGTCACGACCATGGACGTCCAGTGCTCGGACCTCCCTGGGCTCGCGCCTCCCGCGGCCGGCGGGGGCCTGAACGCCACCCCGGCCCGCGCCTTCTCGCCCGCGTGCTTCGAGCACGAGGTGGTTCCCTGCCTCAAGGACGCCGACTGCGACGCCCTGGGAGAGCCGGGCAAGTGGCGTTGCTCACCCCAGTACGGGAACATCCAGTGCCTCAACAACCCCAACGACACGGTGAACACCACGTGCGTGCGCGGGTGCCTCACCGACGAGGAGTGTCAGGCGCGGTTCCAGGACCCCGCCTACATCTGCAGCAAGCCCAGCCCCAACAAGGACGAGTGGGGGTGCCTGCTGCCCCCGCGCACCGAAGGCTGCCCCGACACCGTGGGGCCCATCCTGGACGCCGAGCACCTGGAAGACTTCCGCTGCGTGGCGACGGTGGGGGTGAACCAGGAGGCCTGCTTCCGCTACGAGCAGGGGCTGGAAGCCGCCTGGGAGGCCCTCGATCCGCGCGGGCCGCGCGCCGAGCAGGCTCAGCAGTTCCTGCGGCCCGAGGCCTACCTGGTCATCCTGTTCATCACCGACGAGGACGACTGCTCCGTCCCGCCCGACGCCGTGCAGCCCATCTCCTCGGACGACTACGACTCCTGCGCCCTGCTAGGTGACACCGACCACGGGGGCCCCCTCATCCCGGTGAGCCGCTTCGTCAACCGCTTCAAGAGCCTCAAGACCGACCCCAGCC
Organism: uncultured Myxococcales bacterium; assembly: GCA_964478315.1. Classification (GTDB taxonomy): domain Bacteria; phylum Myxococcota_A; class UBA9042; order PHBI01; family JAAZYN01; genus CAYZID01. Next base: position 10,004 of record CAYZID010000115.1, on the reverse strand, counting down.
GCGTCATCGTCGCGGCGCTGAGCGGCGACTCCACCGCCACGGACCCCACCACCCGGGACGCCGAACGCCAGGCCTTCTTGGACGCCCAGCGCTCGCCGCGCCCCTGCCACCACCCCTACGTGTGCCTCTCGGAGGCCGGCAAGGCGGGCTGGGGCAGCCGCTACCAGGAGCTGACCGCGTCCTTCGGGGCCAACGGCATCTTCGCCAACGTCTGCGACCCCCAGGGCATGGGCCCCGCCCTGGCGGACATCGCCGACGCCATCGTCCGCGTGGTCAACAAGGTCTGCCTGCCGCGCCCCATCCTGGACCACGACTCGCTGGTGGTGCGGCGGCGCGATCCCGCTGGACAGGAGACGACCCTCGTGGAAGGGGAGGACTACCTCGTGGTCCCCGGCGGGGCCGACTGCGGCGGGAATGACGCGCCGCTCGAGGCCATTCAGTTCACGCATACGCCCACGCTGGGCGAGGTCATCACGGCTACCTACCAGGGGGATCCGCTCCTCTCACCATGAAGCCCCACACGCCCACCGCACGCCCCACGCGGCCCCGTCCCCCCGCGCCGCTCCTGGCCCTACTCCTCGTCACCCCGCCGCTGCTGCTGGCCCCCGCTGGCTGCGCCACGGCCCCCAAGCCCCAGCCCGCCGGCCCCCAGGACGCCACCCTGGAGGTCGTGAACCGCACCGAAGTGGACCTCTGGGTGAGCGTGCGCGGCCGCGTGGAGGGCACGGCGCGCGCCGGGACGCGCCTGCGCGTGCGCCACCTCTCGCCCGGCGCCGCGCCGGTCGAGGCCCACCCAGCCCCCGACGCGCGGGCGAGCGCCCAGACCACGGCCACGTTCGAGCCCCAGCGCGCCGCGCTGTCCCTGCGCGCGGGGGAGGTGGCGCGCTGGGTGATAGGGGCGGCGCTCCCCACGCCACCCGCCCTGGGCGATCTCACCGTCACCAATCGCCTCCCGCGCGACATGCGCCTGCGCGTGGACGGGCGCGACGCCGGGACCGTCCTCGCCGGAGACGCGCGGACCCTCCTCGACCTCCCCGCGGGTCCCCACGCCCTGGAGGCGCGCGACCGCGGCAGCAAGACCGTCCTCGACGCCCAGGTGGAGGTCCCGGGAGACGCCGTGGGCACCTGGGTCCTGGAGGCGCCGTCGGGGCGCCTCACGATCATCAACGACACGAACGAACCCGTGACCATCGAAGCCGACGACCTGTCCCTGGGCACGCTGGGCCCGGGCGAACGGCGCACCTGGAGCGACCTGGCCGTGGGCCCGCACGAGCTCACGGCCACGTCCACGCACCAGGGCAACCGATACCAACGCTCGCTGGAGCTCCGCCCGGGCGTGCCCCAGGTCTGGGGCCTCTCGGCGGGGAGCGCCACCGTGATCCTCGTGAACCGCACGGGCGAGGACGTGACGGCGGTGCCCGTAGGCTCCCTGGTCCCCTCGGCGGCGCGGACGATCTCGCTGCCCGCCGGGGCGCGCCTCAAGATCGAGGGCGTGGTCCCGGGCCGCATCGGGCTCAACGCCGTGACGGCCAAGACCGGCCGCCTGTACAAGCTCGTGGCCGACGTCTCCCCCGGCCAGGTCTACGCGTGGGAGATCGTCCCGGCGGACCAGGGCCTGCGGGTCGTCAACCGCACGGGTGAGGCGCTCCGCCTCTACGTGGGGGGGCAGGAGCGCGGAGAGGTGGCCGCGGGCTCCTCACGGGTCCTGTACGACCTGCCGGACACGGCGGTGGAGGTGGAGGCCTTGGACGTCCGGGGGCACCGCTACACGCGCCCCCTCCAGGCCGCGCCGCGCCTGGCCTCCACTTGGGAGATCCGCGCCCGCACGGGCGCCATCCGCGTGGCCAACGAGCGCCCCGAGCGGCTCACGGTCTACGTGGACGCCCGCCGCGTGGGGGAGGTCCCCCGGCGCGGCGACGTCACGTTCACGGGCATCCCCGAGGGGGAGCGCCTCGTGGAGGTCGTGGGGGCCCGCTCGGGGGCCACGCTGTCGGCCCACGCGACCGTGCGCCCCGACGCCGCGGCGACGGCGACGTTCCGAGACCCCCGGGGGCTCCTCACGGTGGAGAACCGCAGCGGCGAGCCCCTGGCCGCCCAGGGCCCCCTGGCCCAGCAGCAGGGCCTCATCCCGCCCGGCGGGCGCGCGCGCTACGCCCTGCCCCCGGGCCGCCGCACCGTGCGCCTGCTGGGGCGGCGCAGCGGGCTGGTCTACGACCGGGCCCTGGACCTCGTCGCCGACGCCGAGGCGACCTGGGTCGTGGCCGCCCCCACGGGCACGGTGATCGTGCACAACGGGCTGGACGAGGCGGTGGCGGTGGCCGTGGACGGCCAGAACCACGGCGCCCTGTCCCCCTCCCAGGACCTCTCCCTGCCCGGGACGCCCGCGGGCGAGCACACGCTCCGCGCCCAGGGGCTGCGAAGCGGCCGCCTCCACACGGCGCGGCGGGTGCTCTCTCCGGACGGCGTCGCGCGCTGGGAGCTCGTGGAGGCGCCCGCGCGGCTCCTCGTGGACAACCGCGGGCAGGAGCCGCTGCTCGTGGACCTGGACGGGCGACCCTACGGCCGCGTGGAGGGGCGCGCGCGCAAGATCTTCGGCGGCCTGCCCGTGGGGCGGGCGCTGGTGGTCGCCACGGGCGTGACGACCGGGGTGCGCCAGGAGGTCGAGGTGAGCCTCGCGCCGGATCGCACCGACGTCCTCACCTTCCACCCGCCCTACGGGACGGTGATCATCGACAACACGAGCGGCGAGGCCGTGCGGGTGGTCCTGGGGCGCGAGCGGCTGGGGCGCATCGCCGCCGGGCGCCCCCCCACGCCCATCCCCGTGCCGGCGGGGCTGCGCATCGTGCGGCTGCTGCGCGAGGACAGTCAGTACGAGACGACCTACCGGCTCCAGGTGCAGCCCAGCCGCTCCATCCACCTGGCCGTGCGGGCCGTGCGCGCCAAGCTGGCCGTGTCCAACCGTGGCCCCGAGACGCTGACGGTGTGGGTGGGCGAGCGGAGCCTCGGTGAGGTCGCCCCCGGCGCGAGCCTCCTAGCCGACGATCTCGCCCCGGGCCCCGTGACCCTGCGCGCCACCGACGGGGACGGTGTCTCGAAGATCACCGAGCGGAGAACCCTGGAGGGCGGCGTCCTGTCGAGCTGGCTGCTCCCCTGAGCCAGCCGCGCCGAGCCGAGCGGCCCGGGTAGGCCGGAGCGCGTAGAGATTCCTCTACAGGCGTCGGGGATGCGTAGAGGAACGGCGCTTCAGGCAGCCCCGGAGAGCGACTAAGATGGGAGCGTCTCGGGGGACGGGCGTGCGGCCCGCTGCGCGTCGGTCCTGCCAGCCCACGGAGGCCCCGCATGAAGCTGTCCAACCCGTTCCGGCGCACGTCCGCCCCCAGCACTCGCCGAAAGAGCACGAACACGGGAGACCGGGCGGCGTCGTCTCGCAGAAGCAGCAACCTCGGCACGAGCAACCTGCTGGAGAGCCTGAGGCCCAAGTTGGGCAACGTTGTCGAGGAGCAGAAGCGCCTGCTGGAAATGCAGCTCAAGGCGGTGGCGATCACGCAACTCCAGGGGCTCCGGGGAGGCGATGGAGGGAAGACTTCGGCGCGGGCGCTCGTGGAGGCAGCCGCCAAGGAGGGCGTGGACGCGGGAGCGCGTGCGGACGCTGGTGGTGACGAGGCTGCGGCCCGCGACGTGGTGGCGCAAGCGGACGCGCTTGTGAAGGAGTCCAACGCCGTGGGCGGGGTCTTCACGGCCAAGGCCGAGAGCTTGGCGGCGGACGCGGTCCCCCCCCACGAGCCGGCGTTGAGAGAGGCGGCCGACAGGGCCGTCCTGGGCGAGGCGGGCCTAGGCGACAAGGCCGAGGCCAAGGCCCTCAAGGCCGCCAAGAAGGCCGCCGTGAGCAAGCGCAAGGAGATCGCCAAGCCCGCCAAGGAGGAGCTGGAGACGAAGATCGAGAGCCAGGCCGCGACGCTGCTCGGCGAGCTCCAGACCCAGGCGAGGGACGAGGCCAAGACCAGGGCCCAACAGGAGGCCGTTGCCCGCAAGGCCCAAGACCAGGAGCTGAGCACGCTGGCCAAGGGCCCCGTAGACAAGGGCATCGCGGAGATCAAGGCGTCGACGACCAAGTACCTGGCCCACAAGCTCGGGGCGTCGAGCGCGCACTGGTGGCGCTCCAAGGAGGTCCGCGCGTTCCGCGGGGAGATGAAGGCCGCGGCCCGAGAGCAGGGGAACGCCGACGCGGACGCCAAGCTAAGGGGACCCGGGGAGCTGGGCCCCATGCGGAAGAAGTACGTGGAGATGGACGCCAAGCGCCGGATCTACAAGCAGGCCAAAGGCTCGGTGAAGACCGCCGTCACCGAGATCGCCAGGGAGGCGGCGAAGAAGATCACGCAGGAAGCGGGCGCCAAGGAAGCCTTGCAGGCGGTGGCACTGAGCGCAGCGTGGGGGAAGCTGCGGAGCGACCGGCGAGACACGAAGGGCGCCACGAAGGCGGCCACCCGGGCCGTCGAGGCGGCGAAGAAGGGCATCGAGAAGGACGCCATCGCCCGGGCGAAGGCGTGGAAGGACAAGGTCCTCGCCAAGCCCGGCCGGGACACCTCGCGGGCGGGCGCCTCGAGCACCGACAAGGAGGAGATGAAGAGCCGGGTCAAAGAGCGAACCGGGAGAGACGGGGTCGGCACGAACGCGGTCGATGCGAGCATCGAGGCCTCGACCATCGACAAGGGGCTCGGGAAGATCGGGCACCTCATCGACGTCGCGGCCCCGAACCCCGGCGACGAGATCTCGGTGGACGTGGAACTCCGCTTGCCCATCCCCGACTCGCCAGCCTTCCTGGTCATCGGCTTCTCCGGAGCGGCCAGCCGCGGCGTGGACTCCCTCACGGCGGGCACCAGCCCCACGACCGCGCCAACGGCGCTGGAGGTGGAGGCCGAGCTGCGGTTCGGGGCGGGAATCGAGTTCATCCTCGGCGAGGGCAGCGCGACCTTCGGGCTGTTCCAGCGAGCGGGGGCGGTCACGACGGCGCAGACCATGAAGGCCTTCTCCTACGGAGCCTACCGTCGACTCGCGTCTGGACCGGCCAAGAAGCTCGCGGGGCTGTGGGGCGGCCCGGGCAAGGGGACGGGTCTGACCAGGGCGGAGCGCAGCGAGCGCTGGGCGGCGATGGTCGAGGAGGAGGTCTTCGCCAAGGACGGGGACGCATTCGTGGAGGTCGGGAAGTCGGGCAACCTGGGAGTGGAGAGCACGGACGCGGCCAGGAAGCTGGGAGCTGGGACGGAGCTCGGAATGCGGGTGGAGAGGCTCCGCCGGTTCGACCGAGACTCGCTCACCCAGGCCGGATACCTTCAAGAATCCAACGTCGGCGGCTCGGCGAACTACCAGGTCGTGGACTTCGACAACGAGGAACAGGCCAAGGAGAGGCGGCGGAAGGCCAAGAACATCACGAAGTCCAACAACGTCACGCTGGAGGCATCCATCGAGCACGAGGTGGCCGGCCGCACCCTGACCCTCGCCGGAGAGCTGAGCTTCGAGGACCGCAAGAACTGGGAGTTCTCCGTGGAGGCGGGGCTGCCGGTCACGGACACCGGGAACGCCGACCAGTTCGAGAAGATCGCGGCGGGCCTCACGACGGCAGCCCTAGGGCTCATGCAACTCCTGCACGGCCGCCGGGAGCAGAAGGCGGCGAACTCCGACGAGAACGCCAAGTCGCGCAGGGCACGCCAGGTGGGGCGGGGGGTCCAAGCGCTGGAGGGGGCCGATACGGCGTTCGCGGGGCTCCAAGCCAAGGGGGCCGAGCGGCTCGCCGAGGCCGTGGGGAGCGACGTCGGGAGCGACAGGAGCTTCGACCTCGCGATCAAGTTCGTCGTGGGCCGGGCCGACGGCGCTTGGGTCACCGAGGTCATCCTGAGCCAGCGGTCGGTCCACACGGTCGAACTCGGGGTTGGGAACGCGGGGCTCACGGTGGAGGTGGAACGTTCCCGCCGGCTCGGCGCTGTGGGGTATGATGGCAGCCAAGACGTGGGTGAACGGAGGCACGGGGACCTCCTGGGCGCTCACACGACGAGATAGCTGGGCGCCCCGCGCCCTCGAGACTCCGCCTCCTTCCACGGCAAGCGACGCGCGTGAAGCGCGGCGCCCGGAGAGACGATCGTGAACGACCTCCCTCGGCGATACCGATTCGAGCGGGAGCTGGCCTTCGAGGGGTTCCTCGATCCACCGCTCCCAGCCACGTGCGTGGGGGCCCCGGCGGGCGACACGCCCCGAGCCTTCCAGCTCGAGCTGCGCGTGGCTCCGGCCGCCTGGCGGAGGATTTGGGAGGAGAACCTGTTCCACCTCAGCCCCCTGTGCGTGCCTGACGGCGCTGCGCTCCCGCCGACCACCGACGCGACGAGCACGGACGAGGCCCCCGTGCGCCTGCTGCTCGGGCTCCACCCCGCGCTGCTGGCCCGGTTGGCGCCCGAGGAGGAGGGCGACAGGGCCGTGCTCGAGGGGCTCCTGGGACCGGGCCCCAGCCCCTACAAGAGCGCCTTCGCCTGGCGGGCCCTCAAGGTCCTCTGGTTGGACGCCGAGGAGGGCGAGGGCGAGGCGGACGTGTATGTAGGGTGGACGACCGAGTGGTAGCGGCACGCGGGGAGCTCGCGCGTTGAGCGGCCAGCCGACGGCCGTGAGGCGGGACCTGGGAGCGGGCGTGGGGATGGAGGGCCTCGGTGCGAGGGCCCGGCCCGGCCCGGATGCCGCGCGGGGTCCCTCGTGGGGGGCGCGGATCCGCCGCGCGTGGGGCATGTTCTGTCCCGCCCTGTGGGACGTGGAGCCCGGCACGAGGGAGGCCCTGGAGACCCACACGCGCGAGCTCACGGCACGCAACTTGGCCCTCACGGGGTGGATCGTGGGGGTCTTGACCATCGCCGCATGGCCCACGGACTTCCTGCTCTACGCGCCCGGCTCCCCCGAGCTGGAGATGCTCCAGCGGTGGCGCATCATGCTCCTCGGGGCCACCTCGGGCCTGGTGCTCCTCATGCGGCTGGCCGCGTGGGCCAGGCGCCACGCGTTCCTGGTGGCCCAGGTGGTCTACGCCATCGCCATGGGGAGCTCGGCCTGGCTCAACGCCGGCCTGGGAGACATGCGCTCCCCGTTCTTCTACGGGGTCTACACGGCGCCGCTGATGACCGTTCTCTTGGTGGTGGGCCCCCTGCGCCGAGCGCTCTCCATCTCGGTGGTCGTGGGGACCTATCTCGGCGTCTTCTTCACCCAGCGCCCGGAGGCCCTCGAAGACCCCCTGGTGGGCGCGGTGTTCGTGTGGCTCGGCGCCTCGGCGGTGACGGCCCAGGTGGCCGGCAACGCCCTGTACCACCTCCTGGGCGTCCGCTTCCTGCAGCGCCGCGAGCTGGATCTCCGGCAAGCCGAGCTCATGGAGTTGGACCGCCTGCGCCGAGCCTTCTTCGCCAACGTGAGCCATGAGCTGCGCACGCCCCTCACGAACATCCTGGGGGCCCTGCGCGGGCTGGAGGGCGACGCGGACCCGCGCGAGGTGGCCGACGTGGGGCTGCGCAACGCCACCCGGCTGCGGGCCCTGGTGGACGACCTGCTGTCGCTCGCGCGCTTCGACCGCGCCGCCCCGCGCCCCGAGCGGCGCCTGGTGGACGTGTCGGCCCTGGCCAGGGCGGTCCTCGCGGAGTTCCGCTACGACGGCGGGCACACGCTGGAGCTGGAGGTGCAGGGCCCCGTCCTGGCCCGCGTGGACCCCCAGCAAGTCCGGACGGCGCTCACGAACCTCGTGGGCAACGCCGTGAAGTTCAGCGCGCCACGAGACGGGCCCGTCGCCGTGCGGGTGCGAGCCGTCGAGGACGAGGTGGAGATCCAGGTCCGCGACCATGGCGTGGGGATCGAGGCAGACGAGCTGGAGCACTTGTTCGACCGCTTCTATCGGGGCGCCGGGCAGCGCGCCGGAGGGGTCGGCGGCGCGGGCATCGGCCTGGCGCTGGTGCGGGAGATCACCGACGCCCACGGGGGGCAGGTCCACGTGCAGAGCGAGCCCGGCCACGGGGCGACCTTCACGATGCGCCTCCCCCGGGGCGCGACGCCCACGGAGGAGGAGCTCGCCGCCGGCGTCTGGACGCCCGAGGACACCGCTCGGCCCACGTCGCGACGAGCGGCGCGCCCGCGTGAGTCCTCCAGGGAGGAGGCGGCCCACGGCGTCCAGGCGGAGCGCGCCCTCGTCCTCGTGGCGGAGGACGACGCCGACCTCCGGGCCTACCTCATCCGCACGCTCTCGCGCCGCTTCCGGGTCCTCGGCGCCCGAGACGGCTTCGAGGCCCTGGACCGCGCCAGAAACCTCCACCCCGAGGCCATCGTCAGCGACCTCCGCATGCCCCGCGTGGGAGGCGAGGAGCTGCTCCGGTCCGTGCGGGGCGACCGGGTCCTGAGAGACACACCGGTGCTCTTTCTGACGGCGCACGCGGGCCCCAAGGGCGCCCCCGAGAGCCTGGCGGCCGGCGCGGACGAGTTCTTGGTGAAGCCCTTCGACGAGGATGAACTCCTGGAGCGCGTGGGTCTGCTGGTGGCCCGGAGCGCCCGCCGGCGGGAGCTGGAGGCGCGGGTGCGGGAGGCCACGGAGGCCGTGCGCCGTTCGGCCCGGAACCTGGTGGCCGTGCAGGAGGAGGAGCGCCAGCGCCTCGCGCGCGACCTCCACGACCAGGCCGGCCCGATCCTCCTGGGCCTCCGCGTGGAGCTGGAGCACCTCCGGGCCAGCGACGCCGAGGGTGTGGCGCGCATGGAGGGGCTGCTGTCCGACCTCCAGGTCTACTTCCGGGCGACGTTGAGCGCGCTGCGCCCTCCGGGGCTAGACGAGCGAGGCGTCTTCTCGGCGCTGCGCGCCTGGGCCAAGGAGGTCAAGGGACGCCACGGGCTCCCCTGCGAGGTGGTCTTTCACGTGGACGAGGAGGAGCTGTCCGACGCCCAGGCCCTCGCCGTCTACCGGATCGGTCGGGAGGCCCTGACGAACGTGGCGCGCCACGCCCGCGCCACCCGGGCGGTGATCTCGCTCGAAGAGGACGCGCGCCCAGGGTGGTGGCTGCTGCGGGTGCGAGACGACGGGGTCGGGCCGCCCCCATCGGAGCCCGCGGACGGGGGCATGGGCCTCCTCGGCATGCGCGAGCGGGCGCATCTGCTGGGCGGCGCGCTGGAGATCCGCCCGGCCAAGCCTCGGGGCACCGAGCTCCTCGTGCGCTTCCCCCTCGCTGGCGACACCGCCCCGTCCGCGGGGCCGGCGGCGCCACCGCCCGCCACGCGCCCCTGGGCGCCCGGGGAGAGTCCATGAGCCCTGTCGCCCTGCCCCCCGACCCCATCCGCGTGTGCGTCGCCGACGACCACGCCATCGTCCGGGACGGCCTCGCCCGCCTCCTTGGGGACACGCCGGACATGGTGCTCGTGGAGCGGCTGGAGACGGCCGAGGGGTTGGTCGAACGGGCCAGGGGCGCCCGCTGGGACGTCCTCGTCCTGGACTCGCGCATGCCCGGCAACGAGGGCGCCGCGACGGTGCGCGCCTTGCGCGCCCTGCCCCACGCGCCGCGCGTCGTGGTCTTCACGACCTACCCCGAGGACAGCCACGCCCTGGCCTACCTCCACGCGGGGGCGAGCGCCTTCATCAACAAGAGCCGCCCCTTGGACGACCTCCTCACGGCCATCCGCCACGCGGCCCAGGGGCGGCGGTACATCACGCCGTCGCTGGCCGAGTACCTCTTCGAGCTCCAGCTCGACCCCGCGCGACCGCCCAGCGAGCTCCTGAGCGCGCGCGAGGTGGAGGTCGTGCGCCTGCTGGCCCAAGGCAAGCGCGCCAAGGAGGCGGCCGCGGAGCTCCGCGTCTCGGCGAGCACGGTCTACACCTACGTCCAGCGTGTGAAGGAGAAGCTGGGGGTGCGCACGACCGTGGAGGTGGTGGCCTTCGCGCGCGACAACGGCCTGCTGTAGCCCCAGATCCGCCACCTGCTCTGCGGACCGAGGCGCAGGAGGCCGCGTTTGGG
>CAYZID010000114.1:0-17179 GCA_964478315.1 uncultured Myxococcales bacterium | reverse complement strand
CAGCTACCTCACACAGGTCCTCACCGGCCCTCGACCCTAGAACTCGATTGCCCTGACGTCCCAGCGAGTCCGGGATTCGGCGCCGGGTGATGTGAGGGCTCGCGTCCCTCGGCAGGGGTGCCCGTGACGCTCCGCGGGCCGGGCGATTTTCTGGACACCGTCGCCCTTGGGGCGGAGGCTCCCAGCATGGTCCCCACCCTCCTCGCCCTCAGCACGCTCACGAGCCTCACCGGGCTCCCGGCCCAGGCCTCCCCCGCCCCGCCGCCGCCGCGCGTCGATGCCCCCGCCGGGGCGCAGCTCTCGCTGCGCTTCCAGCACCTACGCACCATCGCCCTGGACCCCGGGCACGGTGGCTCCAACCGAGGCTGCCTGGGCGTAGACGGCACCTACGAGAAGGTCGCCACCCTCCAGATCACCCAGCGGGTCGCCGACCTCTTGCTCACCCAGACCAACGCCACTCCCCTGCTCACGCGGCGCACCGACGTGCCTCTGGGGCTGCGCGAGCGGTCGGACCTGGCCAACGCGTGGGGCGCCCAAGTCTTCCTGTCCATCCACATCAACGCCGACCGCTACGGCCGCGGCCGCGGCGTGGAGACGTGGTACATCACCCCCGAGGCCGGCCGCGCCGCCATCGACCGCGAGGTCGACGCCCTGCGCCCCGCACCCGCGCAGAGACACGCTCGTGAACCCCAGGCCCCACTGGAGGTGCGCCGCCTCCTCCTCGCCGCCGAGATGGCCCAGGCCCACGCCGACAGCGCCGTGCTCGCCCACGAGGTGGCCGCCGCCCTCGTGCGCCACGCCCACGCGCCCTTGCGAGGCGTGAAGACGGACGCCTTCGGGGTCCTCAAGGGCGCCCGCATGCCCGCCATCGTCGTCGAGGTAGGCTTCTTCAGCCATGAGACCGAGGGACCCAAGCTCCTGGACCCCGCCTACCAGGACAAGCTCGCCCGAGGCATCGTCCATGGGCTCCTCGCCTACGACCGCCGCCTCGGTGGTGCCAAGGTGGCGGCCGCCGCGCCCTGAGCCACCGGGGCCCCAAAGCCACCGAGCCTAGAAGCATGGTGCAGAACCCGGACCGAGCGGGCGCGAGCGAGGGTGGTGCGGCCGTGGTCGCCCAAGCCCGAAGGACTAGCCGCAGTCAATTCGAGGGCTTGGGCGGCCGCGGACGCGCCGCGATCGCCGCGATCCACGACGGGAGGGGGCTGTGAATCATGCTTCTAGGGCGACGCGCCCGAGGGCTCCTCGTTCACGACGGCGAGGAGAGCGTCGCGCACGTTCCGGTAGCCCTCGTCCGTGGACAGGTTCGTGGACAGCTCGCCGTCGAAGGGCAGCACGCGCGCGAGCGTCCCGTCCCCGCGGAACAAGAAGATGTCGTCCTTGCGCCCCCCCAGGGCGTCCCACGCCGTCCCGGAGTCTTCCGAAGGCGTATCTTGTAGGACCGCGTAGGCCGTCACGTCCAAGATACGCCACCGGTCCGCCTCCGCGGTGAAGGCGTTGATGGCCACGAAGCCCACGTCGATTCCCTGGGCGTTCAGGGACTGTCGCATCTGCTCTAGCTTCCCAGCCTGGGAAACGCAGTAGCCTCACCAGGCCGCCAGGAGCGCGACGATGATGGGCTTGCCGCGGAAAGCCTCCAGGCCGTAGGTCTGCCCAAACCCGCAGGAGCGGGGCTGGAAGTCCTCCAGCGCCCAGGCCAAGCTGGGGTCGCTGGGGGCGACGGCGCCGTCGGGTGAGGGGCCCACACACGTCCCCGCGGGGACGTCGATGACCACGTCGGACAGGGGCCCGGACACGGGCGCTGGAGCCGAACAAGCGGCGACCACGGCCGCCGCGACCGAGACGATGGAAGACGCCCAGGGGGCCTTCCGGGGGGCGCGGTTCGAGGGCTCGTTCACGATGGGGCCTCCCGTGGAGTCAGGTTGGAGTAGCAGGCACGTGGGGGAACAGGCCCGAGGTCCAACGCAGGATCAGGGGCAGGTGATGGTGGTGCAGCACTCGAAGGCGCACTGCTCGGTGCCGGACTGGAACGCCTTGGCCTGGGCGGCGGCCATGGCCCCCTCGTAGTCCCCGGCCTGCTCCTGGGCCTTGAGCGTCGCGTCGTTCTCCACGGTCATGGAGACCCAGCCGCTGCACTCCTCGGCGTCCGGCCAGTCACAGGTGCTGCTCAGGGTCGCGCCAGGCGTCTCGCAGGTGCAGGTCCCGGCCACGGAGCTCCCGTCACCGGAGTTCACCGCGTCCTGCTGTGCCGCGTCTCCCCCCGCGGCGTCCTGCCCGGCGCCCGGGGTGGTGTTCGTCTTGTCCCCCGAGGTCGACTCGCAGCCCACCGCGCCCAGCGTGAGCAGCACGGCGAGCCCTCCGGCCATCGCCGCCCGACCCAGCCACCGCCCCAGGTCGCCAACCCATCGCCGTGCCAGCATCTTCCTTCCCTCCTGGGGGTCACGCTCCCCCTCACGTCCCGGGCCCGGTCAGAAGCTCCCGCTCACGCCCAGCCCGCCCGGCCACAGGAGCGGTCGCCAGCCGACGTCCACCCGCCCGTCCCCCGAAGGGGCACCGCCGTCTGCGGTGAGCAGCAGGTACAGGCCCGTGCCCACCGCCCCCGCGCCGAGGATCCCCGCCGCCCAGGCCGCCCCCGAGAGGGTCCGCGCGCTGGACGCGGCGGCGTCGTAGTCGCGCTTGGCCTTGGCCGCCAGCGCCTCGTCGGGGGTGGTGTTGTAGATGTGGGCCGCGTCCTCCATGGCGCTGGACTGCCCCGCGTAGCCGGCGCCGAGCCCGGCGGCGACCGCGACGAGCGCCGCGCCCCCCCCCACCGCGACCCAGGCGAGGGTCGTGTCGCCACCCCGAGCCCCCTCCTCGGGCGCGCTGGGGCTCGCCACCGTGGGCTCCGTCGCGTCCACCTTGAGCTTACACTCGGCTTCCCGCTCCTTGGCATGGGGCAAGCGCTCCACCGCCCCCGGGGGCGCCTCGCGCAACGCCAAGAGAAAGCCGTCACAGTCCCGCATGGCCCAGCGGACCTCCTGCCGCAAGAGCCAGAACTCCACGTCCGCCTCCGCTCCGTCCACGGCGTTCAGGCGCTTGTCGGCGTGATAGTGGTCGCGTACCGAGCGCAGGCGCAGGCCATCCACGAGGGCCGCGCGCCCCGCGGGCGAAGCGGCGGCCATCGTGGGCGCGTAGCGCTCACACGCCTCCTTGGCGGCCAGATCCTCCAGCTTCTTGGGGGTGGCGGGGAGCTTGCCCAGGTGGCGCAGGACCACGGCGCAGCGCCCCTCCCGCAGAGCCAGCGCGGCCGCCGCGTGGCGAATGACCGGCTCCTCCTGGAACCCCAGCGCCTTGCCGTAGAGGTCCAAGGCGCGGTCCACGTTGCCGGCCGCCTCCGCCTTCTTCGCGGCCAGATAGAGCTTGTAGGCCGCCTTGGCCTCAGTGGTGTCCGTGAGGAAGTCCGTAGCCCGGGGCGCGCAGTAGTTCGCCTTGGTCCGGCGCCATCGCTCGTCCCCCCGGCTCAGACGTCCGTCGAGCCCGATGAGCAGCGGCATGGCCTCGCGGCACTTGTCCGCCTCCACGAGCCGGCGTGCCTCGCGGAGCATGCAATCGGTCTCCAACCGCGCCCGGCGCTCCTCCGCGGCCTCGGGGAGTCCACCTCGGAGCTCCTTCAGGACCGGCAGCGCGTCCACGCAACGGTTGAGCGCCGCCAGCGCCGCGGCCTTGACGAGCTTGGCCGGCTTGCTCTTCCGGGCGCGCAGAGAGTCCTCGGCGGCGTAGAGCGCCTTGGCGGCGTCGCCCGCCTCGATAGCTCGCCGGGCCTCGTCGAACGACCGCGCCGCGCGCTGACCCGCCGGGGTGTGGGTGTTGAAGACCTCCACGCAGCGCTCGGCCCGCGCCGTCATGGCGTCCGCCGCGTTCTGATCCTTGCGCCCCAAGCCGTTGAGGGGCAACGCACGGAGATCCTCCAGCGCCGCCTCGCACTTCCAGGCGCTCATGCGCGCCTTGGCGCGCTCGAAGCGGCAGCTCGCCTCGGCGGCCGCGCGCGCGCGCTCGGCCTCGGCGGGGACCTTGCCCGCGAGCGGCGACAGGTACTCGATGGCGTCATCGCAACGCCCGAGCTCTTTGTAAGTCCGGCCGATGTAGTAGCGGAGGAAGTCGTTCTGCACGACCTTCCAGGCCTTCTCGAAGCGGGTCAGCGCCTGGGAATACTTGCGCTCATCGAAGAGCTTCCGGCCGTCGCGGAACATGAGCAGCGCCGCCTCCTCCTCGGGGGTCGCCGCCCGCGTGGGGCCGCTGGGTGCGACCGCGAAGGCCATGGCACACACAGCCAGAGCCGCGGCCACCGGGCGCCGGATGTTCAACCTACTGGGTGACACAGGTCCCTCCCGCGTCGCAGGTGCCGCCGGGGCACGCGGTCCCCGCCGGCTCCGGATCATGGGCGCACGTCGCGTCCGTGCAGGAATCGGCCGTGCACGCGTTGCCGTCGTTGCAGTCCCCATCCACGGTGCAGCACTGGGGGATGGGCCAGTTCTGGCAGTCCCCCTCGAAGCAGAAGTCGAAGGTGCAGCCGTCCCCGTCATCGCAGGCGCTGGCGTCCGTGCAGCAGGTCGGGTCCACGGTGTGCTCGCAGCTCCCAGCCACGCACGTGTCTCCGGTGCACACGTCCCCGTCGTCGCACTCGGCGTCGCTGAGACAGCACCCGGCGATGGGCGTCGCGACGCAGCTCCCGCCCTGACAGTCGTCCACGGTGCAGACGTTGGCGTCATCGCAATCGCCGGGCCCCGTGCAGCAGCCAGCGACCGCCGTGCACGTCCCCTCCGTGCCGGGGAGATCACACGCCGTGCAGGCGCCCGCGCACCCGGTGTCACAGCACAGGCCGTCCACGCAGTGCCCCTTGGCGCACTCGCGGTCCTCCGCGCAGCTCGCGCCGTCGTCCTTCTTGGGAAGGCACTGCAAGGACACGCAGTAGTTGGAGGGCGCGCAGTGCTCGTCCTTGGTGCACGCCACGGCGCAGGTGGTAGCCGAGGCGCAGGCGTATCCGTTACAGCTCTCGTCCGGGGGCGCCTGGCAGACGCCGGCCCCATCGCAGGTGCGCTGGGGGTGCTTCACGCCGTCCGTGCAGCTCTCCGCCTCGCACACGGCGCCGGCGGGCTTGGGCCCGTCGGTGACGCAGGTGATGCTGGTCGCCGTGGCGCAGACGGTGATCCCGGCCCAACAGATCCCATCGGGCACGGGACCACAGGGCAGCCCCACGTCGTAGTCCTCGTCCGTCTCCCCGTCGCAGTCGTCGTCCACGCCGTTGCACAGCTCCACGAGGTCGGTCTGCGCCTCATTGGACGCCAGACACTCCACGCCGTCCTGGGAAGCGTTACAGGTCCACTTGCCCAAGGCGCACAGGTCGCTGTCGTCCGAGTCGCAAGGCTTGCCGACCTCGGTGAAGGGCTCGTCCGTCTCCCCGTCGCAGTCGTCGTCGATCCCGTCGTTGCACACCTCGGTGGCGCCCGCGTGCACGGCGGAATCGAAGGGCGCGCAGTCGGTGAAGTCCGGATCCCCGTCGTTGTCGTCGTCGGGATCGCAGGCGTCACCCGCCCCATCCCCGTCGTGGTCGGCCTGGTCCGAGTTCGCCACCGTGGGGCAGTTGTCGCCGCCGTCGGGCAACGTGTCGTTGTCGTCGTCGGGATCGCAGCCGTCGCCCTGACCGTCGCCATCCAAGTCTGTCTGTCCTGGGTTCGCGAGCAGCGGGCAGTTGTCCAGCGCGTCCAACCACCCGTCCCCGTCGTCGTCGGGGTCGCAGGCGTCGCCCACCCCATCGTCGTCCGTGTCGGTCTGGTCCGCGTTGGGGACCGACGGGCAGTCATCGAGCTGGTCGTCCACCCCGTCGCCGTCCGCGTCCCCCTCACACGCGTCGCCCACACCGTCGCCGTTGGAGTCCGCCTGGCCCTCGTTCGCCAAGGTGGGACAGTTGTCGGCCGCGTCCTCCACGCCGTCGTCGTCGTCGTCGGGGTCACAGGCGTTGCCGACGCCGTCCCCGTCGGTGTCCACCTGGTCCGGGTTGGCGACGTCGGGACAATTGTCGCTGACCTTGGGCACGCCGTCCCCGTCCAGATCCACCTCGCACGCGTCGCCCACGCCGTTGCCGTCCGCGTCGGCCTGGTCCGCGTTCGCGACCGTCGGGCAGTTGTCGGCCCCGTCGTCCACACCGTCGCCGTCGTCGTCCGCGTCGCAGGCGTCCCCCTCGAGATCCCCGTCCAGATCCTCCTGGCCCCCGTTCGCTACCAGGGGGCAGTTGTCGGCGCCGTCCTCCACACCGTCGCCGTCGTCGTCGGGATCTACGCAGTCCGCCTGGCCGTCGCCGTCGGTGTCCACCGCCCCCTCGTCGGTCTGGCCGTCACAGTCATTGTCCTGCCCGTCGCAGGTGACCTCGTCCTGCTCCCAGCCTGGGGCCATCGCGTACTCCCCCTCCCCACAGGCCACCCAGGCACCCGCCACGCACAGCGAGGCCGGCTTCACGAGCCCCGCGCAGACGCCCTCGGTTACCTCGCAGGGCTGGGGGTCGTCGGCGACGAGGTCCTCGGGGTCCGCCGCGTCGGTCTGCCCATCGCAGTCGTTGTCCTGCCCGTCGCAGACCTCCGCCGTAGAGCCCGGCGCCTCACAGGCGCTCAAGCCCTCCGAGCCGCAGCTCCGCGTCCCTGCGCAGCCCTCGGCGGTGACGCAGGAGGTAGACGCGCCCGCGTCGGTGGCCCAGGAGGAGCAGCCGCAGGCGCCCCCCCCGGCCGGGACGCACTGCCTGACGCTCTCGCCGCCCACGGCCTGGACGTTTTCGCACGCGTAGCCCGGCGGGCAGTCCCCCTCTCCGCCACAGGCCGATCCGCAGAAGCTCCCCGTCGCGGGATCCCCCCGAACACACACGTCCCCTGCCAGCCCGGCGCCCCCTTCTCGACAGAAGGCGTCGGTGTCGCAAGGCGCGCACAGCGCCGGGGCAGTGGGCACGCAGGCCCCCACGGAGGCGAGGCAGCGCAGGCCCGCGCCGCACCCCTCCCCGCACGGCGCCGCGCAGACCTTGTCCGAGCCCGCCGTGGGCGCCACGCAGAGGCCGGAAGCGCAAGCGTCATCCTCGCCACACGCCTCGCCCACGGCCAAGCCGCCCGCACCATCGCCAGCGCCGTCCCCCGAGGTCTCGGCGCCCGAGTCCTCGGCGCCCCCCACGTCGGCCACGTCGGCCACGCCCGGCCCAAAGTCCAGCTCGTCCCGGTTCACCAGGGGCACGTCCGGCGTACACGCCCCGGCGAGCCAGGCCGCGGCGAACAGCGCCCCCGTCATCGCACGTCCGTTCACGGCTAGGAGGGTGTCGGGATAGTCGGACCGAGCACGGCGCCGGCGACGTAGTTTCAGGCGCTTACGCGAAGAGGGAGCATGTTGGCGGCACGTGACCGACGAGCGGAACCGCCTGGAATCACAAGAGCATACCTCGCGACGGGAGACGTTGTGAATCATCCTGCTAGAACCCCCATCCGCCGCCCTTGTGCCCACCCTTGTGGCCGCCCGACTTTCCACCTTTGCGGCCACCCTTGCGGCCGCCCGACTTGCCGCCCTTGTGGCCGCCCGACTTGCCGCCCTTGCGGCTCCCCTTGGAAGCCGCCTTCGCCGCCGCGCCGCCTTCCCGACCGGGCGCGCTCGACGCCGGGAGCTTCACGGCCCGCTCCACGCGGCCGGCTGCGAAGTCGCCGGCCCCCAAGGTGACGCGGATCGCCGCACCCGTCTGACCGGCGGCCGAAACGGTGAGCACCAGGGGAGCGCCCCCCTGGAGCCGGCCTCGGAGCGGCCCGGGGACCGTCCACGCCAGAGGCGTCGTGCCCACCACGCCGAGCCCCTCCGCTCGTACGGAAGCGCCGGCGGGCTCCGAGGTGAGGACCACCGTCCAGGGCCCCGCTCCGACCTCCTTCGCCCCCCCGTCGCTCGCGCTCTCCAGGTCGTCCCCGCGCTCCGAGGCGTCCCCCGGCGAGGCGGCCGTGTCCGCCCCCGCGGTGCCAGTGCCAGCCCCGTCGGGTGAGGTGGCCGCCACCTGCACGTCCCCACCGGCCTCCCCGTCCGCCTCCGCCCGGCCGGCCGCTCCAGCATCAGGGGCGCCAGCGGACGCGTCCAGGGCCGCAGTTTCGCCCGCGGCGACCCGTGCCTCCCTCGCGCCGCTCCCGGCCAGACCAGCGTGCGCGACGGCTTCGCGGGTCGCCTCCGATCCGGCCCCTCCCGCCCCCTTGGGCTCGCTGCCCAGCCCACTGGCTACGACGTAGACCGCCACACCCGCCAGCGCCACAAGCCCCACCGCCGCCCAAACCCAGCGTCTGCCTCCGGCCCCCTCCGGCGCCTCATCGAGCCCCTCCGCCCCACGGGACGGGCTCGCGGCCACGGCTGCCGGGGCTCTGGGTACCACGTCCGACAGCTCGGCGGGGCTCATCATCCGGGTAGCCCCGTCCTCGACGCCCCCGGTCTCCCCCTTCTCGGCGGCAGCCCGTCCGGGGGATGGCGCGGGCGGCGGGCCCGGGAGTGGGCCCGGCTGCGCGTCCGACGTGTCCAGCATCCGCGTCGCCTGGTCGGCCAGCGCGACGCCATCGCCGCCGTCCGCAAACGGGCTGGGCATCATGGCCGTCGCCTCGCTGGCCCACTTGGCCGCCTCGGGGACCTCGTCGGGCAGGGGGTGCGCCTTGGCGATCTCTCCCAGCTCTCTGAGGGCCTCCTCGGCGTTGGCGGGCCGCTTGGCCATGTCCTTCTCCAGGAGCCGGTGGACGAAGTCCGCCAGCGCCTGGGGGCACGCCCCGGGGGTCCGCTCCAACAGGGGCTGGGGCCGCTCCATGAGGTGGGCGTTCATGTAGGCGATCATCTCGGTGGTCCCGTGGACCCCGGTCTTCATGTTGAAGGGGTGCTCGCCCGTGAGCAGCCCGTACATCATCACGCCCACGGCGTAGAGATCGGTCCGGCCGTCCAGTTCCTCGCCCTTCCACTGCTCGGGGGCCATGTTCTTGGGGGTCCCCACGGCCCCATTGGCGCTGGTGAGGCGCGCCGAGTCCAAGGCGCGGGAGATCCCGAAGTCCAGCACCTTCACGAAGTCCGGCTCGCCGAACTGCTCCAGGAGCATGACGTTGTCGGGCTTGATGTCCCGGTGGACGAGGCCCTTGGAGTGGGCCTCCCCCAGCGACTTCAGCACCTGCTCGATGATGTGGACAACGCGCTTGGCGGACAGCCGCCCCTCCTGCTCGACGACCGTCCGGAGGGTGACGCCGGGGAGATACTCCATGACCAGGTACAGGGTGCCGTCGTCGGTGCCGCCGAAGTCCGTGACCCGCACCGTGTTGGGGTGGCGCAGCTTGTGGGTGTTCTGGGCCTCCAGGTAGAAGCGCTTGACCGACGACTCGTCGTCCATGAGGTGGCTCGCCATGACCTTGATGGCCACGTCGCCGCCCATCTGCTGGTGTACGGCCCGGTAGACCGTAGCGAAGCCGCCAGCCCCCAGGCGCTCCACTAGGCGGTACTTGTCCGCGATGACGCGGCCCAGGTTGGGATCCTTCTTGCCCTTGCCGCCGCCCGTGAGGGCGAGCACCGCCTCGTCCACCGTCACGCTGCCGTCCTTGGGGCACCGCTCCGCGTCGGTTCGCAGGTCGCACTGTGGGCAGACGCGCATCGCCTCTCCGTGTGGGTCGCGGCCCGGCGCCGTCCCGCGGTCGCGCGGCCGGCGGAGCCGGAGCCGATGATACTGGAGCGGCCGGCGTGGGGAAACCTCGGCCCGCTCGCTCCTCCGCACTGAGGCCCCCGGCCAGCCCACCGAGGCCCCCAAGCCGGGCACGGAAAAGGCCGGCGGGTCGCCCCGCCGGCCCCTCGCGATGGAGACGCTGCCGCTACTCCAGCACGTCCGAGAAGGCACAGCGGAACGGGCGCCTGGCGTCCTCCCAACCGAAGCTTCCCGTGCCACTGTAGCTGGGTGCCCAGGTATCCACGCCATCGCCCGTCCAGCGCACCAGGGCATAGCCCAAGGCGCTGCTGTAGCGGAAGATGGGCCGGTTCACGTTCAGCCACGCGTTGGACCCGTTCGGCGCTCCCCCGTGGATCGCCTCGCGGATCTGGCGGCTGTCGGCCAAGCGCCCCCCGTAAAACGCACACTCCCAGGCCGCGGCAGGGGCCGTGATGGGCGCGCGGTCGTAGCGGTCGATGCGCAGACGGCCCACCTGGAAGCAAGGCGCGTCCGGCTCGCCATAGCAGGAGCGGCCAGAGAACGTGTCCCCCTTCGAAGTCGGCCAAATGCAACGGTAGGGAGCCGTGCTTGTCCGCGCCAGTGCAGAAGATGCACCATCGCTGAGGCGCACGGTGGTCTGGTTGGCGGCCCGGTACTCAGGCACGATCGTCCAGAGATAGTTGGTGTTGCTCGTGGCCCCAATGGCGTTCACGCCGGCCAGCGTCTGGGTCGCACGGACGCGGAACAGTTCGGTCGCCGTGGGTAGGCGCCCTCCGGCCGCCGTGCAAGTCGCCTCGGCGTCTGCATAGGTGGCCGCAGGGCGCTCCACGGCGTCCCAGGCGTTGCCCCACGCATCGGGCAGTTCCACCCCCGGGTTGGCTTGGCAGTTCGCGCCATTGGCGTCGCACGACGTGCCATCCGTCGTCGCCTCGCACGCGAACGCAGTGCCGTCCCAAACCTGCTGCTGATTGGCCGCACAGCTCGGCATGGCTGCCGTCGGGTCCGCCAGCGACTCATGCCACACACATCGGTACGGGTGTGCCGACGTGACCTGACTCACCCAGCAGGTGCTCGCGTCCGAGTTGGCCCCGGTCCTGCAGTACCAGCGCTCGGACCCGATCCCCGTCCACTTCATGGTCATGTAACCAACGTTGTACGAAGTGGTAGAGTTCCACTGGGTCTCTTTCTCCACCCACAGGTGCTGATTCGAACCGTTCGGCCACCCGGCGCGCACGAGGTCCTCGAACTCTCGCCCATCGGGGAGCGTGGCACCCGAGGCGGCGCACGTGGCAGCCGCCTCCACGAAGGTCGCAGCGGGTCGATCTTCGGCGTCGGCGATGAGTCCGCTTGCGCGCTGGCTGCTCACGGTAAAGCAGTTGTCGTTGAGACACTGGGGGCTGCCCACGGGCTTTCCGAACGTCTGGGAGCGCTTGCCAATGCACCGGAAGTTCCTCGCGGTCGTACCACCGCTCCGTGCCCCATCAACGCCACTACCTGGGCTACCGTCGTCGTATCCCCAAGAGGGATAGGGATCAGCCGTCCACTTGCCGAGCGAATAGCCCGCAGTCCACCCGGTGTACCAGAAGTTCGGCTCGGCGAGCCACTGCCAAGCTCCACTCCCGTTCTCCCAACCGAACTGCACGAGCTCGGCAAACTCCTGCTGGGTGGGCAGCGAGGCGTTGTAGAAGGCGCACTCGTTGTGGGCGGCCGCCTGGCGCAAGGCCGGCCGGTCCATCTTGTCCACGTTCCACACGAAGCCGTAGGACTTGCACTCGGTCCCCGGCGGGCCGTAGCAGTAGTCACCCTCGAATGCAGTGGAGGTGTGGTCGGGCCACACGCAGCGATAGGCGTAGGGGGTCGTCTCCACCGGGTAGCTGATGGCTCCGTCGCTGAGGCGGACCGTGACCCGAGAGTTGGCCTGGTCGCTGGCGATGAGCGTCCACAGGTAGGACGTGTCGTTGGGCGTGGAGATGTTCCCCGTGCCCGTGGATCCAGCGTTGTTGCGGTAGAGCTCCGTGACCGTGGGCAGCCGCCCGCCGTCGGCCTCACAGGCCGCCTTGGCCTCGGCCCAGGTCTTGGGGGCGCGCTGGATGCCGTCCCAGGCGTAGCCCCAATCGTCCACCAGCTCGTAGCCATTCGCCTGGCCCGCGGAGAGGCCCGTGGCCCGGCTGTCCACGCACACCCAAGCGCTCCCGTCCCACTGCAGGACCTGGTGCAGCCCGTTGCACGCGTCCGTGGGCGTCCCCGCCGCCACGAAGTCCGTGCACACCCACGCGCTGCCGTCGTAGGTCAGCACCTGGTCGGCCTGGCAGGTCGTGTTGAACAGCGACTGCCCGCAGTTGCCCGACGCGTCACACACGGCGTTGCCGTTCTGGGTGATGCTGGTCGCCGCCAGCGCCCCGTTCACGGTGACGTCGCTGGTGATCGTCCCGCCCGCGAGACCGTCCACGGAGGTGACGTGGGGGCCCAGGGCGGCCAGCGCCGCCGTGAGCTCGGCCTGGGTGACCGGATCGAAGTCCAGCTCCAGCTCCGAGACGCACGGCGCGGCCGAGCAGTCCAGATCCGTGGCCTGGTCCGCCGCCGTCGCGTGATCCGCGTGGGCCGCCACGAAGGCGTAGCCGACGGTGGTGAGCATGGTGCGCGGCAGCTCCGCCTCGCCGCCCAGCGCCACGCCCGGCCCCGCCTCGATCTTGATGCCCAGCCACACCTGGGGGTTATCGCGGAAGACGGCCGCCGTAAGCGGGTTCCCGCCGTCGTCCGTGGACAACACCGCGTCGAACAGCCCGCTGGACACGGGCACTCCCACCTGGGTCACGCTGAACAGCGTGTTGCCGCCCGTCTCGGCGTCGTACAGCGCGAAGCGAATGGCGTAGCTCCCGTCCGCGCCCAGCCCCGCCTCGGTGCGCAGGTAGCCCTGCACGGTGAGCTGGCTCGGCACCGCCATCGCGGTCGCCGGCCAAAGCAGCGCCACCCCCGCCGCGACCCCCAAAAGCCGCCGCGTCCAGTCCCTCATCACGCTCTGCATCGCTTGCTCCTGTCGCCCCAGGCAACCGCTCGCAGGCGAGCGGTCCCCCTCAACAAAATCCTCTCGTGACCCGCGTTCGTCGTCTCTCACTGCTGCAACCCGGGATGGAACCCCAGCAGCACCGTGTGGCCCGCCCCGTTCGTCACGGTCCCCACCGGGCCGCCGTGGCCCACGCTGCCGCAAATGGTCTGCTGGGCCGCCGCGTTGGCCCGGATGGCGGCGCTCGTCCAGTGCAGCCGGACGGAGTTGATGCCACACGCCACCGGCTGGGCCTCGCACGCCCCTTCCACGCACACGCCCTGTTGACAGGGCGCGTCGAGAGCCGAGCAGTCCATGGCCGCCCCCTCGCACACCCCCGCCGAGCACGAGTCGCCCAGGGTGCACGGGTCGCCGTCGTCGCACGAGCCCGCCACGGGCAGGGCCTCGCAGGTGCCGTCCGCCGCGCACACGCCCACGGTGCAGTCGCTGTCCAGGGCGGAGCAGTCCTTGGGCGCGCCCGTGCAGGCCCCCTCATAGCAGGCATCCCCGTCCGTGCACGGGTCGCCGTCGTCGCACGGCGCCGTGTTGAACACGGTCGTGCACCCGAGGTTCGGGTCGCACACGTCGTCCGTGCAGGGGTCGCCGTCATCGCAGGTCACCGTGTCCGTGGGCGTGCACACGCCGCCCGAGCACTGGTCGCCCGTCGTGCACGCGTCCCCGTCCTCACACGCCGCCCCATCGGCGATGGGGGCATTCTCGCACCCCGAGGCCGGGTTGCACGAGTCCGTCGTGCAGGGCTCGCCGTCGTCGCAGCTCACCGTCTCCGTCGCCACACACAACCCTTCGCCGTCGCACTGCTCGCCGGTCGTGCAGGCGTCGCCGTCGTCGCACGCGGTCCCCGCCGCCGCCGGGGAGGTCGTGCACCCGAGGGCCGGGTCGCACACGTCGTCCGTGCAGGCGTCGCCATCGTCGCAGACCACCGCGTCGCCCACGCAGGCCCCCGCGCTGCACGTCGTGTTCTCCGTGCAGGCGTCCCCGTCGTCACACGCCCCTCCTTCGTTCGTGTTGGCCGACTCGCACTCCCCCGTGGTCAGGTTGCAGGTGAGGGTGACGCACTCGTCGTCCAGCCCGTCCGGCACGGCGCAGTCGGCGTCGCTGGTGCACGCACAGGCCCCGGGCGTGCCGGCGCAGACGCCGGCGGCGCAAGTGTCGTCCGACGTGCACACGTCCCCGTCGTCGCAAGGCGTGCCGTCCAGGGGCGCGTTCACGCACCCGCCCTCCACGGCGGAGTCGCAGGAGTCCTCGGTGCAGTCGTTGCCGTCGTCGCAGCTCTTGGGCGTCCCGGAGCAGCTCCCCGCGGTGCAGACGTCACCCTCGGTGCAAGGATCGCCATCGTCGCAGACGCCCCCCTCCTCGATGGCGACGTGCTCGCAGCCCGTGGCGGGGTCGCACGAGTCGGTGGTGCAGGGGTCGCCGTCGTCGCACGGGTCCGGCACACCGGAGCAGCTCCCGTCGGCGCAGACGTCGTCGATCGTGCAGGGGTCGCCGTCGTCGCAGGGCGCCGTGTTCGGCGTGTACTCACACCCACCGCCCGGCTGACAGACGTCGTCCGTGCAGGGGTCGCCGTCGTCGCACAGCCCCTCGTCCACCTGGTCGTTGCAGTTGTTGTCCAGCCCGTCGCAGATCTCGGGGGCCAAGGGGTTGATGGCGGCGATGAGGGGCTCGCAGTCTCCCCCATCGGGCACGCCGTCGTCATCGTCGTCGGCGTCGCAAGCGTCCCCTTGCCCGTCCCCGTCGCTGTCGAGCTGGTCGGCGTTGTCCACCATGGGGCAGTTGTCTTCGGCGTCGCCGACCCCGTCGCCGTCGTCGTCGGGGTCCACGCAGTTGGCGATGCCATCGCCGTCCAGATCCGGCTCGCCCTCGTCCGTCTCGCCGTCGCAGTCGTTGTCCAAGCCGTCGCAGAACTCGGCCGCGGGCTCGCGGGCGTCGCAGCCCGCCTCGCCGCCCTCACACGTGGTCTTCCCCGCGCACGTGCCGAAGTCGTTGGAGACCTCACAGTCGGTGGGCGCGACGTTGTCGGTCTCGCCATCGCAGTCGTTGTCCTGGCCGTCGCAGACCTCCTCGGCGGGCGTGGCCGCATCGCACGTGGCCGGCCCCGGGGCGTCGCACACGCGGGTGCCCTCGCAGACACCGAAGTCGTTGCTCACCGCGCAGGTCGTCGAGGCCCCGGCCGACACGGCCAGCTCGCTGCACGCGCAGTCGCCTGCGCTGTTGCGGCAGGCGCCACCGTCGCACTCGTAGCCCTCGGCGCAGGTTCCGCCATCTCCTCCCTCGCAGGGCACGCCGCAGAACCTGCCCGCGTCCCCGTAGTCCAGGCAGGTCCCGTCCCCACAGTCCGCGTCGCTGGTGCAGGGGAAGCAGGCCAGGGAGGCCGTCTCCACACACAGGGCGTCGCCGCCGTCGGAGTCTACGCAGGTCTGGCCGTCCGGGCAGCTCCCCGCCTCGCACGCCCCGACGCACAGCCCGTCCACGCAGTGGCCCGAGGCGCACTGGGCGTCGTCGGCGCACGCACAGCCCAGGGCCTTGTCGGTCTCGGCGCAGGCCGAGACCTCACCGCCCCCGTCCGAGACCCCGTCCATGCCGATGTCGGCGCCGGTCGATCCACCCGGGTTGGAGTCTCCTCCACAGCCGGGCGCTGCCCACAGCAGCGTCGCCGCAGCCACACCCACCAACACCACCCGCCGACGTTGCGCAATCCGCACGGCCAAGCCTCCCACCCCCAGAGACCGAGCCCCGAGGGACCCCGCGGGCCTCCCCAGAACTCGGCTTTTCATCTCGTGCCGGGACGGTAACAAGTTCCCGGACCCAGGGCTAGCCTGGGACCATGCTGTCTCCGGAAGGCCTGCACCAAGAGATCAAGACACTCGCGACTACGCAGACTTACAGAAGCGGCACCTGTAACCCTGACGCGAGAGCAGGCCACGAGCGTGGGCCCGGGGCCAACCCAAGCGCCCTGGCCAGCCGCAGCGGTGATGGCGGGCGGCTACGGCTTGGGGAGCCTCACCGCGAGGACCGCCAGGGCCTTGGGCTGCCCGCCACGGGGGCCGATCTGGATGGCCGGCACCGGGATCACCTGCTGCTGCCCCGTGGGCACGAGCAGCGGGCCCACCCAGGTCGCCACCGTGCCCCCAGCGACCCCCGAACCCGACACGGGCAAGGCATGCAGGGGCTCGCCGTCCAGGCCCTCCAAAGCCGCCCGCAAGGCGGCCAGGGCCGCGCGCCCCTCTTTCCGTCCCACGTCGCAGGAGGGCTTCGCACCCCGGACGGCGGGCGCTCGGCACCGCTGGACCGACAACCCGGCCCCGCCAGACCGACCGCCCAACGCGCGCCGCAGCCGCCGGTCGCTGGCGCGGAACCGCACGAGGTAGGCCGCGAAGGCCTCCGGGTCGGT
The DNA here is from genome assembly GCA_964478315.1 of uncultured Myxococcales bacterium. Classification (GTDB taxonomy): domain Bacteria; phylum Myxococcota_A; class UBA9042; order PHBI01; family JAAZYN01; genus CAYZID01. The sequence continues at coordinate 1,024 of CAYZID010000114.1, read as the reverse complement.
GGGCGGCGTCGCCAACAGCTCCGCGACCGTCTTGGCAAACCCGGGCGCGGTCTTCAGCGCCGCCAGGGCCGGGTCCCCACCACCCAAAACCAAGAGATCTGCCGCGGCCACCGCGTCGGGCGCCGGGCTCGTCACGAGGGTGCGCAAGAGATCCAGCGCCCGCCCATACCGCTTCGCCCGCGCCGCGCGGCGTACCAACGTCGCCAACACCACCGGCTCGTCAGGCCGCAGCGCCAAGACCCGCGCCGCCGCCTGGAGCACCTCCACCTCACTCGGCACCCCAGCCGCCGCACCCCCAGCGCCCTCCCCCTTCCCGTCTCGGCCCCGACCAAACTCCTTGGGCTTCGCCACCGCCAGGAACGCCATGCGGGCCGCACCCACGGCCCGCCCGAAGACCTCCTCGGCGGCTGCCTCGTGGGCCGCCAGCGCCCCCCGAGCCCCCGCGCGCGCCTGCAAGACCACCCCGAGCGCCAGCGAGCCGTCCGCACGCGGTCGGAACCTCAACACGTAGAGGCTGCGCGCGTCATCGCCCTCGCAACGGAGCCCCGCACACTTGGGCCCAGCCTCCAGCGCGCGGCCCAGCACCTTCACGAGCCGCCCGAAGTCCTTGTCGGCGCTGTCGAGCGTGACCATGACGTCCGCCTTGGCCGCTGCGCCCCCACGGGTGCCCTTGGCCACCGCCAGGTAGAGGCCCAACGTCTGCGGCAAGAAAGGCCGCAAGGCGTCCCGCTGCGCCTCCAACCGCGCCTTGCCGCGTCCATCCGCGCCTGCGTCGAGCGCGCTGCGCAACCCGACCAGCACGGCCCGCGCCCGGTCGGTGAGAGCGGCCCGAGAGGGGCCCAACGCGGGCGTCCACACGGGCGGCGCCGGAGGGGTCGGGACCGCCGCCGCCGAGCCCGCCTTCGCGCCCGCAGCCGCCTTCGCACCCGCTCCCGCTCCCGCAGCCCCCTTCGCGCCCGCAGCCGCAGCCGCCTTCGCACCCGCGCCCGCGCCCGCTCCCGCAGCCGCCTTCGCACCCGCAGCC
>CAYZID010000113.1:0-17231 GCA_964478315.1 uncultured Myxococcales bacterium | reverse complement strand
ACGCGAGGAGCCGATTTCGAGACGCGAGGAGCCGGTTCGCGAGTCGCGGGAGCCGGTTCGCGAGTCGCGGGAGCCGGTTCGCGAGTCGCGGGAGCCGTCTTTGGAGTTCACGGAGGCGGGGGCGGCGCACCGGGAGCAGCTCACCGGCCGCGACCAGCCCGCGCCTGTGAACTCCGAGGACCCTGCCCCTTCCAGGTTCCAGCCCCGCCCGACGTCCCCCCGCGTCTCGCGAGCCCAAGCCCATAGCGCTCGGCCGCGCTCGAGCCAGGGCCGGGCGAGCGAGTGCCCCAAGGGTGTCCCAAGGGTGTCCCAAGGGTGTCCCAAGGGTGTCCCAACGCTGTCCCAAGCCTGTCCCATGCCCAAGACGGGCCCGGGGGCGTTGCAGTGGATTTCCGCCTACTTTCCTTGCGTTGCGGAAACTCTCCGAGCGGGCACGCGGCTTGCTTCTGCGCAGCTACCGTGTCCCGCCCCTTGCCCATCGAGCCCGGTAAGACCTACATGCTCACGCGCCGCTGCGCGGGGAGGCATCGCTGGCTCACGCCCACGTCCAAGCTCGACGGGCTGTTCCAGTACCTCTTCGCCGTGGGCGCCCAGCGCTTCGGCTTGGAGGTCCACGCGCTGGTCGTCATGTCCACGCACTACCACGCTGTGGTCACCGACACCGAGGGACGCATTCCGGCGTTCGAGCAGTGGCTCCACAGCCTCCTCGCCCGGGCCGTGAACCAGCTTCGGAAGCGGACCGACACCTTTTCTTCGATGTCGCGGGCTCTCTGCCCGAGACCGTGGAGCTGGCCTTCTCCGTCCCCGCCATACTCCTCAAGAACAAAACCACAACCGACATCGACACCGACACCAACACCGACATCGACACCGCGACCGACCCCACGGCCCAACGCAAGGCGCTCGCGGGCCGTGTCGTGGCGAAGCTCAACGCCTTGGTGCGAGAGGCCGAGGCCAAGGTCGCCGAGGCCATGGCCGAGGCCGGGCGCAACTTCGTGGGGGCCAAGGCCATCCGCCGCATGTCTCGATTCCGTCAAGTATGGTTTACAGTGCGTCCTCGTGTCGTGTTCGTGTCAGTTACGTTTGACAGGGGTGGTCTCCCGGTCGCCGGGCGCCGTCGCCCGCGCGGGCTTCGCCGCTCGGATGCCCCGGATGCGCCACCCGGCGGGCGTGTGGACCACCTCGTAGATCCGATCCCCCGAGCGCACCACGGCGACCTCCTCGGGGCGGCTCGCTCGGGCCGCCCGCAGGGCCTCCTCGGCCTGGAGGATCATCCCCTGGCGGTGGGCCTGGAAGTACGCGCGGAAGGTCTCGCGGTCCAGCTCGCCCGGCGCCAACAGCGCCCAGGCCTCGTCCGGGCGCCCCCCCGTCAGGGCGTCCCGATAGGCCGCGAGCACCGCGATCCCCCGCCGCCGGGCGTCCCCGTCCCCACCCCCCCGGGGGTTCGCCGTAGAGACCGGGGCCGCCGCCGTGGCGCAGCCGCCCGCGCCCGTCGCCGCCACGAGCCCCGCCACGAGCCACCCCCCGGCCACCACCGCCAGCCCCGCTCGCGCTCGCCTCATCGCACCGCCCTCCCGGTCTCTCGGACTTGCCCGCGCTCGGAGCGCTCCGAACGCCCTCCTCGGGCGCGCCCCGACCGCGGGCCCTCGGGCGCCCGCCGGAGCCCGTCCACGAGCGTCCGCACCACGTCCGCCTGGTCCACCGCGCGCGCCGCCCGCGCCCAGGCATCGTAGCGGTCCGGGTCCACCAGGCCCACCCGCAACGACAGGCGCTTGTCGATCGTCCACTCCACCCCCTCCGCCGGGCTGCCCGCCGCGCGCACCGTGCGGTCCAGCTCCACCAGCCGCTGCACGACGCGCACCCGTGGCGGCGGCGGCCCCACCGTGAGCCCCGGCGCGAAGCGCACGCGGGCGCGCCACACGAGGTCGGCCGCCCGCGTCTGGAGCAGCGGCGTGCGGCGCGCCGGGAGCACCACCGTCTGGGCGCCCAGGCGCTCGGGGCTCAACCCCAGGAGCAGCCGCCCCGACCCCGCGTCCCGCCCGGGCCCCAGCGCCCCGGTCGCCGTCCACCGCACGACGAGCGGCGCCTCCCGGCGCTCCACCCCCTGAAGCGTCACCTCCCCCACCTCCGCTCCGGCGAACGAGTTGCCCACCACCCGCCGCAGCACCCGCGCCCTCTCCCGCGGCGTCAGCTCGGCCAGCACGTGCCTCCAGCCCATGGCGTAGAGGCCCGTGAGCTCCTCCCGTCCCGTGGCGCGCCAGCGCCCGTCCCGTTCCACCGCGATCTCCACGTCCACCCGGCGCACCCCGTCGCGCCCCACGAACGACGGCGTGCGCACCACCGCCGGCCCTCCCGCCGCCCAGCCCGCCGGGTCCAGCGCGGGCACCCCCTGGACCAGCGGCGGCAGGTAGCCGAAGGGCGAGAACCGCCCCGCCGGGTCCAGCCACACCTCGCCCCCGTCCACGCGCGCACGGACGACCGTGTAGACGTAGTCGTCTTCCGCCTCCACCGCCGCGTCTTCGGGCGCCTCCCGCCCCCGCGTCTTGGGGCGCGCCAGCAGCAGGTCGCACGCGAGCCCCTCGGCGCGACACAGCGCCGTGAGGAGGGCCGCCCGCTCCCCCGCCCGCGCGGCGGCCGTGAAGGAGGCCGGCTGCTCCAAGGGGCCCAGCTCGCCGCCGTCGCGCACGTCGTCCAGCACCAGCCCGTAGAGCCGCCGCAGTCGCTCGGTCTCCGACGCGCCGCCCGGCCCCGCCGCCGCGCCGCGCCGCGCCCGCCCCACCATGCGCCGCACCGAGGGCGTGGCGCGGAGCACCGTGCGCAGGGTGTCCGCCGTCGTCGCGGCCAGCCACGCCGCGCCGCGCCGCGCCCGCCCGCCCGCCGCCAGCACCGTGGCCAGCCGCCGCTCGGGCCGCGGGTCCAGGGGCTCGGGCAGCACCCGAGGCCGCCCGCGCGTCTCCCACACCCACACCCCGGGCCGTGGGGAGCTGGGCGGGCCCACCCGCCCCCAGGTCCGCCAGACCGGGGCGCCGGCCCGCGCGGCCCCAGAGCCTCCCGGCTCCCCCGCGCGCCCCCCCGCCGTCGCCGTGGGCGCGATGAGGGTGTAGCGCGCCAGGGCCACGTGCCCGCGGGCGCTCTCCAGCGCCGCCGGGGGCGCCCGCCAGGCCCCGGCGCCCGGGGCCGGCTGGAACCAGGCATAGGCCACCTCGGCCACCGCCCCCGGCTCCAGCCGCGGCAGGCTCACGGCCCCCTTGTCGCCGCCGTCCTCGGGCTCGAAGGGGCGGAACGTCCCCGCCTCGTCGCGCGCCCACGTCCGCGCCACGAGCAGCTCGGCGTCGTCCGGCACGGGGAGCTCACCCAGCTCCTCCACCGCCCCGTCGTCCAGGAGCTCCACCGCGCGATGGACGCGGTGGATCATGGCGCCGTCGGGGAAGACCCGCGTCACGCGGTCGGACAGCAAGATGCGCACGGACGCGCCTTCGGCCCCGCGGTTGCGCACGTCCCCCGGCTCCACGGCGCGCGCCAAGAACCGCTCGGGTGGCTCCAGCGGCGGGCCCAGGGCGCCCGCTCCCAGCGCCCCGTCCGGCCCCGTGAGGCTCCGGAGGCGCCCGGTCCAGGAGACGCCCGGCGTCTCACCCAGCAGCGCCCGCACCCGCGCGGCCGCCGTCCCCGGCCCGTGCCCGCCCGGCCCTGCACCCGACTCGGGCGCGCCGCCCCCCAGCAGCGTCGCCCGCAGGAGCTCTCGCAGGCTCTCCTCGCGCCCCACCCCCTCGGAGAGGGCCGCGCGCGCCGCGGCCACCGCCCGCCCCAGGCGCCCCGCGCGCCGCTCCAGCCGCGCCGCCGCCAGCGCCACCCGGGCGCGCTCGCCCCCGGGCCGCGCCTCCCGCCGCGCGCGCACGAGCAGCGCCCGGGCCGCGCCGTGGCGCCAGGCCTCCTCCTCCAGCGCCGCCGCCCGCAACAGCACTTCGGTGCACCCGGGCAGCTCGCGTCCCACCAAGTCCCCCAGGGCCTTGTGCTCCGCCCAGCGCTCGTCCAGCTCCGCCTCCCGGGCCCGGCACGAGCGCGGGAGGCGCCGCGCCAGGCGCGCCGCCGCTCGCGCCGCGTCGCCCGGCGCGTCGGCCCCCCGCGCCAGGCGCAGGGCGACCCAGTCCGCTCCTTGCCCCAGGGGCCCCGTCGAGGCCTCGCGGGCGCCGGGCACGTCGTCGCTGTCCACCAGCAGCGTCGCCAGGCGCGCCCGCGCCTCGGCGTCGTCCGGCAGGCGCCTCAGCGCCCCCCTCAGCAGGGCCAGCGCCTGGGCGCGGGCGGCCGCGTTGGGGCGCGTGGGGTCCCCCTCGCACAGGCGCGCGGCCTCCACGGCCAGGAGGGCCGGGAGGGGGGGGCCACCGCGCGCGGCCTCCGAGGCTCCGGTTCGGGCGGCTCCGGGCGGCGAGACCCCGGGCTCCTCCCCGTCTCCGCCCAGCAGCAGCGCCCAGCCGAGCTCCACGTCCCCCGCCGCCCAGGCGGCGTCGGCGGCCGCCGCCCAGGCCGCGAGCGACGTGATGGGATCCCCTCGCGTCTCGGGCGTCATCGCCTGCCCCTGGGGAGACGGCAGACCAGGGGGCGTGGGTTCGTCTCCCGCGCTGGGGCGCAGGAAGGCTTGCACCTGGGGGGCGGCTCGGCGGCTCCCCACGACGATCACCAGCGCCCCTGCGGGCCCGGGTGCCAGGGGGACCCGGAGGCGCGCCGGGCGCAGGTCCCCGAGGCGGTCCACGGAGGCGACCTCCCGCGTCTCGTCGCCGGTCACGGTCAGGACGCGCGCCGAGGGCTCGCCGTAGAGCTCCAGCTCCCAGGGCGTCGCGCGCGCGGGGAGGGAGAGGCGCGCCGCGAACGTCCCCGGGCCGTCTTCGGACCACGAGAGGGTGCCGTCGGGGGTCTCGATGGCGGGGCCGAACGCGAGGTGCGGTGGAGCCAGGTGGCCTGGGGCGGGGAGCTCGGGGGCGGGGAGCTCGCGGGGGCCCCCTCGGAGGTCCGCCAACCCCAGGGCGGGAAGGGGAGACAGGCGCCCGGTGCGGCGGTAGGCCCGCACGGCGCCCAGGCGCTGGCGGGCCCAGGTGAGGGTGTCGCGGTCGTTCAGGCGCAGGCTCACGGCCGCCAGCGCCCGGGCGGCGGCCAGGGCCACGCGCGTGGGCGGCTCGGCGCGGGCGACGCGGCGCAGGGTGGCGAGCGCGTTCGGCGCCAGGGGCGCGTCGTCCACGAGGGCCGCGACCCGGCGTGCGGCCCACAGACGCGCCCAGGCGGGGGCGCTCTCGTCTTCCGTGAGCGCCAGCCAGGCGGCGACGGCGGCGCTCGTCTGGCCGAGGGCCTGGAGGATTCGGGCTCGGAGCGCCCGGGCCGGAGCGTCTCGGGCGTCGCGGAGGAGCCGTGCGGCTTCCCCGAGCGGTGCGTCGCCGCCTCCCCGCGTGACGAGGTGGGCGGCCAGGGCGCGCGGGGCGCCCGGTGCCCCGTCCGCCACGCGGGCGCGCAGCCAGCGGAGGCGCTCGGCGTCGGAGCGCCGCTGGTGGGGACAGCCGGCGGCGGGGACGAGCGTCAGGAGGGCCAGGGCGCCGAGGGCCCAGGCCGTGAGCCGGCGCGCCGAGGGGAGCGGGCGCGTGCCGAGGGGCGCGCGGATCACGAGTCCTCCGGGGTCGAGGGGGTGGCGCGCACCAGCGTGAGGGGGATCCGAGCGCGGGCGTCGAACGCGCGCATGAAGGCGCGGAAGGCCTCGTAGCGGTTCGGGTTCACCTGGTCCGCTTCGCGCGCGAACCGCGTCTCCACGCGCACGGCGCCCGGGGCGCGGCTCCAGCGGATCGTGTAGCGCCCGAAGGGGCTGACGCCCTCCCCGTTGGGCGGGAGGCTGGGCGCGGTGAAGCCCGGCGGCAGGAGGTAGGTGAAGTGGAAGCGGTAGGCGCTGGGGGGGCCCAGCACGACGGGCAGGCGGCGGGTGGCGTCGCCCGCCCAGCGGTCCAGGAGGCCGCTGGCGCCCCCCGGCCAGGGGATCTCCAGGGTGCGCGCGCCCCGGGGCCCCGTCGCCACCGCACCCACGTCGGGCGCGCGGGCCGAGAAGGTCAGCGTCAGCGGTTCGTGGAGCGCGCGGGGGTCGCTCAGGGAGACGTCCTCCAGGACGAGGCCGGGGTAGCGCCCGTTCAGGAGGGCCTCCACGCGGGCGGCGCGGGCGTCCGGCGAGGCCAGGCGCTCGCGGTAGGGGGCCGCGTCCGTGCCGCGGAGCGTCATGACCCCTTGGAGCGTGGCCGCCCCGTCTTCGGCCAGCGCCACCGTGTAGTCGCCCTCGGTCGCGGCGGCGTCGGCGGGTTGGACGGGCACGCGCTGGAGGGACGCGGCGCTGGGGTTGGGGGTGAGGACCAGCGCTTGGCCGCCCTGGTCCACGGCGGGCAGGGTCCCGAGCCCCAGCGTGCGCACCGTGGGGTCGAAGAAGACCCCCTGGTCGGGGAGCCAGACGATGGCGTGGTCGAAGAGCGCCAGGCCCGGCAAGGCGCGGGGCACGCGGCCGTTGGGGCGCGTGCGGACCAGGGCCACGCGCGCCTCGATCCCCGCCGCGCCGAGCAGCGTCGTGAGGAGCGTCGCCTGGTCCTTGCAGTCGCCGAAGCGCCGGCTCCACACCTGGTCGGTGCGGTAGGGCTGGTAGCCGTGGATGTCGAACTCGAGCCCCACGTAGCGGATGCGCTGGGCCACCCCCTCCGCGATGGCGCGGGCCAGTACCGTGGGGTTGGGCTCCGCGGGGACGCCCCGGGGGCGCGACGCGGGCATCGCCTGGGCCACGCGGGCGGCGACCCACCGGCGCATGGCCGGCGTGAGGACCCGCTGGGGCGCGATGAGCGCGTCGTAGCGCGCCGCCAGGGCGTCCCAGGAGGGGAAGGTCGTGAGCTGCGCGACGGCGGCGACCTCGGCGGCGCCGGGGGCGTAGCGCTCGGCCGGTAGCGCCGGGAGGTTTCGGGCGTCCACGGTCCAGCGCGTGAGGCCGCCGGGGAGGTCCTCGTGGGACTCGTGGACCTGGGGCCCGTCTGGCCCGTCTGGCCCGTCTGGCCCGTCCGGTCTGGTGGGCGGGCGCCGCGTGAGGTCGCTGGGCAGCGTCACCTGGCCCCGTAGGCCCAGGGCGCCGGGCGCCTCCACGGCGAGGAGGAAGCGGTGGCGGAAGGTGTGGTCCTGGAGGAGCTCGATGCGGTCGAAGGTCCCGGGGAGGGGCGGCGCGCCCACGCTGTCCACGGCCAGCTCCACCTCGACCACGTCGCCGGGGCGCAGGTCGTCGAAGGGCACCGCCAGCTCCCGCTGGTCGTAGTAGAGGCCGTACCAGGCCTCGGAAAGGCGGGCCTCCTCCCGGGCGACGACGACCCGCGTCGTGCGCTCAACCGTGGGCGTACCGGGGGCGTCCTCCGGGTCGTCCTCGGTGCGGGGGCGCGGGCGGTGCACGCGCGCGGACAGGACGCGGGCGCGGACCAGGCTGGGGTCGTAGCGGTGGAAGAAGGTCCGGCCGTCGCGCTCCTCGGGGACCGTGTGGACGCGGAGCACCCGGTGGCGGCGCTCCGCGAAGCCTCCGTCGGCCCGTACCCGCAGGTGGACCTCCTCGACCAACGTCTCGAAGGGCGCCTCGGGGTCGCGCGAGGGCGAGGCCATGAGCTCCGCGGTGAGCGGGATGCGCCACGGCTCGCGTGCGCCTCCGCTCGCGCCGCCGGGCGGGGCGGCCCCCTCGCTCAGCGCGGCGACCCGCTCCAGGGCTTCGGGGCTCGTGGGGCGCTGGGTCAGGGCGCGCTCGTAGGCGTGGCGGGCCTCGGCGGGGTCCCCGAGGCGTTCCCAGAGGCGTCCGGCGGAGATGAGGGGATCGGGGTCCAGGGCCTCTCCCCAGGGGGGCGTCACGACGGCGCGGAGGAGGGCCCGGGCGTCGTCCGCGCGGTGGAGGTTCCAGGCGATACGCGCCGCCTCCAGGGCGTACCCGGGGCGGTCGGGGCGCGCCGCCGCCAGCGCCGTGAGGCGCGCCAGGGCGTCCCTGGGGCGCCCGGCCGACTCGGCGCCCTGGGCCGCGAGCGCCCGCAGGGCCTCGTCTCCCGGCGCCTCGTGGGCCAGGCGGTCGTAGAGCCACGCGGCCACGTCGGCGCGGTCCAGCTCGTCGGCCAGGCGTGCCGCCGTGGAGAGCCAGATCTCCGGGGGGTCGGCGGGGGGCCGCGGTCGGGCCCGGGGCGCGTGTCGTCGGGCCTGGACGGGGCGCCCTGGCGCGCGCAGGTCGGGGGAGACGGCTCGCGCGGGCGTGGTCTCTCGGGGGGCCGCGCCGCTGGGCGCGGCGAGCGCGGCGCGGAGGGGGGGCCAACCGGCGCCCGCGTGTTCGGGCGCCCAGGAGGTGAGGGTCTTCCAAGCCAGGGCGAGCTCGCCGCGTTGGCGGAGGCTCTCCACCCGGGCCAGGGTCGCCACGAGCGGCGCCCGCCCCGGCGCGGCGTGGGCTTGCGTCGTGCGCAGGAGGTGGGCTGCTCGGAGCCCCTGGCCGCGCGCGGCGACGAGGAGCGCCAGGGCGTGCTGCAGGGGGGCCAGGGGGGCGCCCGGGGCCGCGGCGCCTCCCGCGGGGAGGGCGGCTCGGGCTGCGCGTTGGGCTTCCAAGATCCCCACCTGGTCTCCTTCGCTCGGCACGTGCGCCAGGGCCAGGAGGAGGTCCGCGGGCGGGAGGTCCACGGCCGCGGGGGGCGTGAGGAGGGGCGTGAGGCGCGCGGGGGGCCCGTCTCGACCGGGCCCGGTCCGACTCTTGGGGCCGCTCGCGGCCCGTGCGGTGTGCTCGCCGTCGGGGGGGAGGCCCAGGGCGCGCGCCGCCGTGGCCTGGAGGAGGAGGCGGGCTTGGTTTTGGGGAGAGCGGGTTGAGGGAGAGGCAGCCGCGTTCGGGGCGGGCCGCCCCTCGGGCCAGGTCGGTGTCAGGGGCCAGGACCATCGCAGCGCGGGGGGCGTCGCGGGGGCCGCGGCGGCGGTGGGCTCGGTCGGGCTGGGCGCGAGCCGCCACGAGAGGTCCGGCCAGGAGGCCGCGGCCGGGGGGGCGGTCGCTCGGTGTCCGGCGCGCGCGTCGCCGGGGTCCAGGGCTCGCACGCCCGCCAGCGGCCGGCCGCGCGGGTCGGTGAGGCGCACGTAGAGCGTCCCGCCGCGCCCGTCGGGGCTGGCCAGGGCCACGGCGAGGACGTTGACGCCCGGGCGGAGGGTCACGGGCACCTGGAGCTGGTCCGGGGCGGCGCGTGTGGGGGCGCGGGCAGAGCCCAGGGGGAGGCCGTTGAAGGCCACGGCCAGGGCGGCGTCGGCGCCCAGGCGGAGGACGCCGCGGCCCGGGGAGGCGGCGCGGACGGCCAGCACGGCGAGGGCGGCCGCAGGGCGGCCCGGGGGCAGGAGGGGGGCGAGGTTCAGGCCGCCGGGCGGCCCGGCGGTGGGGGCGGGACGCCAGGGAGTGGGGCCGTGGAGACCGTCGATGGGGACGCCCGGGGCCAGGCGGGCGCCTTGGCGGAGATCGCGCAGCGCGACGACGGCCGAGGCGCCGCCGCCTCGGGCGTCGGTGGGGGCGGCGCCCGGCGTGGGCGCGGGGACGGGGCCGGCCACCAGCGCGTGGGTGAGGAAGCCCTGGGCCTCCATGGCCGCGCGCGCCTCGCCGGGAGGGAGGAAGCGGAGGCCGAGCCAGGTGGCCAGGGTCGCCAGGCGGGGCGCGCGGCGCTGGGTGGCGAGGGCGCCCAGGGCGGCGCGCTGTTGGGCGAGAGGCAGGCCCGGGAGGCTGGGCTCCAGGCGCAGGAGGCGGGCCAGGGCGTCGCCCGTGCGGGGGTGGGTCTGCACGTGGGCGAGCTCGCGCTCCACCGCGGCCGGCGGCGGGAGGGGGGCCGTCTGGGCGTGGGCGACGCGCCCGGCCCAGGGCGGAACGCAGACGATGAGCGCTGCGCCCAGGAGGGGCGCGAGGCTCGTGGCCGCCCCGCGCGCGCGGCGGCGCACGCCCCGCGGGCCGCGGCGCGGAGTGGAAGGGGGGGCCTGGCGGGCGGGGAGGGGCGAGCGGGGCACGCGCCGATGGTAGGCGAAAGCGCGGGCGCTGTAGAGGGCGGGCGCTCGGCGCGCGAGGGAGGGGCGGACCGTCACGCTCGGCTCTCGGCGTGGTCGTCGGCTCTGTGGCGCACGGCGGGACCTCCCAGCGCAGCGTGGGCCGCGCGACCCTACCGGACGCCGGGGTCGCCCGGAAGTTCCCGCTGTCCTCCTGGTGGGGGCCACGAACGAGGGCCCAGAGAGGGTTCCCGAGGGTCGCAGGGCTGGGCTCAGGGCGCCGGTGGCGTCGGGGCGCGCGCTGCGTCGGAGACCTCCACCGCGGCGCCCGTCCGCACGGCCTCGCACGGCACCCGTAGGGGGCGCCGCGCCTCCCCGCCAGCGCCGCGGAGCCAGACCTTCAAGACCCGGACCGCAGGGGGCTCTTTGGCCGGCGGGCTTGCGCCTCGCGTGGGCTCGTCGGTGGGGGGGGCAGGCGGATCCGTGCAGTAGGGGACGCGCAGCGCGGCCTCGCCGCGGTCGTCGGCGCGCGCCGAGGTCGCCCAGCGCCAGCGCCCGAAGATCCCGGCGAGGTCCACCTGGACCGCCGCACGGGCGCCCGGTGCGAGGCCCCGCACCCGCAGTTGGGCGCCGGGCACGACCTCGTAGACCTTGGCGCCACCGCCCGGCGCCACGTAGCGGAGCGCCAGGAAGCCCAGGCCGGGCGTGGCCGCGTCGCCGTCGCTGGGCGGGAGTTCCGCGCCGCCGGTGTCGGCCAGGCGCCGGTGCATGGTCCGGCGTCCGAGCGGCGTGAGGTGGGGGGCTTCGCCGGGGGGGGCGCGGACGTAGGCGTCGGGGTCGCGGCCCAGCGCCCGCGCGTAGCGGCGGAGGCCGTCGAGGCTCGGGGGGGCCGAGAGCACGTAGCGCACGCGGTGGGCGGCGAGGAGCGCCCGGGCTCGGGCGGGGTCGGTCGCGAGCTCGAAGCGCAGCGCCGCCTGGAGTCCTTGTGTGTGGCCGGGGAGGAGGTAGGGGCTGGCGACGTTGGCGCGGGTGCCCACGGTGAGGAGGTCGTGCCCGAAGCTCCAGGGCGCGAGCACGCCGTAGGCCGGGATCGTCTCGGGGCGCCAGGCGTCGCCCGCCGGGGCGGCGCGGGCGCGGAGCCAAGTGAGGGCGTCGCGCACGGCCAGCCGCCGGGGCGAGACGACGCGCGCTCGGGCGGCGAGGAGGGCGCCGGGGGTCAGGGAGGCGACGGCCAGCGCGGTGAGCGCCCAGGAGACGCGGCGCCTTCGTGGGGGCGCCTGGGGGGGCACGCCCACGCTGGCGCTGGCGGTGAGGGCCAGGGGGAGGACGGTGAGGACGGCGAAGCGCGTCTGGGCGAGGGCCAGGGCGAGGGTGATCAGGGTGAGGAGCCCATAGATCCAGGCGGCCTGCGCCCCATCCACGAGGGTGCTGGTGGCGCGAGCGTCGGATCGAAGGCGCCCGGCTCGTCGGGCGCGCCGGGCGAGCAGGGCGGCGAGCAGGGGGGCCGCGAAGGCGAGCGGCGTCGCGAAGACCGCGGCGAAGGCGAGGCCGCGGCTGAGCAAGGGGCGCGACTCGGAGATGAGCGCGGTGAAGCCCGCCGTGCGCCCCACGAAGCCGCTGCCCGAGGCGATCGCGTCGCGCCCGCCGGGCAACAGGAGGAGGGCCCCCAGGCCCACGGCGGAGCCCGCGGCGAGGGAGAGGGCGGCCCGCCAGCCCGCGGGGAGGCGCGTGAGGTGGGGGCTCGTGGTCGCGCCCTCTACGGCCGTGAGGGCCAGGGCCAGGGCCGCGAGCAGGGAGGGCTGAAAGAGCCCCAGGGAGAAGGCGCTCCCCGGGCCGGAGGGCCCGCCGGGGGGGCCCCAGGAGAGGGCGAGGGGCGTGAGCCCAGCGGCGCCCAAGGCGAGCCCACCGACCACCGCGCGGAAGTCCCGGCGCCGGGCGCGGCGCGCCTTGGCGTTCGGGGTGGGCGCCACGAGCCACAGGGCCACGGCGCCGGCCCCCAGGCCCAGCGGGACCGCCGCGGAGGGGAGGGCGCCGGCCGCGAAGGCGACGACGGCGGCGAGGGCCACGGCCCGCCAGGCGGCGGAACGCGGCAGGCCGTCTGGGCGCCGCCAGCGCGCCAGCTCGAAGACGAGCACGGGGACGAGGGCCTCGAGGACGTGGTGGTCGATGCGGCCCAAGACCGAGGCGTTGAGGTGGGCGGGGCTGGAGGCGACCGTGAGCCCGGCGAGGGCACCCCCCGCGAGCCCCCCGAGGCGGCTCCCCACGGCGAGGGCGAGGAGGACCGAGAGCAGGGCCAGGGCGCCCACGAGCGTGAAGCCCGCCCACGCGGTCGTGTCCAGGTCCTGGGGGCCACCGCCTGCGGCTCGGGCGAGCAGGCCCCCGGCGGCGTCGAAGAGCGGCGGCCAGGGGAGCGAGACCCCCTCAGGGACGTGCATCCAGCGGTCCTCGCGGGGTGGGAGCAGGCCGGGCCCCCGCGCGGCGAGCGCCATGCGGCGGAGGTGCAGGTAGCCGTCGGCGCCGGCCACGCGAAGGCGAGGGCCGATGTTCTGTGCGGCGGTCGGGGGCGGGGATGGGGGGCCCAGGACTTCGGCGGTGGGCGCCAGGCGTAGGCCCAGGGCGAGGGTGAGCACGGTCACCGCGGCCGTGACGCGCGGCCATTTCGCACTTGGGCTCGCACCTGGGCTCGCGGCGCGTGGGGCAGTGGACTGAGGGGGCGCGACCGCCATGGGTCCCAACGTACCGCGAGGTCGTCAGGCTGTCTCGCGCCCTTGCAGCCGCGAGCGGCGCTCGGCCTTGAAGCCGCGAGAGGGCGCTACGTGTCCATCGTCTTGCCGTTGGGCAGCAGCTCGTCGGGCGTCACCTTCCCGGCCTTGAACAGCTTGTAGCGCTCGCAGCGTTCATAGTCCGCGTCGCAGTAGAAGGTCTTCCAGACCTCTAGCAGCGGCTTGGAGTGGATCTTCTCGTAGAACGGGCAGGCGGAGGTCCTGGGGCAGGCCATGGCTGGCTCCTTGTGTGGGCGTTCGGTTCTTCCCGGATCAGGGGCACCGCATGTGGACCGGGCGTATCTCAGGCCGAATCCAGGGAAACGGGAGCCCGTGCGTCGAGGAGATGCCGAGAGGGATGATGACCATCGTAGTCGTTGCTTGTTGGAACGCAAAACCGCGTCGAGCCCGCCTCTCCATGCGACGGCTTGAGGGCGCTGTCACGGGTTGGAGTTCGTCTTGCCGCTGGAAGGGGAATGAGGCATGGTCCACGTCGCGCCGGATCGGGCGATCCGACGTGACGGGGCGCGCGCCGTGGCCACGCGGGCGCTGAGCGCGCCTCGGATCACCGAGATACCGAGACCCCGAACGAACACCAGGGAGGAGCTCCATGGCCTACGTCGTCGCCGAGCCCTGCATCAACTGCAAGTTCACCGACTGTGTCGCCGTCTGCCCCGTCGACTGCTTCTACGAGGGCGAGAACACGCTCGTCATCAACCCCGACGAGTGCATCGACTGCGGCGCCTGCGAGCCCGAGTGCCCCGCCAACGCCATCTTCGAGGAGGACGACGTCCCCGAGAAGTGGGCCGAGTACGTGGAGCTGAACGCCAAGTTCGCGGCCGAGTGGCCGAACATCACCGAGCAGCAGGACCCCATGCCCGAGGCCGACAAGTACAAGGACGTGGAGAACAAGCGCGACCTGCTCAGCGAGAACGGCGCGAGCTGAGGTTCGGCTCTTCGTGGGAGGCGCGGGGGGCCCGGTCTCCGCGCCTCACCCGCCCTCGCGGCGTGGGCTCACGCACGCCAGGTGCGGGCCTCCTCGTTCCACCGCGGTCGTGTGCTGTCCTATGCGCCCCGCGCGTGTGGCCCAATCCGCGTGTGGCCCAATCCGCGTGTGGCCCAATCCCGTGTGGCCCAATCCCGTGTGGCCCAATCCCGTGTGGTTAGGAGCGCGCCTCGCGGGCCTGGTGGGGGTCGGCGCTGCCGTCCAGCGCGAAGGCGGCCTCCAGGGCGGCCAAGGCCTCGGCCGTGACGGGCAAGGCGCCGCCCAGCGTGGCCACGCCGTGGTCGGCGCGCACGCGCAGGCCGCCGAACCCTCGGTGGGCGAGGGCTTGCTCGATCTGGCGGGTTTGCTCCGTGCTCACGGGGGACCTCCCTGGTGTGAAACGGTGTGGGACCGGCGTCCGGCCCGCGCGCTCCGTCGAACGGCGCGGGGCGTCCGTCGCGCACCCGTAGCCTCCGGTGGGATCGCGGGGCCGTCAAAAAAAGCCGCGCCGCCTACGGACGACCAGGGGGCGGCGACGGGCTCCGGGCTCGGAGCCAGCGGAGTCGGTCGAGCCAGTCCTTGGCGCGCTGGGCCTGGCCCGGGGTCGCCGCGACGTCGCGCCACCGCGAGAGGTGCTTCTGGGCGGCCCGGAAGTCCCCGGCGAGGAGGGCCGCCTGACCGGCCAGCCGCTGGGCCTCGGGCGTGACGGAGGGCGCCTCCGTGGCGGGCTGGTGGGGGCGTGCCTGGGCGTCCCCGCCGTTCGGGGGGGCCGCGGGGAGCCAGCCGCCGCGCTCGTAGGCGCGTAGGGCGAGGTCGAGGACCCGGGCCGCCTCGGCGTAGTCCGCCTCCAGATAGAGGCGGCGGCCCAGGAAGTACAGGGCGAGACCGTCGCCCGGGAGGTCGGCCACCGCCTCGATGAGGTACTCGCGGGCGCCCTCGTCGCCGCCGTCGCCCAAGAGATAGGGCCCCAGGATGGGCTCGCGCGCTGGGCTGCGCGCGATGGCCTCCTTGACGGCGAGGGTCCGCTCGGCGTCGCGGGACAGGGGGAGGGGGCGCCGCTGGAGCAGGGCGTGGTAGCGCGCGGCGGCCTCCGCGGGGCGCCCGGCGCGCCACAGGGCGTCGGCCACCAGCGCTTGGGCGCTCGCCTGGAGCACGGGGTCGTCGGGCGCGTCGCGGATCACGGCCTCGGCGGCCTGGGCGGCGCCGCGGGCGTCGCCCGTGGCGGCGAGGACGGCGACGACGTTGCGCTCCTTGCGAGGGTCTCCCGGCAAGAAGGCGGCCACCTGCCGCACCAGCCGGAGCGCCTCGGCGTGGTCCCCGGCTCGGTAGGCTCGCCCGGCCGCGGCCTCTAGGCGGGGGATCTCCAAGGGGCAGGTGCGCGCCAGCACGCCCTTGCGGCTGTAGCGACTCCGGGCGAGCATCCGGGCGCGCGGCGGGACGGGCGTGTCGTCGAGGGCGGCCTGCCACCCCTCGACCAGCGTCGCGAGCGGGACGCCGTAGGCCGCTTGGAAGTCCGCGTCGGCGTAGACGCGCGTCAGCCGCTCGGCGCCGTAGGTGTCGAGCAGCCATCGCACGAAGGAGCCCGCGACGGTGTAGGCGTTGCCGGCCGCCTGGCGCCAGAAGCCCTCGGGGCCCATGATCCGCGCCAGGTCGGGCGCCAGGCCCAGCTTCCGCATGGCCGCCGCCCAGACGTGCGGGGGGTAGGCGCCTCCGTCCCAAGTCAGCGCCTCGGCGGCGCCTTCCACGAGGCCCATGTGCGGGACCAGGCCCCAGGCTGCGGGCACCGCCAAGGGTCCCGGCGCGAACCTCCCCAGGACCACGTGCGCCAGCTCGTGCTTCACCACGGCGGCGCCATAGGCGGGCCGCGTGAGGTGGACCTCGTGGAGCCACGGCTTGGCGATGAACACGCGCCGGGCGCCCATGAGGGCGCGCTTCTGATCGGCGCTCCCGTACACGTAGCTCGCGATGGTCTGATCGTAGGGGGCGCCGAGGGCGCGGGCGAGCTGGTCGAGCCGAAACTCCTGGTCTTCCAGGAGTCGTCGCGCCTCGGCCTCGGGGATGGTCGCCGCGTCGTAGTAGAGTTCCACGCCTTCGCCCGCGAGGTGGCCGCCCAGGGCCCGGCGGATCTCCGCGCGGCCGAGCTCCACGCCCACGGCGCCTCGGAGCCCGAAGAGGGCGGCCCACCCCAGGGACAGCCCGGCGAACAGCGCCCAGCGACGCCCCGTGGCGTGGCGCAGCGGGGCCAGGCGCAGGCGCCCCTCACCCCCGTCCCAGGCCATGGCGGCCAAGGCGACGAGCGCACCCAGCGCCAGGGCGTTCTCCGCCCGGAGGAAGGCCAGGCGGCCATCCAGGCGGATGAGGTCGTCGTACAGCGCCCCCGAGAAGAACCCCACGAAGGCGTCATAGGCGAAGATGGGGGGTTCCAGGTACAGGCGCGCGACGTCGCGGCCCACCCAGACGGCCCAGAGGGACAACGCGAGGGCCACGGCCGTGGACGCTCGCCGCGCGGTGAGGCCCATGAGCCCCCCCAGCACGGCCGCGAAGAGGAGGGACGCGCCTGCGCCCGCGGCGTAGAAGGCGACGCCTTCCAGGAGGTCGCAGTTGCGGACGCGCAGGGCGTTGAGGGCGAGCACGACCAGCGGCGCCGAGGCCAGCAGGGTGCCCAGGCGCGCCGCGGGAGCCAGCGCGCCCGCGAGCGTCCCGCTTCCTCGCGCCCGTTGGGCGGCCACCGCTCCGGCCACCGCCGCCAGCGGGGCGCCTAGCAGCGCGGTGGCGAAGGAGGAGAAGTAGTTGAGCGCGTCGAACCCGCGCGTCGCGGCGAGCCCCAGGCCCAGGGCGGTGGCGAGCCCCAGCGCCAGCCGCGCGGTCTTCGTCGCGAGCGCCGCCCGCCAGGGGGCGAGGGCGCCGGACATGGGCTAGCGCGCGAGGGCGGCGAGCTGCTTGTTGAGGCGACCCTTGACGCGGGAGGCGCGGTTCGCGGGGATGATCCCCTTGGCGGCCACGCGATCCAGGAAAGCGCTGGCCTTGCGCACGGCGGGCGTGGCGGCGTTGGCGTCGCCCGCGGCGAGGGCCTCGCGCGCCTGGCGGAGGTAGGTGCGCACGGTGGACTTGTAGTAGCTGTTGCGCGCGTTGCGCTTCAGGCTCTGGCGGTGGCGCTTGAGCGCCTGCTTGTGGTTGGCCACTTCAGCTCCTCGGTCGCCTTCGCGGCGACGGCTTCACATCGTCGGGTCTCGGCGCGCTCAGGTCACGCCCGCGGGGCGGGGCGCCGGGCAAGCGGGCGCGACTGATTAGCAAGGCGGGCGCCCGGCGTCAACGACCGAGTGTGACCCCAGATCCGCCACCTGCTCTGAGGACCGAGGCGCAGGAGGCCGCGTTTGGGCAAGGAGGCAAGCGGCTGGGCGCGGAGGCGTGGCCGTGCCACGTCGAGCGGCCAGTCGCTTGTGGGGCCGCGCAGCTCGACGCCGCCCACACGC
>CAYZID010000112.1:0-17432 GCA_964478315.1 uncultured Myxococcales bacterium | reverse complement strand
TTGCCCAAACGCGGCCTCCTGCGCCTCGGTCCGCAGAGCAGGCGGCGGATCGGGGGCGCCGGCTCGTCTCCTCAGTAGGGGCGCCGGGTGTTGGCGGAGCGCCCCTCGCGAGGGCGCCAGTAGGTCCCCTCTCGCGGGCGCCTCGCGAGGGGGTCGCGGGCGCCGCGCCGCGTGAGGAGGCCCAGGGGCACGACGACGAGCCAGAAGATGGGCGTGAGCACAAGCCAGCTCAGGCCCACGCCCACCCCCTCGGCGAGCCGGCCGAGTCGGGTGTCCAGCGCGTGGAGCCAGGGCCCGGGAGCCCACGCGGCGATGGCGCCCAGGGACAGGGAGAAGGCTGCGGCAGCGATGGCCAAGCTCCCGTGTCCCAAAGCGCCCAGGGCCACCGCGAGCGCGAGCCCCACGGCGGCGCGGCGCCCGTACTGGCGGCGCAGCGCGGAGGGCGGCTCGCTGGCGTGGGCGCCGAGGTTCGGGAGAGGGGAGCGCACGGTGCTCAGAACAGCGTGTAGAGGAAGGGGGTGGCGCCTTGCCCCACGAAGACCAGGAGCACGGCCAGGAGGAGCAGGAGGATGAGGGGGACGAGCCAGTAGGCGCGGTGTGTCTTCGCGAAGCCCAGGAGATCTCCGAGCAGGGTCTTGATGTGGCGCATGCGCGGCATGGGGCTCCTGGGAAGCTCGGGCGGGCGCGCCGCGGAGACGCGCTCGCCTCCGTGGGGCCTGGGGCGGCTCATGGGGGTGGGGTTCGGGCGACGACGCGGCCCTCGCGGAGGGCGAGGAGCTCGCCGGGCGCCAGGGGCTCCCAGGGGGCCTCGCCCACGCCGGGCTCCGTCCGGTCTCCCCCCAGCGTGAAGGGCACGCTGGCGAGGAGCAAGCCCCCCGGAGCACCACCTTCGCCCGGGAGTCGCCGCAGGAGGAGGCCGGGGGGCCCCACCGCGCCGTGGGGTTGGGTCCGCTCATGGGCGTGGACGATCACCGCGTCCCCGTCGCTGTAGAAGAAGTTCGCGGGGCCCAGGGCGCGGGCGCGGGCGGCGACGGAGCCGACCACCTCCATGCGGGCATCGAGCGGGGGCACCTCGCCGGGCTCCTGGGCGCACCACAGGGGCTGGAGGGCCTTCAAGAGCGCACAGAACAGCCGCTCGCTGTCCGTGTCGCCCACGGGGCGGCAGGGGCCGCAGCGCTCCACCGCGAACGCCTGCTCCGCTCCGGGGAGGTCGCCGTTGTGGGCGAAGACGTGCAGTCGCCCCCCGAGCTCGCGCACGAAGGGTTGTGTGTTGCGCAGCGTTCGCGCCCCCTGCGTGGCCTTGCGGATGTGGCACAGCACGAGCCGCTCGGCGTGCTCGCTGCCCGCCTTCCGGTCCCCATCTCCTTCGAGCAGGCGCGCGCGCACCGTCGCCGCGAAGGCCGACGCCGAGGCGGGCGAAGCCTCGCGGTATCGGTCCACTTCGGGCGCCTGGGCGGTGGTCCCGTCCTCTCGTCGGGGCCACGTGAGGGCTGCGATGCCCCAGCCGTCCGCGTGGGGGCCGAGCTGACCGCCGCGGCGGTGGAACGCCTCGAGCCAGGCGACGCTCGCGGGCCCGGGGACACGCGCCAGGGCCAGGAGCTCGCACACGGGCGCTACCCTCGCGTGGCGTCGAGCAGGCGCTGGACCGAGGCCGCCGCCTTGTTCGCCGCCTCGGCGGCCTCGTGCAGTGCGGCCCGCTGGGCGTCGTCCAGCGGGCCGTGGACGCCGGCCAGCAACGCGTCGAGCGCCTCGGCGGCCCTGGTGACGGCGTCGCCCAGCCCGTTGCGCGCGATGCGGCTCACGGTGTCCCAGCTCTGGCGTAGGGTCTCCAGCTCGTCGATGAGGCGCCCCTTCTCCACCACCAGGGCGAGCTGCCCGGCGACCTGCCGACAGAGGTCCACGTGGTGGTCGTCGTAGGTGTAGGGCTCGCGGCTGGAGAAGAACAGGAACCCCACGGGGCGTCCGTCGTTGACCAGCGGGCAGGTGAGGCTGGAGCGCACGCCCTCTCTTACGATGCGCTGGGTGGCGTCCGAGTCCGGCTTGGCTTCGAGGTAGGCAACGAGGTCGTTGATGATGCGCGGGGCGCCCGACTGGATGACCTTCTCCAGGCTGCTCCCCGCCAGGGGTGCGGAGTAGCCGATGGGGAGGCCGATCTCGGGGAAGTCGGAGCGGGCCCACTCCGCCCGGGCGATGGCGCCGTCGGGGTCGGAGGTGTCGACGCGGGCGAAGCCGATGCGGTCGTAGGGCACGGCGGGGCGGAACGTGTCGAACACGTAGTCGAGCGCCTTGTCCACGGCGAGGCCGCGGTTGACCCGGCCCGTGATGCGGGCCAGCCGCGCCAGCTCGTCCACGCGGTGCTCCAGTGTGCCCGCTAGCCCCACGAGGGCGCCGCCCAGGCGGTCCAGGTCGTCCCCCGCCCCCTCGGGCCGGAGGTCGACCTCGTAGTCGCCTCGCTGCATGGCCTCAGCCGCCTCAACCAGCGCGTTCACTCGCCTATCCATGGGCACCCTCACACCGCCCGCTCGCGGGCTGACCGTCACTCCTCGACCCGCGAGAACCTAGCACAGCCGCTCGCCGAGTCCCCAACTCCCGGTCACAAACGCGCGTCACAGGGACCTCGGACCGGCGCCTCGGCGCAGGGACGGTGAGGCGCCCCGGCGCGGCCTGGGCCTGCGGGTCGACAGGCGCCCGAGCCTCAGAAGGGCAGCCTGTCGAGTTGCACGTTGCCGCCGCTGAGGATGATGCCCACCCGCTGGATCTCCGGGTGTCCCGTGAGGCCGCCCTGGAGGATCGCGGCCAGGGGCACGGCCGCGCTGGGCTCCACGAGGAGCTTGGCGCGCTCCCAGAGGAGGCGCATGGCGTGGATGATGGCGTCGTCGGGGGCGGTGAGGATCCCCTCGAGGTGGTCGCGCAGGATGGGCCAGGTGCGCTGGCCCAGGCTCGTGAGGAGCCCGTCGGCCACCGTGTCGGGCGCCGTCTGGGGGATGAGACGCCCGGCCGCGAAGGAGCGGGCCGCGTCGTCGGCTCCCGTGGGCTCGGCACCCCAGAGGCGCACGCTCGGCGCCACGCCGCGCGCGGCGATGCAGGTCCCGGCCATGAGGCCCCCGCCCCCCACGGGCGCCAGGATCGCGTCCAGCTCGGGGACGTCCTCCAGGAGCTCCAGCGCTGCGGTGCCCTGCCCGGCGATGACCTGGGGGTCGTCGTAGGGGTGGACGAGGGTTCCGCCCGTCTCCGCGAGCACTTGGGCGGTGGTCTCCTCACGCGCCTGGAGGGTGGGGGCGCAGGGGATGACGCGCGCCCCGTAGCCCACCACGGCGGCGCGCTTCACGGCGGGGGCCGAGGTGGGCATGACCACGTGCGCGGGGATGCCCCGCCGGCGCGCGGCGAGCGCCAGCGCTTGGGCGTGGTTGCCCGAGCTGTGGGTGACCACGCCGCGCGCGGCCCGCTCGGCGGGCAGGTGGGAGACCGCGTTGGTCGCCCCCCGGAACTTGAAGGCCCCCACGCGCTGGAGGTGCTCGCACTTGAAGTACAGGGCGCGCCCCGCCATGCGGTTGAGGGTCGCGCAGGTCACCACGGGGGTGCGATGGACCTGGCCGCCGACGCGCCGGGCCGCGTCGCGCACGTCCTCGAAGGAGACCGCGTAGCGGCCCGGGGGAGAGGGGTTCGTCATCGGACCTCCGTGTGTGGGGCGCTGGTCTTTGGTGCGCCCGTGCCCACTCTAGGGCGTGGCCGCTGCCCAGGCGAGCCCACCGTTGACACGTCAGGGCGCTGGGCGGTAGAGGCCAAGGTCCGGGCGGGGGCTGCGGGAGGGTCGTCTTGGAGGGTGTGGGAGCGAGGCTGCGCGAGGCGCGCGAGGCGCGCGGGATGACGGTCGAGGCCGTCGCCAAGGTGACGCGTGTGCCCGTCGCCAGCCTCCAGGCGATCGAGGTCGAGGACTTCGCGAGCCTGCCGGCCCCCGTGTTCGCCCGGGGCTTCGTTCGGGCTTACGCCCAGGCGGTGGGGCTGGACAGCGCCGAGTTGTTGCGATCGCTGCGCGGGACCTTGGGTTCCGCGCAGACCGACCAGCCGCTGCAGCCGCCGTCGTTCGGTCGCACGCTGGCCGCCGCCGAGCTCGCCTCCCCCGTGGGCGACGGTGTGTCGGGGGCGTTCCGGTCGTCCTGGACCGTCTTGCTGCTCATCGCCGTGGGCATGCTCCTGGCCGCCTGGCTCATGGTCCAAGGCAAGCACGCGGAGCACCCCCAAGCCGCGGTGCCTCCTCAGCCGGTTTTGCAGGCCCCCGTGGATGGGGTGACGCCAGCCCTTCCCGACGTGCCGCGTTAGCTCTATGCTCGCGCCGCTGGGCGCGCGGAGCGCACGGGCGCGAGTGACGCGCCGTGGTCATTGTGGCGGTCGGCGCTCCCCTGCGAGGGGGCCTTGAACCAGGAGGACGCCGGTGTTGCAGTCCAACAAGCTCAGGCTGCTCCACGAATCCCTGCGCCGGTACCTCCGCGCCCAGGCGTGGGAGCGCATCGATCGGCTCATCGAGAAGACCCGCGACGAAGAGCTCGCCATGGTCTTGGAGACGCTGTCCGACGAGCAGCAGGCCATCATCTTCGACCGCCTGCCCACCGTGGAGCGCAAGGCGAACGTCATCGTCGAGATGCGCCCGCCCTTCGGCAAGCGCATGCTCGACCCCATGCCCGCCCGCGACGCGGCCGCCATCTTGCGGGAGATGGCGACCGACGACGCCACCGACATCATCAGCGACCTCAGTCCGGAACAGGCGGAGGCGGTCTTGGCCGTCCTCGACTCGTCCGAAGAGGTCGAGACCCTCATGCAGTTCGACGAGGACACGGCCGGCGGCATCATGCTGCCGGACTTCCTCGCGCTGCGGGCGGACGACTCGGTCGAGGAGGCGTTGGCCAAGCTCCGCGAGTCCGGCGACGTCGAGATGGTCTACTACATCTACGTCGTGGACGAGGCGGGGCACCTCGTGGGCGTGGTGAGCCTCCGCCGGCTCGTGACCGCCGCCCCCACCAAGACCGTCCGCGACGTCATGGAGTCGGACGTCATCCGCGTGACCACGGACACCGACCAGGAGGAGGTCGCCAAGCTCGTCGCGCGCTACAGCTTCATGGCCGTCCCCGTCGTGGACGACACGAACAAGCTCGTGGGCATCGTCACCGTGGACGACGTCCTGGACGTGCTGGCCGAGGAGGCGACCGAGGACATCCTCAAGATGGCCGGCGCCGGCACCGAGATGCAGGACGCGGGCCTCCTCCACACCTTGCGCGTGCGCTTCCCCTGGCTCATCGCCTCCACCGTGGGCGGGATCGTCACGGCGTCGGTCATGAGCACCTTCACCGACATCCTCAGCAGTCACTCCTACTTGGCGCTGTTCCTCCCCATCATCTTGGGCATGAGCGGCAACGTGGGGACCCAGTCCGCCACGGTGACCGTGCGCGGGCTGGCCTTGAGCCACATCGGGCAGGCCGTGGGGGGCACCTGGGAGACCATCCGGCGGGAGGTGGGTGTGGGCTTCCTCCTGGGCGTCCTCTACGGCGTCATCGTCGGGACCGTGGCGGGCGTCTTCGAGGGCAACGTGTACTACGGCGTCGCCGTCGGCCTGAGCCTCAACGTGGGGATGGTCTCCGCCGGCATCATCGGCAGCGTGGTGCCCATCCTCCTGGACCGCCTCCAGATCGACCCCGCCGTGGCCACCGGGCCCTTCGTGACACCCAGCTTGGACGCCCTGGGGACCTTCACGTACTTCAGCATCGCCAGCCTGTTCTTGGCGTGGTTGCTGCCGGGGTGAGCGCCGGGCGCCGCGCGCGCGGGCGCCAGGGGCCGCCGGGCGAGGCCGCTGAGGCGTTGGTCCTCGACGGTGTGGACGTTCGCGACGACCGCGTCGTGACCTTGTGGGTCCAGGGCCGCGGGCGGCTGCGGGCGGCGGCGCGTGGGGGCCGCAAGTCCGCGCGTCGCTTTGGGGCCCACATCGCCCCGCTCACGCGCGCCGAGGTCAAGCTGCGCAGCCGCCCGGACTGGGAGCTGGGGCGCCTGGAGTGGGCCGAGGCCCGCGAGGTCTTCGCCGTGCTCAAGGCGGACCTGCGCCGGCTGGCGCTGGGGACGACCATGGCCGAGGTCATCCTCCACCTGCTCCCCGAGCACGACGACGACCCGGCCCTCTACGCCCTCACCCTGCGCGCCTGGCGCAGCCTGGACGACCCCAAGCGCCGGCCCAGCGAGGACCTGCTGCTGCTCTTCGAGCTCCGGGCGTTGGCCCTCACCGGCTTCCTGCCCCCCTGGGACCAGGCTGCTGACCTCTCGGCCGAGGCCCGCGCGGTTCTCACGGGGTGGCAGGACGGCCGTTGGGCGCCCCTGCCCCCGGGCGCTCGCCGCGCCGTCGCGGCCTTCCTGGAGGGCGCGGTGTGCGAGGCGAGCGGGCGCCCGCTGCGCTCGCGCCCCTTCCTCGACGAGGTCCTCCCGCGCTGAAGGGCCGGCGGGACGGACCCGCTCGCGGCCCTTGGGTCCGCGTCGCTATGAGGCGAGGCTCCGCAGCATCCACGCGGTCTGAGCGAGTGGTGGTGGCGGTGGTCGTGACGAGCCCGGCGCGCGAGCGTCCGGGGCTGGTGGAGGCCGCCTCGTGGGTCGCGAGGTCTTCCGTGCGCGGCACGTCGCGCCGCACGCGGTGGGAACGCATCGCTACGCGGGGGCCCCGCGCTCGGCGAGGGCCTGCCGTACGCCCTCGCCGTACGCCTCGTCCGCGCGATCGAAGTGCGCGAGCTGGCGTTCGATGATCTCCTGGGGCACGCCCTGCATGGCGGCCGCGATGTTGGCGCACAGGCGCCGCCGCTGGGCCTCGTCCAGCAGGCGGAACAGGGCGCCCGGCTGGGCGTAGTCGTCCACGGTCCGCGGGACGGGGCTGGCCGTGTGTCCCGTGGCGTGCCGCGCGGCGCTCCCTTGGAGGGGGAGGGGGGGCCGGGCCACGGTGGGGTCCTCCCGGGGGCCGCCGAAACTGTTCGGCTCGTAGTAGGCGTCGGGGTTCGCCGTCACGTCCCCGGTGTCCCAGCGCATGGGCCCGTCGGCGTGGTAGTGGTGCACGGGGCAGCGCGGCTGGTTCACCGGGAGACGCTCGTAGTGTGTGCCCAGGCGGTACCGGTGAGCGTCCGGGTAGGAGAACAGGCGGGCCTGGAGCATGGGGTCGGGGGAGGGGCCGATGCCGGGGATGAAGTTCGAGGGCGAGAAGGCGGCCTGCTCCACCTCGGCGAAGTAGTTCGCCGGGTTGCGGTCCAGCGTGAGCACGCCCACGTCGCGGAGCGGGAAGTCCCCGTGCGGCCAGACCTTCGTGAGGTCGAAGGGGTCGAACGGCGCGCGCTGCGCCTCGCGTTCGGTCATGACTTGGATCTTGAGCGCCCAGCGCGGGTGTTCGCCGCGCTCGATGGCTCCGTAGAGGTCCTCCTGGTAGCTCTCACGCGAGCGGCCGATGACCTCCGCGGCCTCCTCATTCGTGAGCGTCCGGTGACCTTGGAGGGTCTTGAAGTGGAACTTCGTCCACACTCGCTCCCCCTGGGCGTTCACCAACGAGAACGTGTGCGAGCCGTACCCGTTCATGAACCGCGGGCTGACCGGGATGCCGCGGTCGGAGAACAGGATGGTCACCTGGTGCAAGGTCTCCGGCCTGAGCGACCAGAAATCCCACATGGCGGTGGGGCTGCGGAGGTGTGTGCGTGGGTGGCGCTTCTGGGTGTGGACGAAGTCGGGGAACTTCAGCGGGTCCCGCAGGAAGAACACCGGCGTGTTGTTGCCCACGAGGTCCCAGTTGCCCTCCTCCGTGTAGAACTTCAGCGCGAAGCCGCGCACGTCGCGCTCGGCGTCGGCGGCCCCGGCCTCGCCTGCGACCGTGGAGAAGCGCGCCAAGACGGGCGTCTCCTTGCCCACCTCGGCGAAGACCGCGGCCCGCGACAGCGCGGTGATGTCGTGGGTCACCCGGAACGTTCCGTAGGCTCCCCAGCCCTTGGCGTGGACGACGCGCTCGGGGATGCGCTCGCGGTTCTGATGGGCCAGCTTTTCCAGCAGGTGGGTGTCCTGCAGCAAGATGGGCCCGCCCGGGCCCGCCGTCAGGGCGCGCTGGTTGTCGTCGACCGGCGCGCCCGCGGTGGACGTCATGCGTGGGGGGCTGTGTGGGGTCGGGGGGGCTTGGGCGTGGGGCTTGGACATGGCTGGGGCTCCTCGGTGGTTCGTGATGTCGTACCAGGGAGTCCAGGGTGGAGGGTCGCGTCCAGAGCGTCCAAGACTGCGTTTCTATTGGTCTGATAGGCTGTCCCTATCAGGAGCCGCGGGGCGCAGGGCGCGCCAGGGGCGCCCGGTGGTCCGGGGGGCTGGCGCGGCGGCTCAGCGGCGCTTGGTGCGGGCCGTCTTGCGCTTGCGCGGGGCGTTGCGGGCGGCCTCCTCGGCGATGCGCCTGCCGCTCGCCGCCCAAGAGCAGATGGGGCAGGTCGCGAGGTCGTGGCCCCGGGCTGGGCAGTGCTCGCGCCCGAAATAGATGATCTGCAGGTGCAGCTTGTTCCACAGCGACCGGTCGAAGATCGCCTTGAGGTCGGCCTCGGTCTTCTTGACGCTGCTGCCGTCGCTGAGACCCCACCGCGCGGCCAGGCGGTGGATGTGCGTGTCCACGGGGAAGGCGGGGAAGCCGAAGGCCTGGGACATGACCACCGAGGCCGTCTTGTGGCCCACGCCGGGGAGGGCCTCCAGCTCCTCGAAGGTCTGCGGGACCCGGCCCCCGTGGCGCTGGACGAGCAGCTCGGCGGTGGCGCGCAGGTTCTTGGCCTTCGTGGGGGCGAGGCCGATCTCGCGGATGAGCGTGCGGATCTCCTCCACCTCCAGGGCCGCCATCTCGGCCGGTGTGGACGCCCGCGCGAACAGCGCCGGCGTGACCTCGTTGACCTTCTTGTCCGTGGTCTGGGCGCTGAGCATCACGGCCACCAGCAGCGTGAACGGGTCGCGGTGGCGCAGGGGGATGGGCGTCTCGGGGTAGAGCTCGTCGAGGATCTCCACGATCCGCTGGGCCTTGTCCGATCGCTTCATCGCGCTCTCTCC
The DNA here is from genome assembly GCA_964478315.1 of uncultured Myxococcales bacterium. GTDB lineage: Bacteria > Myxococcota_A > UBA9042 > PHBI01 > JAAZYN01 > CAYZID01. The sequence goes on along the minus strand of CAYZID010000112.1, from coordinate 8,357 downwards.
CGTCCTGTTGCCCCTCACGCCGAGGCGCGCCCCCGCCAGGCGGCCGTGGTCCGCGGCGAGGAGCCCTCCTCTCATCGCACGAACGCGGCGTGACGCACAGAGGCCGTTCGCTCCTCGTGCGGGACGGATCTCTCATTGAGCTCCGTCCTCCCCTGCGCTCTACTCCCCCCATGACCTCGTGGCGCCCGTTCCGGCCTGGCCCCCGCGTCCTCGCGCTCGCGCTCGCGCTCCTCGTGCCCCTGGGCTTCGGCTGTCCCAGCCTCACAGCCAACACCTACACCGACGCTGCCAACCGTTGGCAGGCGGGCGATCGACGGGGAGCGCTCGACTCGGCGCGCGCGGTCTACGGGCGCTTCTTGCGGGACAACGACGTGGCCCCCGACCGCGTGGCCGCGCTCGCTCGGCGGGCGCGCGCCCTCCTCGACGAGACGCCCGTGTGGGAGGCGGCGCCCGCCGCCGGACGCCCCGGGGACCTCGGCCGAGCACACCGGCTGGACGGTGACCCCGACGCCCTCACCCAGCGCCTGCGGGCCGACCTGCTGGGCGGCCGCGTGACCCCCACGCTGCGGGCCGTGGCGACCGTGGCGGGGCTGGGCCTCCAGGGCGAGGCGCGCGGCCTCCTGGCGGTGGTCTTTCGGCGGCCGCCCTTGGACGGTGGCGAGGAGCTGCTGCCCGAGGCGTCCGTGGCCGAGCGATCCCTCGTCGCCAAGCGCGCGGCCCTGGAGGCCCTGGAGAGTCTCGTCTCGGCACGCCCCGGCGGGGGCCCTGCGCCGCCTTCCACGCCGCCACAGGGGCGTCCTTCGGGCCTTTGAGGTTGTCCGGCGGAGGGCCCCGTGGTATACCCCGCGCGCTCGCCGGTGGCGGGCTTCTTTGTGTAAAAAAATCGCACACTTCCCAGCCCTCGTGCGGCGCTCGCCGCGGGGAGGTGGTGGCGAACGAGGGCGCGGAGGACGAGATGACGCAAGTCACCATGCGAGCCATGCTCGAGGCGGGCGTTCACTTCGGGCACCAGCAGGGTCGCTGGAACCCGAAGATGCGACCCTACATCTGGGGCGCGAAGAACGGCATCCACATCATCGACCTGCAGAAGACGGCGCGGCTCTACCGCGACGCCGTGCACTTCGCGTCGCGCATGGCGCAGAAGGGCGAGGCGCTGCTCTTCGTGGGCACCAAGCGGCAGGCCCAGGACGTGATCGCCGAGGAGGCCACGCGCTGCAAGCAGCCGTACGTGAACCACCGCTGGCTCGGCGGGATGCTCACGAACTTCCGCACCATCCGCCAGTCCATCGAGCGGCTCGACGAGATCGACAAGAAGCTCGACGTGAGTCACGTGCAGTCGCTCACGAAGAAGGAGGTCATCCGCCTGGAGCGCGAGCGGAACAAGCTCCTGCGCAACCTGGGCGGCATCCGCGAGATGACCAAGGCGCCCGGGGCGATCTTCATCGTGGACACCCACAAGGAGCACCTGGCGCTCCGCGAGGCGCGTCGGCTGAAGATCCCGGTCATCGCGCTGGTGGACACCAACTCCGACCCGGACATGGTGGACTACCCCATCCCGTCGAACGACGACGCCATCCGGGCGATCCGCCTGTTCACCCGCGCCCTGGCCGACGCCTACGTGGCCGGCGCCCAGCTCCACAAGGAGACCTTCGCGCGCGAGCACGGCGGCTCCAAGGCCAAGGCGCCCGTGGACGTCGTCGTCCGTCGAGGTGCCGAGGCGGCGGCCCCCGCGGCTCCGGCCGAGGCCCCCGCGGCGCCGGCCGAGGCTCCGGCGCCCGCCCCCACCCCCGAAGCTCCCCAGGAGGCATAGGACCGATGAGCAAGATCAGCGCGAAGGATGTCAAGGAGCTGCGCGACCGAACGGGCGCCGGCTTCATGGACTGCAAGAAGGCCCTCGCGGAGAGCGACGGCGACATGGACAAGGCCGTGGAGTACCTCCAGAAGAAGGCGCTCGCCACGGCGGACAAGAAGGCGACGCGCATCGCCGCCGAGGGCATGGTGGGCTCGTACATCCACCCGGGCGCCAGCATCGGCGTGCTCCTGGAGGTGAACTGCGAGACGGACTTCGTCGCCCGCGGCGATGACTTCCAGACCTTCGTCAAGGACGTGTGCATGCACATCGCCGCGGCGGCCCCCATGGTCGTCTCGGCGGACGAGCTCGACCCCGCGGTGGTCGCCAAGCAGCGCGACATCTTCAAGGGCCAGGCCGTGGAGAGCGGCAAGCCCGAGCACATCGCCGAGAAGATGGTCGAGGGGCGGCTCAAGAAGTGGATGAAGGAGGTCGTGCTCTTGGAGCAGGCCTTCGTGAAGGACCCCGACAAGACGATCGAGGAGCTGCAGAAGGAGCTCACCGGCAAGATCGGCGAGAAGATCTCCATCCGCCGCTTCGCCCGCTTCGTCGTGGGCGAGGGCATGGAGAAGCGCCAGGACGACTTCGCCGCCGAGGTCGCCGCCCAGGTGGGCGAGTAACCACGGCGTCTCTCTCTGAGAGCGCGAGCGGGGGCCCGGCGGGCCTCCGCTCGCCTCCCCTCAGCTCTCCGTGGTGGGGTGTACGATGACCGACGGCGACCCACGACCGGCTCCGCGCCGCGTCCTCCTCAAGCTGTCGGGAGAGGCCCTCATGGGCCCCCTGCAGTTCGGCATCCACCCCCCAACCCTCGCGCTCATCGCCCAGGCCATCCAGCGTGCCGTGGCGCCGGGGGATCTCCAGGTGGCCCTCGTCTTGGGCGGCGGGAACATCTTCCGCGGCCTCAAGGGCGCGGCGGCCGGCATGGACCGGGCCACGGCCGACTCCATGGGGATGCTGGCCACGACCATGAACGGCATGGCCATGCAGGACGCCTTGGAGCGCGCTGGCGTGTCCACGCGGCTCATGACCGCCATCGAGATGCGGGCCCTGGCCGAGCCGTTCATCCGGCGGCGCGCCGTGCGCCACTTGAGCAAGGGGCGTGTGGTCATCTTCGCGGCGGGCACGGGGCACCCGTACTTCACGACGGACTCGGGTGCTGCGCTCCGGGCCGCCGAGATCCATGCGGAGGTCGTGCTCAAGGGGACCAAGGTGGACGGCGTCTACGACAAGGACCCCAACCGGCACCCCGACGCGGTTCGGTTCGAGCGGCTGACCTTCGACGAGGTCGTGGCGCGCCAGCTCGGTGTCATGGACCTCACCGCCGTGACCCTCTGCCGCGACAACGCCCTGCCCATCGTCGTCTTCGACATGACGGACCCGGCGAACATCACCGCCGCCCTCCGGGGGGAGGCGCTGGGGACCCGCATCACCCCCTGAGGGGCCCGCGCCCGCGGGGCGTTTGCTCGGCGACGTGGCGTGCCGCTTGTCAAGGCGGGCCCGGGCGGTACACTCCCGGCTCCGGCGGCCGGCGGCCGGCGGTTCGGCCCGAGGACGCGCACGGAGGCGCCATGCTCAACGAGATTCTGGAAGACGCGAAGGGTTCCATGGACAAGGCCGTCGAGAGTTTCTCTCGCGACCTCAAGAGGCTGCGCACGGGGCGCGCGAGCTTGAGCCTGCTCGACGGTGTGCAGGTGCAGTACTACGGCAGCTTCACCCCGCTGAACCAGGTCGCCGCGTTGAACGTGGCCGACCCGCGCCTCATCACCGTTAAGCCCTGGGACAAGGGCCTGCTCACGGAGATCGAGAAGGCCATCGTCGCCGCCAACATCGGCATCACGCCGTCCAACGACGGGGAGATCATCCGGCTGCCCATCCCGCCGCTCACGGGCGAACGCCGCAAGGAGCTGGTCAGGCAGCTCAAGCGGCAGACCGAGGACGCGCGCGTGGTCGTGCGCAACGTCCGCCGGGACGCCAACAGCATGGTCAAGGACGTGGAGGGCGTGAGCGAGGACGAGCAGCGTCGCACGCTGGATCAGATCCAGAAGGCCACGGACAAGGCCATCGCCAAGCTCGAAGAGATCGCCGCCGCCAAGGAGAAGGAGATCCTGGAGGTCTGAGGCCTTCGGGGTGCCGCGCCGCTCTACAGGCGCTGGGCCCGGAACGTGTCGCAGGCGTCCATGTCGCCCGTCTTGAGCCCGCGCCTGAACCAGCGCACCCGCTGCTTGGACGATCCGTGGGTCCAGCGCTCGGGCTGGACGCGGGCGCCAGCCGCACGCTGGAGAGTGTCGTCGCCCACCGCGGCGGCCGCGCGGAGGCCCTCCTCGATGTCGCCGCGTTCGAGCAGATCCCGCCGCGCCGTGCTGTGCGCCCACACCCCGGCGTAGCAGTCCGCCTGGAGTTCGAGGCGCACGGACAGGGCGTTGGCTTTCTTGGGGGAGCGGCGCTGGGCGCGGTGCACCTCGGTCGACGTGCCCAGCAGGCGCTGGACGTGGTGGCCTATTTCGTGGGCGAGCACGTAGGCCTGGGCGAAGTCCCCGGGCGCCCCGAAGCGGCGTTTGAGGTCGCGATAGAACGCCAGGTCGATGTAGGCCTTCTGGTCCCTGGGGCAGTAGAACGGCCCCGTGGCGGCCTGTCCGAGCCCGCAGGCCGAGTCGATCTGGCCGTGGAACAGGACCAGCTTGGCGGGGCGGTAGGTCTGCCCTTTGCGCCGGAAGGCCTGAGCCCAGGTGTCCTGGATGTCGTCCAGGACGAAGGACACGAACTCCACGAGCTCGCGGTCCGGGTCTTCACCGGTTGTGGACCCCGCCGTGGCGGCCCCGCCCTGCGCCGGCGCGAGCGCCGTCTTCGAGCTGCCGCCGCGGAGCACGTCGCCGCCGAACAGCAGCACGAGCAGGAGGGTGACGATCCCACCCCCGGCCCCCATGGCGACGCGGGTGCGCCCTCCCCCACGCCGGTCCTCCACGTTCGCGCTGCGGTGTCCTCGCTCCCACTTCATGCCTCCTCCTCCTCCCGCCCGGCTGCCCGCGGCCGCGCGCGCCGCCATGTGGGCGCTGCATCACAGCCGCGCGAGGAGGGTACGCAAATCGGAGGAACGACAGCCAGCTCTGGGTTCGTCGGGCGGAGTTCGTCGGGCGCGGGCTGAGCGGGGGATGCCGTGGTGCTTGATCTCGGGCCCGCCCCCGGCGACAGTGGGGCTCGGCGCGTGCCCGGGCACAGGGTGGTGCGGGCCGGCCCGGGGAGCGTGGATGCGGCTCAAGGCGACCATTCGGGGCAAGACGTACTCCTTCGCGTCGGTCAAGGAGGTCTTGGCGCGGGCGAACCCGCCCAAGTCGGGGGACGTGCTCGCGGCCGTGGCCGCACGGGACGCCGTAGAGCGCGTGGCGGCGCGGGCCGTGCTCGCCGAGCTGACCTTGGCGGAGCTGCGCGCCCATCCCGTGGTGCCCTATGAGGAGGACGAGCTCACGCGGCTCGTGGAGGACAGTCTGGACGCCCAGGCCTACCGCGCCGTGAAGGACCTCACCGTGGGGCAGCTCCGCGAGTGGCTCCTGGAGCCCTCGACCACGGGGCCCCAGGTGCGGGCCATCGCGCCGGGGCTCACGCCCGAGATGGCCGCTGGCGTCTGCAAGCTCATGAGCAACATGGACCTCATGGTGGCGGCGCGGAAGTGCGAGGTCGTCGTCCGCGCCAACAACACCATCGGGCTGCCCGGGCGGTTGAGCTCGCGGGTGCAGCCCAATCACCCCACCGACGACGTCGAGGGGATCCTCTTGAGTGCCCGGGAGGGCTTGTCCTACGCCTGCGGCGACGCGGTCATCGGCGTGAACCCGGCGACGGACACGGCCGAGTCCACGGCGGAGATCCTCACGGCCCTCCACGCCCTGCGCACCCACAACGAGATCCCCACGCAGCACTGCGTGCTGTCACACGTCACGGTGCAGATGGAGGCGCTGTCGCGCGGGTGCCCCATGGACCTCATGTTCCAGTCCTTGGCGGGCAGCGAGGCGGCCAACCGGGCCTTCGGCATCTCGGTGGCGCTCATGGACGAGGCCTCGGCCATGATCCAGGAGCGCGGCACCGCGCGCGGGCCCAACCGGATGTACTTCGAGACGGGGCAGGGCTCGGCGCTGAGCTCCGGCGCCCACCACGGCGCCGACCAGGTGACCATGGAGGCGCGGTGCTACGGCTTCGCGCGGCGCTACCAGCCGCTGCTGGTGAACACGGTCGTGGGCTTCATCGGGCCCGAGTACCTGGCGGATGGCACGCAGATCACCCGAGCCGGGCTGGAAGATCACTTCATGGGCAAGCTCTTGGGCCTGCCCATGGGCTGCGACGCCTGCTTCACCTACCACGCGGGCATGGACCAGAACGAGCTGGAGAACCTGGAGGTCCTCCTGGGGGCCGCGGGCTGCACCTACCTCATGTCCTTGCCCGTGGGCGACGACATCATGCTCAACTACCAGTCCAGCTCCTACCACGATATTCCGTCGGTGCGCGGGCTCCTCCAGGGGCGCCCCGCCCCGGAGTTCGACGCCTGGCTCCACGACGTGGGCATCTTCCGCGACGGGCGCCCGGGGCCGCGCTTCGGGGACCCCACGGCGGTTCCCTTCCCAGGCGTTCACCGATGAGGGGGATCGCCTGATGCCCAGCCGTACCCGCGAGCTCATCGAGGATCTGCGCCGACGCCTGGGCGTCGCCGCGCCCCTGGGCCCCCCGCCGCTCCCCAGGGTGGAGCCGCCGCCGGTGAAGGTGTTCCCGCGACGGGCGCCCCAGGTGGGGGCCGAGCACCCCACCGGCTACGCGGCCCAGGCGGCTCGGCACACGACGGCCCTGCTAGGCATCGGCCACGTGGGGACGCGCTACGCCACGGATGTCGTCTTGCAGTTCCAGGCGGAGCTGGCCGTGGCCCACGAGGCCGTGGGCGCCGTTCTCCCCGAGACCTGGGCCCAAGACCACGGCTTGCTCCCGCTCCAGTCCCGCGTGCGCGATCACGCGGAGCACCTCCTGCGCCCCGACCTGGGGCGGCGCTTGAACGAGGACAGCCTACGCCGCCTGCGCGATCACGCCGCGGCGCACCCCGGGGGCGTGGACGTCCAGCCCATCCTGGCCGACGGGCTCAGCGCCGTGGCCTGCATGGGCTCGGGTCTCGCCCTGCTGGAGAGCTTCACCCGGGCTTGTGCGGAGCGCGGGTGGTCGGTGGGGGCGCCCATGGCGGCGCGCTTCGCGCGCGTGTGGCTGGAGGACGAGATCGGCGAGGTGGTCCGCGCCCGCGTGGCGGCCATCCTCCTGGGCGAGCGCCCGGGGCTGGGCACGGGGGACGGGCTGAGCGCCTACCTGGTCTACGAGCCGCGCGTGGGCAAGACGGACGGGGACCGCAACATGATGAGCAACATCCACGCCCGGGGCGTCCCGCCCGAGCAGGCCGGGCGCCGCCTGGCCGTCCTGGTGGGCGCCATGTTGGATCAGCAGACCAGCGGTGTGGAGTTGGACCTCACCGCGTTGGAGGCCGAGCTGGGGGAGGCCGCGGGCGCGGGCTATCGTGCCCCCCAGCGTCGCGCCAGGTTGGTGGAGGTGGCGTCGTGATCCTGGAGCCCCTGCCCCCGACCATCCTCAGCGTGCGCCACATCCCGGCGGCCCACGCCTCCCTCCTCACCGCCTACGGGGCCGACCCCGAGCGCCACGTCTCGCTCGGGCTGGTCACCTGCGACCAGGACGATCCCACCTACGTGGCCTTGGACGAGGCCACGAAGCACGCCCACGTGGACGTGGTCTTCGCGCGGTCCTTCTACGCGGGAGCGGCCCACGCCTCGGGGCGGCTGTCCGGGGAGATCCTCGGCGTCATCGCAGGCGCCGACCCCGACGAGGTGGCCGAGGGGCTCCGCGCCCTCGTGGACTGCTTGGAGCACGATGCGACCTTCTATGCGGCCGACGACAAGGGGGAGATCGCCGTCTTCCCCCACGTCATCACCTCGCTGGGCCACTACCTGTCCGAGCAAGCGGGCCTGCGACCGGGCGACTCCATGGCATACCTGGTGGCGCCCCCCATGGAGGCCACCATCGCCCTGGACGCGGCGCTGAAGGCGGCGGACGTCACGGCGGCCCGGGTGTTCCCGCCGCCGACCGAGACGAACTTCGCCGCCGCCTGGCTCACCGGCAGCCAGCCGGACTGTGAGGCGGCCGCCGTGGCCTACGCCGAGGCCGTCGTCGAGGTGGGTCGCCGGCCGCGCGCGGACCGGTAGCGCGCGCGGCGGCAGCGCAGCGATGCGCCCCGTCGAGCGGAGACAGGAGGAGGGGCGCGTGGCGTCGGATGAAGAGTTCGTGGACTACGTGGTCGAGCAGATGGCGGGCGCGGGGGCGATCTCCCGGCGCAAGATGTTCGGTGAGTACGCGGTCTACTGCGACGGCAAGGTCGTGGCGCTGGTGTGCGACAACGAGGTCTTCGTCAAGCCCACCGCACCGGCCCAGATCCGCCACCTGCTCTGCGGACCGAGGCGCAGGAGGCCGCGTTTGG
>CAYZID010000111.1:0-17434 GCA_964478315.1 uncultured Myxococcales bacterium | reverse complement strand
CCCGCGCCCCGCGCGAGGCTCCCGGCTCGGCGGCGGGCGCCCTCCGTCGTGCGCCCGGCTCATGCGAGGCCGCGCGCGATGGGCGCGTGCCGCGCTCGCCGTCGTCCTCCTGGCCGCTGGGCCCTGGGGCTGCGCGGACTGGCTCGACATGCCCTCCCCGGACGCCGGCCCCGCGGCGCCCGCCTCGACCGGGGCCCAGGTGGTGAACGCCTACCTGCCCACGGCGCGGGCTCGCGTGGACGCCCAGGGTCCCCTCATCCCCGGGACCCCGGGGCTTCGGGTCCCGGCGGGCTACTTCGCGCGGGCGCGCCTGGACGCGGAAGACCTCTTCTTGCCCTACTCCTACGCGGCCTTCCTCACGAGCGAGGGGGGCGTGGCGCTCCGCGTGGTAGCGCTCGGGGCGCCCGCGCGGGACCGAGGAGACGCCCCCAAGGGCCCCAGGCCCCCGGTCCTCCGCGCCGTCATCCCCCTGCCCCTCCCCGACCGGCAGGGGCAGGTGGCGGGGCTGGACACCCTCATGGGGCTCACGCTGGGCGAGGACGCGTTGGGGGAGACCACGGCGACCCTTCGGCTCAGCGACCGCGACCTCTACCTCCTGACCCTCACGCGCTTCACGCTGGAGTCCAGCAGCGACACGGCCCTGTCCCTGAGCTTCGAGGGTCGGGCGCGCCGAGGCTCCAAGGCCAAGGTGTCCCTCCCCTTCCAGGTGGGCATCGTAGGGTTCCGCGCACCCACGGTGGGCGTGCGCCGCTGAGCGCTCCCGCGCGAACGTCCGGGGATCTGGTCCGGTGCTACAGCGCGCGCGAGAACAGGCCCGCGCGCCGACGCAGCTCCATGGCCTCGTCGCTCACCCAGAACCGCACGTGGCCGGCGAAGTGGGCCACCCTCTCCTCCCCGGACGCGTGCACCAAGGCCGGATCGGCCTGGGAGAGCACGCCCAGCGCCGCGCCGAGATCGTCGGCCACGAGCATCGCGGCCCGCACCGCGGCCCGGTCCAGCGCCGCCCGCCACCGCGGGAGGTCCAAAGTGGGCGCCTGGGCGTAGGCGATGGCGGCGTCCTCCAGCGCTCGCCGGTCGCGGCGGGCCACGCCGCGCGCCACGCGGCGCGCCTGCTCGTCCAGGAACTCCGGGCTGGTGAGCCCATCTCCAAAGCCGTCCACGGCGGTCCGTGACGCCGCCGCCAGGAAGATCCGCAGCTCCCGGTCGGGCAGGCACGCCGCGGCCGTCACCCCCCGGGCGACGAACCCGAAGGCCCGCCCGAGCTGGAAGACGAGCGCTGCCCTGGGCCCCGAGAGCACGGGCTGGGGGACGAGCACGGCAGGGCGGTCACCGAGCCCCACTTGGACCCCCGCCTGGCCGCCCTCGTGGACGTACAGGTCGTAGTCGTCCACGCCGAAGATGGCCGCGATCTCGTCCACGGCCTCCCGCGCCGGGTGCGAGGCCCGCGCGCCCAGCCGGTCGCGGGTCGTGAGCCCGTAGACCTCGAGCTTCACGGGGTGCAGACGCCCGGCGACCTCTCCCAAGACCTGGAGCAAGGCGGTGGCCTCCTCCCCCCCTGGGACGTGGTCGCCGTCCAGGCCCCGCAGCACATCGGGCCCGAAGGCCCCGGGCCGGGCGTGGCCCGGGCGGGGTGGGCGCGCGGCGAGATCGGCCCGCTCCTCCTGGGTGAGCTCCCCCAGGGCGGCCACGGCGGCCAGGGCCACGCGAGACTCGTCGCGCTGGCGCGTGATGTAGAACAGCCGCGCCGCCTCCCGCCAGGCTTCCGCCCGGGTCACGTCGATGGTCGCGCAGGCGACGGCGTGCTCCAGCGCCTCCTCCGGGTCGTCGTCCAAGGCCAGCGCGAGCTCCAGCCGCAGATCGGCGTGATCCGGCCAGGCCTCCACGCCCTGCCGCAAGGCGGCCGTGGCCCGGGCGGCGTCCCCGAGGTTGTCGCGCGCCACCGCTGCCAGGACGAGGTAGGTCGCCGCCCTCGCGCGCGGGGCGCGCGCGATGTGTGCGTCCAAGGCCGACGCGTAGCCCTCCCACGGAGCGCCCGCCTCCACGAGGCGCAGATACTGCTGGGCGCCCTCGCTGCCCGGGCCCTGGCGCACGATGGCCTCCCGGTACGCGCCGAGCGCCTCGTCGCGATCCTCCAGCCGCTCGTGGAGCGCCCCCAGGGCCACGTAGACGGCGGCCTCCTCGTCGGGCTCGGCGAGGACGCCCAGGAGCCCATGCGCCACCTCCACGGCGCGCGCGGCCTCCCCCCGGGCGGTCTGGACAGCGAGGGAGCGCTCCAAGGCCTCGCGGTTGTCCGGGTGGGCGGCGAGGACGGCCTCGAGGACCTCTTGGGCGTCGTCCAGGCGCTCCAAGTGCTCGTGGAGGACCTCGGCCAAGGTGAGCTGCGCCTCCAGCCGCGAGCGCGCCTCATCGGCGTGCTCCACCACGGCCACGAGGTGGGGCTCGCTCCGCCCGTACTGGCGGTCCGAGATGAGCACCTCGGCGGCGAGCTCGTGCCCCTGCACGTTGTCCGGCTCCACCTCGAAGACGCGGTCCAGCGAGGCGAGCGCGCCCACGAGGTCCCGTTGGCGGACCGCCTGGAAGCGGGCAACCTCTAGCCACAGGGGCACCTTGCGCTCGGTGGCGCGCGCGGCCGCGGCGGACAGCCGGGTCACCAAGCGGGGAACGTCCCCCTGTGCCGAGAGCAGCTCCGCCAGCAGCTCGGCCGCCTGGGCGTCGTCGGGGTGGACGTCCAGCGCGCGCTCAAGATCCATGACGGCGCCCTCGGGATCCCCGCCCCGCTGGGTGCGCACCACGGCCGAGCGCACCCAGTAGGCCGCGGCCTTCGCCGGGACCACCTGGAGCCTGGCGAGGCGCTCCAACGCGACGAGCACGGCCTCCGAGGCCCCCACGCCCTGAGCCACGCGCAGCAACCCGTGGGCGGCGGCGAAGCTCTCGGGGTCGGCCTGGAGCGCCCCGCGGTAGGCATCCAGGGCGTGCTCGCTCCCCTCGGCCTCCAGGGACTCGGCGACCCGCAGGAGGGCCTCGGCGCGCGCCGGTCCCGGGCCGAGCACGCTCGCGCGCAGGGCGGCCACCTCGCCGATGTCCCCCGGCGCTCCGCCTCGCAGGGCGAGGACCTCCAGCCCATCGAGGGCGGCCGAGTCCCGCCCGTCCACGGACAGGATCTCCCGCAGCGCGTGCGCCGCCACCCCAGGCTCCCCGCGCTCCTCCGCCCCCTGCGCCACGTGACGGAGGACGGCGACGCGCGCGCCAGGCGTTTGAAGCGCCTGGGCGAGGGCCCCCCGCGTGTGGCCCAGGCGCTCCTCGTCTCCGCGGTGGGCGTAGAGGTTCTCCAGGGCGAGCAGCGCCCCGAGGTGGCCGGGGGCTAAGGCCAACACCTCCTCGAAGGCGGCGATGGCGCGGGCGTCGTCCCCCAGCCGGTCCCGACAGACCTCACCCACCTGCATGAGGGCGCCCACGCGACGCAGGAGGTCGCCCGTCCCCGCCGCGAGGCGCGAGAGCCCCTCCACGAGCGGCTCCCAGCGACCGTACTCCACGCGCAGCCGCGTGAGGGCGTCGGGGGCAGGCCCCGCCCCCGCCTCCTCGGCCACGGCGCGCTCCAGCTCGGCGAGGGCGCGATCGGGATCCCCCAGCCGCTCGTCGGCGAGGAGCCCCAGCCGGTAGGACAATACGGCGCGCTCGTGCGCGTCCTGGGCCACGTCGCGCTGGGCGGCCAGGACCGAGGCCAGAGCCTCCCAGTCTTCCGCCGCCTCCAAGAGCTCGGCGAGAGCCCGGAGAGACGCCTCGGCCTGGGGCCACGCCTCCACGGCGCGCTCGAAGTAGGCGCGCGCCCGGGCCGTGTCGCCCACGTGGTCCCGGGCCACCTCGCCCATCTTGTGGAGGCGCTCGGCGGCCGCCCGACCCGCGGGCTCTGCGGCCAGCTCACGCTCATAGACCCGCAAGAGCTCGTCCCACCTCCGGGCTCGGTACGCCAACCTCCCGAGCCCCGCCAGCGACGGCCCGTGGCCCTCGTCGAGCGCCAGCGCCGCCTCGAACCGCTCCTTGGCGACGCCCGGGCGGTCGAGCCGATCGGCGGCCACGACGCCCGCGCGGTGCAAGAGCTCGGTCCGACGCACCGGGTCTTGGGTGAGGGCCGCCTCGCGATCCAGCACCCCCAGGAGCTCCTCCCAACGCTCGCCCCGGGCGTGGGCCCGCCCCAGGGCGCGCAGCGCCCGAAGATCGTTGGGATCGATCGCGAGGATACGCTCGTAGGTCCGCGCCGCCTGGAGGCTGTCGTGCAGGTGGTCTTCGTAGAGCGCCCCGACCCGGAACAGGTCGGGGACGGCGTCCTGGGGCGGGAGCCGCTCGGCCCGCTGCTCGTGGAGGGCGACCAGCTCCGTGTACCGCCCGGCCGCGGCATACAGGCGCGCCAGAGCCTTGAACGAGCCCGCGTGGTCCGGGTGCAGGGCCAGCACCCGCAGGTGCTGCGCGATGGCCTCCTCCGGGCGCCGCAGCCGGAGCTCCAGGAGCTCCGCGGCGCGGGCGTGGGCAGCGGCCCGGCGGGAGGGGGCCTCGGTGGCCTCGGCCTCGTCGAGGAGCACGTCCACGAGCTCCTCCCACCGCTCCTCGTCTTGGAGGATGGCGCTGAGCGCGCGGAGGGAGGGGACGTGCGTGGGATCGCGGTCCAGCGCCTGTCGATACCAGTGGGCCGCCTGGTCGCGCGCGCCCAGGCGCTCCTCGAGTACGCGCCCCACGCGGTGGAGCAACGCCACGCGGTCGCTTGGCTCGGCGGTGAGCTCCGCCAGTCGCTTGAGGACGTGGAGCTGGTCCTCGAACCGCCCCTCGCCGGCGTAGGCGCGGGCCAGCGCGCGCAGTACGACGTCGTCGTCGGGGGCCACCTGTCGCGCCTCCTCCAAGGCCGCCACGGCCTCGCTCGGGCTCGCCAGGTGGTTCTGGTAGATGCGCGCCACCCGGTGCAGCAGGGCGGCGCGGCTCCTGGGATCCACCGTCTTGTCCGCCTCCTGGCGCAAGACGCGGATGAGGTCTCCCCACCGCTTGAACGCCCGGTGGAGCCGCTTGAGGGCCTGGAGCGTGTCGGGCGCGTGGGGATGGGCCTCCAGCGCCGCCTCGTAGCGCTCCACGGCCTCCTCTCGGCGATCCAACCGAACCTCGTCGATGCGCGCCCTGTCCTTGAGGAGCGCCGCGCGGTGCATGGGCTCGTCGCGCACGGCGTCCGCGAGGCGGCCCTCCACCTCCCCCAGGGCCTCCCAGCGCTCATCGGCCCGCTCCACGGAGGCGAGCTCGCGGAGGACCGAGATGTCCGCTGGCGCCAAGGCCAAGGCCGCGTGGAGCGCCTCCCGGGCCTCGGCCAGGGGGCGTCCCAGGTGCCGGGTGAGCTGAGCGCGCGCGAGGAGGAGGCGCGCGCGGGCGTGGGGCTCCCCCGTGAGGCCGAGCTCCCGGTCGAACCACCCGAGCGCCTCCTCGTGGCGTCCCAGCGCCAAGAGGCCCAGGCGCGCCCCCCGCGCGCTGGGGAGGTGGTCCCCGTCGAGCTCGGCGGCGGCCACGTAGTGCGCCGTGGCGGCGGAGAGCTGACCCAAGGGGCTCGCGCACTGCCGCGCCACCTCGAAGTGGAGCCTCGCGGCCCGCGCCGGCGCCGGATCCCGCCCGAGCTCCTCCAGAAGCTCCTCGACCAGGGCGAAGGCCCTCGCCTGGATGGGGTCCTCCCCCTGGGGGGCGGCTACGCGGAGCTCGGCCGGGAGCGGCGCGCGCGTCTCCGCGGGCTCGACCGGCTCGACCTGCTTGGACGAGCGGACCGGCTTCGCGGCCCGCTTGGAGGGGCGGCGCGGCTTCGCAGCGTTGGCATCCACCGCTGGCTTGCGCCGACCGGTCGCGGCCGCCCCCTGGGGCCTCTTCGAGGCCCGTGGGGCCCCCGACGGCTTCCGGGCGCGAGGCCCCTTGGCCGCTGGTCCCTTGCGCGCTGGTCCCTGGGTCGTTGGAGCCTGGGCGCGGGGGCCGCTCGCGGACTTTCGAGGTCCGAGGCCCGGCGGCAGGGGAGGCGGCGCGGCCCCGGGCTTGGGGGGAGCGCCGCGCTTGGGGAGGCCGCCCTTGGTCGGGGTCTTGGGGCGTGGCGCGGGACGCTTGCGCCGCGTGGAGGTGGGCTGCGGGGTCGGCGGAGCGGGGGGGCGAGCGCCCTTGGGGCGCTTGTCGTCGGCCATGGGTCACACCTCGGTGGAGGGGCACTCGGGAGAGGGCCGCCTGGGGACCGGTCCCCTGCGCACCGGGGGACCTCGCGCGCACGCGCGGAGAGTCGGGGGCGCTGGCACCGCGCGCGGTGCCCCTCCCCTGGGCGCTCAACGTAGCGGCGACGCCGGGAAGCTGACAAGGGCGCGCTGGCGCGGTGGGTGACATCGCCGCGGAGGGCGGCGAAGGCCAACGGGCCACCGCGGCGCCGGGCGCGCTACCCAGCGCGTCCGGAGTGCCCGGGGAGAGGCCGCCACACGCCGCCCAGGGCCAGGGCCCGGTCCGTGAGGACGCGCTCCACGGGCTGGTCGTGGGGGGCCACGGGGAGCCAGGGGACCACCTGCGCGGCGAAGGCGATGCCCACCGTGGGGACGCTGCCCTCCGCGCGGCCGACGCGGGCGAGGGCGCGGTCGTAGAAGCCCCCGCCCTGCCCGAGCCGGGCGCCCCGACGGGTGAAGCCCAGGCCGGGGACGAGCACGAGCTCGGCGGCCTCTAGGGCCACGACGGGCGCGCTGGGCGGGGGCTCGCGGATCCCCCGATAACCGGGGCGCAGGGAGCTCAGAGGCGCTTCGTACCAGGTCAGCTCGACCCCGGTGACGCGCGGGAAGGCCAACGCCACGCCCCGCGACGCCCACGCGGCCAGCGCCGGGGTGACATCCACCTCGCGGCCCGCGGGCGCGTAGGCGGCCACAAGCGTGGGGCGCGGCGCGAGCGCCAGGAGGGCGGCGCTGATAGCCGCCTGGGCCCGGGCGCGTTCCTGCGCCGAGAGGCCCCGCCGCGCGACGCGGAGCCGCCTCCGGGCGAGGTCCTTGTTGGCGTCTGGGGCGTAGCCGCTCACGCCGCTCCCGGCCCCAGAGGCTGGCGCACCCCTCTCAGGGCTCCAGACGGGAGAGGAGGGCGCGGGACTGGGCGCGGATCTTCTCCTTCATGGCCTCCAGGCGCGCGCGCTCCTTGAGCAGCTCGTCGGCGAGGGACATCGTCGCCTGGAGCAAGATGCTCTGGAGGGGCGCCTTGCGGTGCTGGGCCTGGAGCGCCGACACGGTCTCGTTGACGTAGGCGGCGACCGCCTCCACGTGGGCGCGCTCGTCCGAGGACCGCAGCCGGACCTCGCGCCCGAGGAGGCGAATCTCGTGGGACTGAGCGTTGTCCTGGGACCCCATCGCTACCTTCTCCGCCGCGTTCGGGGCCGAGCTTGGTGGCGGTTGGAGGGGGCGTCAATAAAACGTCGAAAAAAGTCGCCCCGGAGGCGAAAAACCTCGTTGCGCGGGCCCGAGAGCTCCGTCTTGAGAGGATCCGGGGAGGCCGGCCGAGCGCCGGGGCTCGTGGTCACGGGCGCAGGACGCTCACGAGGCGCGCGGTGACGCCCGGCTCCACACCGTGCGCGGCGGCCCACCCGCCGGGCACCTCGACGACGAACTGACTGGGGACGCCCACACCGCGGGGGGTGTCCGTGCGCGGGGCGGCGCGGGCCACGACGCCCACGACCCGGAGCTTGGCGTCCAGGAAGACCATGTCCAGGGGGATGAGGGTGTTGTGCATCCAGAACGTCCGCACCCCGGGGCGGTCGAACACGAACAGCATGCCGCGCCCGGGGTCGAGGTGGTCCCGGAACATGAGCCCCCGACGTCGCGCCCGCTCCGTGGCGGCCACCTCCACGCGCACCGGGACGTCCCCCTTGGCGGTGTGGAAGATCACCTGGGGCGGAGGGGGCGGGGGCAGCGCCGGCACGGCCGCGTCGACCGCGTGGCGCCCCTCGGGCGCGTCCCGAGCTCCGCCGCTGGGGCAGGCGCCCAGGGCCAGGGCAGCCCCCAGCCCGAGGATCAGCCCAAAGCCCAGCGGCCGGAGCCTCCCCCGGCGCCGCCGCGCGCGCGGGTGGTTCGCCTCCCCCCTCACGGGCTCTCGCCCGGCGGGAGGATGGTCTCCAGGTAGGTCCGGTTGAAGGGGGCGAAGAACTCGGGGCCTTCCCCGTCCAGCTCCGCTCGCTCCAGGAAGGGCCGGAAGGCCCCAGCGTCCATGATCCACCCCGGGTTGTCGCCGATGTTGTGGAACTGCCCGTCGATGGCGGCGAGGCCCAGGCTGTGGCCCACCTCGTGGGTGATGGTGTTGCCCAAGAGGTTGCCCAGGACGCGGGCGGCCTCGCGCGCGGCCTCCCCGCGAGCTCCGGCGGCGTCCACCTCCCCCGGCTCCAAAGGCTCCCCCCCGAGCGGCGGCGCGAAGGGGCCGAAGACGTCGTCGAAGCGGGGCGAGGCCAGCGGCGAGTCGGACAGCGACGGGGAGAGGTTGAGGAACTCCGCGGCGAAGATCCCCCCGTAGGCCGCATACCCTTGGGAGCGAGTCTCGGCGTTGAACCCCCCCACGACGTCGTCGAAGCGGAGGTTCCCCACGTCCTTGCCCGCCGTATTGTCCAAGCCGAACAGGCCCGTGCCGTTGGGGTCCCGCCCGCCCACCTCCACGGTCGAGAACTCCGCGAAGTCCGCCGGCGGGGCTGGCTGGAAGGCGATGTTCACGCCCTCGTAGTCCCGCGCCAGGACGTCGAAGATGCGGGCCACGACGCGCTCACGGGCGGCAGCGAGCCCGAACTCGGCGAGGGCGTCGTCGAAGGCTGGCAGGAACTTCACGTAGACGACCTGGAGGGGGCTGAGCACGGTGAACCGCAGGGGCACGCCCTCGCCACGGACCACGTCCTCGCCGAAGAGCACGAGCGGCGTAGCGGTCCCCTCGAAGAGCCCCGGCATGAGCCCCAACCCTCGGAGCTCGCCGTCCACGCCCTTGTCCACGCGCAGCACGACGCTGAGCTCCGCATTGCTCACGCTCTCGTCGGGGTACAGGGCGAGCGCGTGGACCCCCGTGAGGTCCTGCACGGGGCCCCGCTGGGGGGAGAAGCGCCCCTCCAGGAGCAGGAGCGTGGTCGCCTGGAGGAGCCCGTCGGGAGGGAGGAGCCCAGCCCCTCGGAAGGTGATCCACTGCCCCCGGGAGGCGGCGTCCGGAGCCACCTCGTCCAGCCGGGGGCGATGCAAGCGCCAGGCGTCGAGGGAGAGCGGCTCGGACGGGCGCACGTCCCCGTCGGGGGTCTGGTTCCAGACCGAGATCTCCCCGCGGAACACGCCCGGGCGGACCCCTAGAAGGTCCGGGGTCAGGGTGAAGGACACCGCCGCGCGTGCCCCGGGATCCGTGGGCGCGGCTGGCACCGTGAGGCCCGAGATGGTCCGGACCTCGGGGGGGACCTGGGTGACGAACTCGCCGTCCAGCACGACCAGAGCGGCGCCCTCGCTGGGATGCAGCAGCCCATCCCCCCGCAGCGTCACGGTGTCCCCAGGGTAGAGCTCGCTGGGCTCCACGGCGTCGAGCCGCGGCGTGACGTTCGCGGCCAGCGTCACGCTCAGGGGGAGGCTCGCGGTCTCCGCCGGGTCGGGCCCCGCCGGGGTGCGCGTGACGCGCAGCTCCCCCTGGAAGCTCCCGCCCGCCGCGGGGTCCAAGGCGTCGAGCAGGGGACCCGTGACGGGCACCTCCAGCGTCTCGGCGTCCACGACGGTGGGGGTCACGGACACATCCAAGGGGGCCCCGTCGCGCTCGCCCACGAAGCGCGCCGCGAGGCCCGCGACCTCGGCGGGGACGAAGCCGCTGCCCCGCACGATGAGCCGGGTCCCCGGGACCACGGGCCGCGGTCCCACCTCGATGAGCGTCAGCGGCGGCAACAGGGTGCCCCCGTGGCCCGCCTGGGGGGGGCCGCACGCGGCGACCGCGTTCAGGCTCAATGCCGCAACCCAGACGATCGCCCTCGCGGCGTGGCCGCCGCGGGCCAGGTCGCGGGTGTCGGTGGCGGCGAGGGAGGGGAACATCCTGCGAAGGGGGATAGCACGCGGGGCGCCCCAGATCCACGCGCCGCCCCCGCCACCCTCTGGCGCCGTAGCCGAGAGACTGCTAGAACAAGGTTTGTTGGAACGGAGGATCTATGGCGTCTGATCCCGCCCAGGAGATGCGCGCGCGCCTCGCGGAGACCAAGGCCCGCGCCGAGACGGGTGACTACTTCGCTCTGCTCCAGGTCAAGCGCGACGCCTCACCGGCGGACCTCAAAGCGGCCTACTTCCGACTGGTGAAGTCCGTGCACCCCGACCGCGTGGGGCAACTCGGGCTCAAGGACCTCCACGACGACGCCGCGCGCCTGTTCCGCGTCATCACGACCGCCTACCAGACCCTGTCCGATCCGGTGAAGCGCAAGGAGTACACCAGCGGGCACGTCCGCGGCGCGACCGCGAGCAACCCAGCGGCTCACTCCACGCGGGACGAGAGCCGCATGGAGGCGGCCAAGATCGCCTTCCACAAGGGCAGCGTGTACATGACCAAGCGCGTGTACGCCGAGGCGGAGCGCTACTTCCGCGAGGCCACCGAAGCGGCACCCGAGGTGGCCCGCTACTGGCAAAGCTTGGGCTGGGCCGTGTTCCACAACCGCGAGGCCCGCCCCGACGAGCGGCGCTGGGAGATCGCCTCCAAGTGCTACGAGAAGGCGTTGAGCCTCGACGAAGAGGACGCCATGACCCACTACAGCGTGGGGCTGTACTGGAAGGACCGGGGCAACCCGAACCGCATGAAGAAGGCCATGGACAAGGCCGTGGAGCTGCGCCCCGACTTCATCGAGGCCAAGCGCGAGCTGCGCCTCATGAAGATGCGCGAGGCCAAGGCAGCCAAGGGGGCGCGGGGACCGCGCGACCGCGCCAAGACGCGCACCACGGAGACGCGCGCCACGGCCGTAGACAAGCCCAAGGACGGCGGTTTCCTCTCCCGCCTGCGCGACGCCTTCAAGGGCAAGGGCTGAACGCGACGCGGCGATTGCGCCCCGCGCTGCCCCCGAGCCACCGACCTTGGGCCCGTCACCGTCGCGGGGGCCGCACGCTCCGGCGGCGGCTCAGTTCAGGAAGACGGAGTCCCGGGCCAAGAGCACGGCGCGCCCGTCGTCGAGCCCCTCTGCCTCGAAGGGCTCTTGGACCACCCGAGACACGTGGAGTCGGTCGGTCTGGTCCGCTCCAAACGAGGGGAGGGCCGCCACGAGCGCCGCGTCGATGACGAAGCGCCCCGTGTCCTCGGCCGTGCATGTGATGGCTGCCACGCGGTCGAAGCCGCGGCGCACGAGCTGCACGAGGACCTCTCCGTCTTCGCCCTGGAGGGCGGGCGTCCAGCGGACCTCCACCGCCCCCCCGAGCCCCCCCGCCGAACCCCCGCTGGGCGCGGGGCCGCGGGCCATGACGGCCGTGATCTCCACGGGCTCCGGCGCGGGCACCGTGACGTCGAAGGGCCCTACCGCCCCCGACCCGTGTCCCTGGACGCGCATGGCGCTGGGACCCACCGCCTCGTTGTCTCGAACCACGCCGTCGTAGACGAGCCCGGCGACCTGGGGGAAGACATCGGGGAAGTAGTGGGCGTCCAAGGGCTGGCGCTCCCCCGAGACAGACACGGACAGATCGCCAGCGTCCATGAAGTAGACCGCCGCGACGTCGTCCCCGCGCCCGGGCACGGCGCGCGCGACCACACGGCACTCACCCGGGGCCGACGGCGCGTGGCTCGCCAAGACGGGGGTGCTGAGGAGGTCCAAGACCCGCTCGCGCTCCCCCCAGGCGTGCTCCGCGAACCACGCGCTCACGGTGAGCTGGGCCTGCACCTGGGGGTTGTCCGGGCTGCGGGTGTAGGTCGCCACGACCACGCCCGAGTGCGCCAGCTCCCCGCCGTCCGCGGCCGCCCCGCCGTCCCCCGGGAGGGCTCCGCAACCCACGAGGGATACGGCCACCGCGAGCCATACCAGCCCCCCCAGCGCCCAGGCGGGGCGCTGGGGCCGCACGGGCGCCGCCGTAGTGAAGGGCTGAGGGATAGGCGAACACATGGCGAGTGGTACCTCGTGACCGGAGACGCCCCGGGATGACGCAGCGCGGCAGAGGCCAGCGAGGATCCCGCCCGCGCTCCCACTTCGTACCGTCGCGGGCCCCCTGGTGTCAACGAGCGGAAGGTGCTCCTCGCTGTGAGGAGCGAGGCGAAGACGGTGAGTCCGCTCGGTGTCGATCTGGTTACGCGGCCTTGGACCGCGGGCACCGGGGGCCCAGCGCGATCCCGCCGACGCCTCGCGCCTCTACCGGCCCAGGGCGGACAGGACCTCCAGGGTGGAGAAGAGGTCTTGGAGCACGACGGGCTTGTCCAGGAACATGTCCACGCCCGCGTCCAGCAAGCACTGGCGCGCCTCGGTCCCCCCGACGCTCACCCCCACGCAGGTGGTGGGTTTGTCCGCGGGGCGGTTGCGGATGCGAGTGACCAGCTCGTTGCCCGTCCCGTCGGGGAGGTAGAAGTCCACGAGCACCATGTCGTAGCGGCTGTGACGGTAGAGCTCCCAGGCCCCGGCGAGGTTCTGCGCGATGTCCACCTCCACCATGCCCTTCTTGTCCCGTCGGAAGTACTTGAGCGCCCCCAAGTGGAACATGTCCCGCATGAGGTCGGAGTCCTCGACGAAGAGCACGCGGTAGGGCTCGGCCTCGCCGGCCACGCGCCGCTTGCTGTCGCCGAGCGCCTGGTCCACGCGCTCCAAGAACGAGCGCAACCTGGCCGCGTCGGCCCCCGACTGATCCCACTCGAGCACCAGGCCCACGGGATCCCCCGGGTCCACCGAGGCGAACCGCTGGGCGACGGTCCCACGCAGGGTGAGCGGCTCCAGGAGCCCCGGAAACGACAGCGAGACGTCGAGGACGTCCTTGCGGCGCACGGATGCGTCGGTCCACACGAAGACCTCACGCTCGGAGATCTGCACGGTGTGCGCCACATGAAGGACCACTCCCCACTGAAACTCCACTCGCAGCAGCAGCCGTTTCGCGCCCTCGAGTTCCACCATCCCTCACCTACGCCAGGGCAGCCTCATGGACTCGCAATCTAGCGCAGCCCGACGGGGCGAGCAACCAGGCCCAAACCGACCGGGTTTCCGGCCGTCCTGCCCGGCCGGTCAGCGCCGCGTGGGCACGGGCGCGGCGCGCAGCAGGCCGCCCAGCGCCTCGTAGCCTTGGATCAAGCGCTCCGCCCGGCAGGACTCGTCGCGTTGGTGGGCCTGGGCAGACTCCCCGGGCCCCCAGTTGATGGCGTCGATCCCGTGGAGCCCCAGGCGCGCCACGTCCGTCCAGGCCTGCTTGGCCTCCACGACGATCTCCGGGGCCTCCAGCAGCGGCTCCAGCAGCGGGTTGCCCACGGGCACGGTCCCCGAGGGGCTCAAGTCGGTCCACTCGATCGCGCACCCGGCCCCCACGCGCTCCACCAGGGCCTCGACGTCCGCCTGCGCCTCCGCCACCGAACGCCCGGGAGCGAACCGATAGTTCAGGTTCAACTTCAAGACCTCGGGGACGACGTTCCGGGCCCCAGTGGCGTGGACCATGGTCACGCTCATCACCTCGCGGAAGGTGAGCGCCGGGGCGCCGGTCCCCGCCCCCCCGAAGGTGACCTCCCGCGGCGCCTGGCGCCCCAGCTCGGCCAGCAGCGGGCCCGCGGCGTGGACGGCGTTCACGCCCTCCCACGGCCGCGCGGAGTGGGCCCGGCGGCCCGAGAACGTCAGCGTGGCGTGGAGAGACCCCACCGCTCCGAGCTGGACACGATTGTCCGACGGCTCCAGGCAGATGCCCAGGTCCATGCCCCGCAGGAGGTCGCCGTGCTGGGCCAGGAGCGGTTCCAGCCCGCTCTCCAGGTAGGGCCCCTCCTCGCGCTCGTAGAAGACCAGGAGCAAGTCGACCGGCAGCGCGGCCAGGTCCAGCCGCTCGCTGAGCTCCAGCATGACGGCCAGCCCCGCCTTCATGTCGCTGGCCCCTGCCCCCCACACCCGCTCGCCGTCGAAGTGAACGGGGACCATCTGGCGAGCCGGGACGGTGTCCAGGTGCCCCACGAGCCCCACGGTGGGCACGCCGGGGCGTGGGGCCGCCGGGCGCGCGATGAGGCTGTGGCCCACGCGCCAGATGCGCCCCCGCGGGTGGGCCCGGCGCAGGCGCGCCTCCACGTGGTCGCAGATCGCCCGCTCATGGCCGATCTCCGAGGGGATGGCGCACAGCTCCAGCAAGGTCGCCACGAGAGCGTCGTGGACCTCCTCCCGGAGCTCCGCCGACAGCCCGAGCCCCAGGGACGAGGGCGCGGGCGAGGGCGCGGGCCGCTCGGCCACGGCTCCTACACCGCCACGCCGAAGTCGCGCAACGCCTGGTTCAGGCTCACCTTGCGGTCGGTGGAGGCCTTGCGACGCCCGATGATGAGCGCCGCTGGGACGTGGAAGGTCCCAGCGGGGAAGTCCTTGGGGACCGCACCCGGGATGACCACGGCGCGCGGCGGCACGTACCCGCGCGTCTCCACGGGCTCCGGCCCGGTGACGTCGAGGATACGGGTGGAGGCGGTGAGGACCACGCCAGCCCCCAAGACGGCCTCGGCGCCCACGCGGACGCCTTCGACGACGATACACCGCGAGCCGATGAAGGCTCCGTCCTCCACGACCACCGGCACGGCCCCCGGGGGCTCCAGGACGCCGCCGATGCCCACACCCCCCGAGAGGTGGACGTCTCGACCGATCTGCGCGCACGAGCCCACGGTGGCCCAGGTGTCCACCATGGTCCTGGCGCCCACGCGGGCGCCGATGTTCACGTAGGAGGGCATGAGGACGGCGCCCTCCTCGATGAACGCGCCCCGGCGCACGGTGGCCGGCGGGACCACGCGCACACCCTGCCCCGCGAAGCCCGTCTTGAGCGGGATCTTGTCGTGGTACTCGAAGGGCCCGACCTCGGTGACCTCCATGCGGCACAGGCCGAAGTACAAGAGGACGGCCTGCTTCACCCAGGTGTGGACCACCCAGGGGCCGTCACCGTCGCCGTCCTCCCGCGCGCTGGGAGGGGAGGCCACGCGCAAGACACCCGCATCCAGCAACTCGATGGTGCGGAGCACGGCCTCGCTGGTGGCGCGGTCCGACAACAGGCTCCGATCCGCGAAGGCCGCCGCGATGCGCTCGCTCGCCTCCCGCTGCCAGGCGTCCGTGACGCCGCTCACTTGATCACCAGCCCGAAGTGCTTCGCCAAGACCTTCTCCAGATCGGGCAGAGTCCGCCCCGAGCCGTTGTACTTCCGCCCGTTGATGTACAGCGACGGCGTCCCGCGCACGCCCGCCCGCTGGCCCTCGGCGATCTCCGCCTTGATGCGCGCCTCGTAGACATCGCTGTCCACCGCAGCGTCGAACTTGGCGCGGTCCAGCCCCACCTGCTCGGCGTAGATGGACAGCTTGTCGCGCTCCAGGGCCTTCTGGTTCTGGAACATGATGTCGTGCATCTCCCAGAACTTGCCCTGGGCCTGGGCGGCCAGGGACGCCTTGGCGGCGTTGCGCGCGTTCTTGTGGAACGACAGCGGGAACTGCTTGAAGATGAAGCGAATCTTACCCGGGTACTTGGCGACCAGCCCCTCCAACGGCGCCACCATGCGGCTGCAGTAAGGGCACTGGAAGTCGCTGAACTCCACCAGGGTGATGGGCGCGTTCTTGTCCCCCTTGATGGGAGCCTGGCTCAGGTCGAAGGTGTTGACGCGCTCATCCAGAACCTGGAAGCGCTTGCCCTTGGCGACGAGCCTCTCGTAGAGGTCCTCCAGCTTCACGCCCCCGTCCATGACCTTCTTGGCGTGCGCGAGCTCCTCGTCGATGACCTTCTTGAAGTCTTCGAAGCTCTTGGCGCCCGTGAGCTGCCGGCCGTTGATGTAGGCGTTGGGCGTCCCCTGGGCCTTGACCTCACCGGCCGCCTCCTGGTCGTCGGCGACCCAGGCCTTGTAGGTATGCTTGTCCAGGGCCTCGTTGAACTTGGCCATATCCAGGCCGAGTTGCTTGGCGTAACGCTCCAGGTCGGCGCGCTCCAACGCCTTCTGGTTCTCGAACAGCAGGTCGTGCATCTCCCAAAACTTCCCCTGGGCGTGGGCGGCCAGCGACGCCTCGGCGGCGAGCTGCGCGTGCTTGTGGAAGGACAAGGGGTTCTGCTTGAAGAAGACCCGCACCTTGTCCCCGTAGGTCTCCTCGATCTTCTTGTAGACGGGGGGCATCTTGGCGCAGAAGGGGCACTGGAAGTCGCTGAACTCCACGATGGTCACGGGCGCGTACTTGGGCCCGCGGACGGGGTCGTGGTCAGGGTCGACCTGGACCTTCCACACGGTCTTGGTGTCCTCGCCCTTCTTGGGCGCCGGCTTGGGCTTGGGGGCCGGGTACTCGTCCATGAGGTACTTGATGACCTTGGCCGCCTGCCCTCCGGCCTGGGCCGTGAGCCGCCGCGCCACCTGCGCCCGGGGAACGCCCGCGTCCATGAGGGCCTTGGCCTTGACGAGCTGCTTGTCGATCTCCGCCTTGAAGTCGGCCAGGGGCTTGGCCCCCTTCAAGAACACGCCGTTGATGACGAACCCCGGCGTCCCCGTGATCCCCAGCGCCTGGGCCGCCGCGTCGTCGGCGTCCACCTTCTTGGCCAGCTTGGGGTCCTTGAGGTCCGCCTTGAACTTAGCCATGTCCAGGCCCAGGTCCCGGGCGTAGCCCTCGATGTCCTCGTCGCTGAGAGCCTTCTGGTTGGCGAACAGCGTGTCGTACATGGCCCAGAAGTGGCCCTGCCGCGCCGCCGCCGCCGCCGCCAGGGCCGCGCGCCGCGCATTCTTGTGGAAGGAAAGCGGGCGGTGCTTGAAGACGACCCGCACGTCGTTCGGGTAGGCCTCCATGACCTCCTCGACGGTCTTCCAGGCGCGCCCGCAGAAGGGGCACTGGAAGTCGCTCACCTCGAAGATGACCACCGGCGCGTCCGCGGGGCCCTTGGAGGGGGAGGGCTCCAGCTCGAGCTTCTTCTCGACGTAGGCCACCTTGGAGGCGCTCGGGGCCACCCCGTCGGCCGCCCCCACCTGGACCGCGCCCGCCTTGGCCGCCGGCTTGGGCGCCGTAGCGCGCCCCACGAAGAACCCCGCGATCGCCAAGACCGCGCCGATCATCAGGACCCCCTGCAGGGGCATGCCCTTCGCTCTCGCCATCTCCAACACCTCCGCGCGTCGGCCTCGGCGCTGCCCAACCCGCGCGCCAGCGGGAAGCCGGGGACGCGAGCAGGCGCAGACGCTCTATGGGAGGGGCGCTCCTACCACACGCCCCGCGGCCCCACAACGCTCAGCCGGGCCCCCAGATCCGCCACCTGCTCTGCGGACCGAGGCGCAGGAGGCCGCGTTTGGGC
>CAYZID010000110.1:0-17659 GCA_964478315.1 uncultured Myxococcales bacterium | reverse complement strand
CGCCCACACTGCGCCTGGCGCGCCGCGCGCCCCCAAGCCCACCCCCCATCGAGAGGCCCCGTGACCGGCACCGACTGGATCCAGACCGCCACCGGGCGGCGCTTCTACCCCCTCTCCCCCCGCCCCGAGGACGTGGACATCCGCGACATCGCCCACGCCCTGAGCCTCCTGTGCCGCTTCAACGGCCACAGCGCCGCCTTCTACTCCGTGGCCGAGCACAGCGTCCGCGTGTGCGACAGCCTGCCCCGCGAGCACCAACTCTGGGGGCTCCTCCACGACGCCGCCGAGGCCTACCTCGGCGACCTCCCGCGCCCCCTCAAGCGCCAGCTCCCCACCTTCTCCCAGGCCGAAAACGTCGTCCTGCGCTGCGTCACGGAGCGCTACGGCCTCTCCTGGCCCATGCCCGCCGCCGTGCGCGCCGCCGACGACCAGCTCCTCGCCACCGAGGCCCGCGATCTCATGGGGGCCCCGGATTGGGCCCGCGGCACGGAGCCCCTCCCGGGCCCCATCGAACCATGGCCGCCCGAGCGCGCGCGCGCCGCCTTCCTGGAGCGATTCCAGGCGCTCACGACCACCGGCTGAGGCAGCCGGGGAGGGGCAGGGGAGGGTAGGGGCCCGGGAAGGGACGAGCCTCCGCGCTCGGCGCCGCGCTACTTCGACGCACCGCCTCGCTTGGCAAGGAGCGCCTCGATCTGGCCCAGCGTCTTGTCCAGCAGCGCCGCCGCGCCGGCGATGGCGTCCGGCTTGGTGAGATCCACGCCCGCCGACTTGAGGAGGTCCAGCGGCGACCGCGAGGTCCCGCCCTTGAGCATCCCCAGGTAGGCGTCGCGCGCCTCGGCGCCGCCCTCCTCCAGGCGGTCCGCCAAGGCGATCCCCGACGACAGACCCGTGGCGTACGTGAAGACGTAGTACTTGTAGTAGAAGTGCGGCACATACGCCCACTCCACCCCGTCGTTGGGGCCCACGGTGTAGTCCGGCCCGTAGTACTTGCGCAGCAGCCCCTCGTACATCCCGTTGAGGACCTCGGCGGTGAGCGGCTTGCCCGCCTCCGCCGCCGTGTGCGCCGCCAGCTCGAACTCGGCGAACAGCGCCTGGCGGTAGATCGTCGTGCGGATGCTCTCGGCCAGGTCGGTGAGCAGCGCCAGCCGCTCGTCATCGCTCTGGGCGTGCTCCAGCATCCACTCGCTGAGAAGGCGCTCGTTCAGCGTCGAGGCGATCTCCGCCAAGAACGGCGGGTAGTCGCTGGTGATGTAGGGCTGGGCCTCGTGGGCCAGGTAGGTGTGCAGCGCGTGCCCATACTCGTGGGCCACCGTGGACAGGTCGTTGAAGCTCCCGAAGAAGTTGAGCTTCACGAAGGGGTGCGCGCCATAGACGCCCGTGACGAAGGCCCCCGAGTTCTTGTCCTTGTGGGGGTACACGTCCACCCACCCGTGGGCGGGATCCAGCCCGGACGCCAAGACGCCCGTATAGGTGGGGCCCAGCGGCGCCAACGCCTGGGGCAAGATCCGCCGCGCGTCATCGTAAGTGAAGGTCCGCGTCACCTTGGCCGACACCATGGGGATGTACAGGTCGTAGAGGTGCAGATCCGCCAACCCCAGCGCCTGCTTCCGCACCTTCACGTAGCGGTGCAGCGGCGCCAAGTTCGCCCCTATGGCCGAGATCAGCGTGTGGTAGACGGCCGGATCCAGGTCGTCCTTGTCCAGATAGGCCTCCAGCGCCGTGTCGTAGCCGCGTGCCCGCGCCAGGGCCACGTTCTTGCGCACCTGCCCACCGAACGTCCCAGCGAACGTCGCCTCGAACGCCTTGAGCGTCCCCAAGAGCCCCTCCACGGCCGCCTCGCGCACCGTCCGCTTGGGCGATCGCCGGTAGCGCCCGTAGTTCGACAGCGTGAGCTGCACCTCGCGCCCCTCGGCGTCGCGGATCTTGGGCAGGGGCAGCTCCGTCATGAGGGCCTGGAAGGTCTTCTCCAGGTCGCTGGGCAACTCGTTGAGGTCGATCTCGGCCCAGAGGTTGTCCCCCAGCAAGGCCAAGGCGCGCTCGCCGTCCGCGCTCAGCACGCGGCTCCGGCGCCGCCGCAGCCCGTTCAGATAGGGCCCGTAGGCCTTGAGCCCGGGCCGCGCCGCCAGGGCGGCCGCGTAGTCCTCGTCGCTCAGCGCCAACACCTCGCGCCGGATGAACCCCGCCCTCTCCATGAGCGCCTGCATCGCCGCGATGGCCCGCTCGTTGTTGGCCTGGAGGCGTCGGTCCGACTGCGCCGTGTCGAAGCGCAGGCTGGCGTATACCGTGCACTTGTTCGTGAGGAGCCGCGCGTCGAAGTAGGCGCGCAGACAAGCCTCTAGCTGCGCGGGGTCGCCGAGCTTGCCCTGAAACGCGCCCAAGGTCTCGCGGCGCTTGGCCGCCTCCGCGAGCCCCTGCTCCCACGCCACGTCGTCCTTGAACAACACCGTCAGATCCCAGCGATAGGCCGGCGGGATGGCCTCGCGCGGCGTCGTCCCGTCGAACCGCGGCTCGACCCCGGCGGGGCTGTCGGCGGCGTCCCCCACGCGCGTGGGCGCCACGGCCTGGGGCTTGGTGGCGTCGGACAGGCTGGACAAGGGGGCCTCCTCCTCGGCGTGCTGGCAGCCCGCGGCGCCCCCCAAGCTCGCGAGCACGGCGGCCACCGTCCAGACGGTCACCGTGCAGGCGCGGGGCTGAGGGAGGCTCTCGACGGCGACGCGGGCGCGGGGGGTGTGCACGGGCTCTCTCCAGACGGTGAGGCTCGGTCATGCCCCCGACGGCCAGGCCTGTCAACGCGCACGGCGCGCGGCTGGGCCCGTCGCGCCCCTCGGCGGGACCTCCACATCGGGCACATCGGGGCGGTTCGGCGCCGACCGAGGCGGGTGGACGTTTTCCCCCGAGGGGGCTTCAATGTCCCAGACCAACCACACGGCCCCCTGGACAGCCGCCCCCTTGCAACCCGCCAAGCCCCCAGAACATCACCGCGAAACGCCGGCCCTCGGCTCCGACACGCCCCTCCCGGGGCACGTCTTCGTGGTCAGCGACCTCCACCTCGCCGCGGGGCGCGCCCCGGTCACGGGGCGCGTGGATCCCGGCGAAAACTTCTTCGAGGACGGATCGTTCGAGCGTTTTCTCAGGGGCGCCTGGGAGCGCTGGGCCGCGGGCGCCCCCGACGGGGGGCGAGGGCGCACGCCGGCAGGGGAGGGCGGGGCCAACCCCGGCGGACCGCCCCTGCTCGTGCTGAACGGTGACACCCTGGACTTCACCCGCCTGGTCCGCTTGCCCCAGGACGACGCGGACCTCGCGGCGTGGTCCCAGGCTGCGGTCCGCGCGGGTCTCCCTGCCCACGAGACCACCATCGAGGCCCTCCGACGGCGCATAGGCCCCCGTGAGCGCCGCTTCGGCTTGGGCACCTCGGCCGTGGAGGCCGTCTGGAAGGTGCGCACGATCATCGCCGGCCACCCGGTCTTCTTCCGCGCCCTGGGCTGGTGGGTCGAGCGCGGGGGGCACGTCCTCGTCATCCGCGGAAACCACGATCTGGAGCTCGCCTGGCTCGCCGTCCAGCGAGCCCTCCTCGCCGCCATCGCCGGAGGAGGCCCCGCGCTCGATGTGTCCACCGAGGTCGTGACCCGCGTCGCCGAGCGCGTCTCCTTCGAGGACCACGGCCGCGTCTTGGGCAACGTCTGGCTGGAGCACGGCCATCGCTTCGAGCCCACCACGGCGGTCCCGGGGGAAGCCGACCGCCCCGCGCAAGGGGACGCCGCTCCCGCCCATCCCCCCACCGACCCCCGGGACCCCGAGCAGCTCCAGCTCCCCCTGGGGAGCCTCATCAACATCTACCTCATCAACCCCATCGAGCGCTGGCGCCCGCTGCTGGACAACATCAAGCCCGTGGAGAGCGCCTTGTGGGCGGTGTTCCGCTACGCCCCCGTGGCCTCCCTGGGCGTACTCTTCCGCGGCGCCACCTGGCTCCCCCCCGCCCTCCGCCGCTACCACCTCAAGCGCCGCTCGGCCCCAGCCCTCGCGGTCTATCTCACCTGCGTCGCGGTCCTCTGGATCGCTGCCCTTGGCGCCTCCACGACCATGGTCGTGGCCGTCTCCGGGCTCCTCCCCACCCTCACCGACTGGGTGACCCCGAGGCTCGGGTGGTTTCTCCTGGGGTTTCTCCTCCTCTGGCCCACGGTGGGGCTCGCGCGGGACGCCTGGCGGCGCCTGCACCCCGCCGCGCACGACGCCTACCCCCGCGCCGCCAGAGACGCCGCCCTGGCTGCCCTAGTCGGCACGGACGCCGCCACCGGCGCGAGGCTGTACGCCGTGGTCGGGCACACGCACGCCCAGGACGCCCGACTATACCCGGCGCCCCAGGAGGTCCCGGGCGGCCCTGGCCGCCTGGGCGCCACTCCACGCGAGGTGGTCGTGCTCAACACGGGTACCTGGATCCCCATCGTCGACACGAGCCTCCCCGGCGCGGCCAGCACCCTGCCGCGCATGCGGCGCCCCTTCGTCCACCTCACCCTAACCCACGAATCGGGCCGCCCCACCTACACGCACGAGCACCTCCAGTGGGATGACGCGCGCGGTGAGCCCGCGCCCTCGCTCCTGCTGGCGCGGGAGTAAGCCCCCCACGGAAGCCTTCCCTGCCGGATCCACACCTTCCAACCACGCGCAACCTCACAACGGAGCCTCGGCCATGTCTCTTCACCCTCTCCACGGCCGCGTCGCCCCCGACCCGCTCGATCGCCTCAGCGGGCTCCACCGAGTCCTCCTGCAGATGGGGGTCACGACCGTCCTCTACGGCCTCATGCTGTGGCTCGCCTTCTTCGTCTTCGGCGTGGCCCGGGCGCGCTCCGCCTGGCTCGTGGGCCTGGAGTTGGTCGTCGTCGTGGGCTTCTACGCCCCCATCATGGCGACCCTGCGCAAGTCGAGCTGGCTGGTCCACGCCGGGCTCCTCTTCGCCATCGGTTTCCCCCTGGACCTCTTCGTCGAGGCCCACTTCCGCGTTGGGGGCGCATGCACCATCTGGTGCTACCCCGCCGCTGGCCCCCTGGGCGGCCTCCCTCCCTTGGCGCAGTTCCTCGTGGTCTGGGCCGTGGACGGCCTCGTGGCCGGCCCCCTGGCGCTGTGGGTGAGCCGCCTCTTGGCGCCGGCTCTGCCCGCCGCGGCGCCCGCCCTGCCGCCCGACCTGGAGCCGCCCCCAGAGCGCCCCCGGGAGGGCGTCTTCTCGGCCGCCTACCAGGCCCTCTTTCGGTCCGAATGGACGGAGGACGTCGTTCCCAAGCCCAAGCGCGACGCGTTCTTCTGGGGCTTCCTCGTCATCGGCGGCCTCTACGTCTTCTACCTCCTCCTCGCGCTGCTCGCCCTCGCCGGGCTCGACGCCTGGCCGGCCTTCATGCAGCCCATCCTGGGGCAGACCTTCGCCAACCCGGCGCTCACGGTGAACACCTTCATCAAGCTCTCCATGATGGTGGCGCTGCTCTTCGCGGCGGCCTACAACCCCGCCCTGCGCTACCACACGAGCATCATCCTGGCGGTGGGCCACGGCGTGAACGTCGTCGCCTCCACCGCCTTCTTCCTCACCGATCCCGCGGGTACGCCGTACCGCGACTTCCTGCCCCAGTCCGCCCTCGTGGACGGCCTGTTCGTCGCCTTCTTCCTGGCCGCCATCTTCCGCTATCGCGCGCTGGCCGACGAGTTCCGCCCGGACAAGGAGGCGCCGGCCTTCGACTCCCTGCCCCACGTCCTCACCCGCGGGATCTTCTACGCCTTCGGGGGAGCCGTGACGCTGGTCTTCGGGCTCATCCTCTACGCGCGCCTGGGAATGGACCCATCCCACGGGCTCGGAGCCATCTACGGGTTCCCCGACCCTCAGGTGTGCAACTCCCTCACCAAGTACTCCACGCTCGCCGCACTGCTGTTCATGTTGGCGAACCGCGAGGCGCTGCGTGAGCGCCTCATCGGCGTCCTGTACGTCGCCATCGGCGTCAGCGTCGTGGCCGGCGCCGCGTGGCTCCTCCTGGGTGACTCCGTGGGTACCGTCGAGATCCAGACCCGCGGCGGCGGGACGACGACCGAGGATTGGTACTTCATGGTCCTCGTGGCGCTCAACGCCTCCGTGGCCATCCCCCTCATGGTCATCCGCAAGATGTTCTACGACGTGGAGTACGGCATCAGCGTCCTGAGCCCCAGCGGCGCGCGGAACGTCGTCGCCCTGCACGACGCCTTCTACGGCGGCACCGACGACGACCACGGTCGGGCGCTCGCCGCCGTGGATCTGCACATCGCCGGCATCCAGGGGCGCAAGCGCGGGCTCCTCAACTACCCCTTCTGGATCTTCGAGCACGTCGTGCCCCTCGTCTATGGCCTCCGCCCGCCCCTGTCCGTCATGAGCCGCGAGGAGCGCCGGTGGTTCCTGCGCTCCAAGCTCCTGCGTCCCCCGACCGAGCGCGCCCGCGCCATGGTCCCCGAGGTGGCCGACCTCATGAACATGCTCACCACGGCCCTCCACTCGTTCATCACGCTGGCTCACTACGACGACATCAAAGCCTGGGCCGAGGCCGGCTTCATCCCCCCCGATGCCCGGGACCGCCTCCAGAGCGACTTCCCCCTGTCGCGCCCGCCCGCCGAGGCCGCCGCGCCGCTCCCCGATGGCCCCGGCTCCCCGCACAACTGGCGCGCCGAGACCCCCGGGCGCGGCCCCCTCCTCGCCCCCCGCGTGGTGACGCCCACACGCCGGACGCCGCTCCCAGACGAGGCCGACTGGGTCGTCGTGGGCTCGGGCGCTGGCGGCGCCACGGCGGCCTACCGCCTGGCCCAAGAGGTGGGGGATCCCAGCCGCGTGGTGGTCCTGGAGCGCGGTGGCCGCTACTCGCCCCTCCGGGACATGTCCCACCACGAGATGGAGATGATGCGCCGCTTCTACAAGGAAGGCGGCCTCCAGCAGACCAAGCGCTTCGACATGATGGTCCTCCAGGGTGAGTGCGTGGGCGGCAGCACGGTCGTGAACAACGCCGTGTGCTTCGAGCTCCCCCAGGCCATCCGAGACACTTGGCGCGACCAGCACGGCATGGACCTCTCCGGGCTCCAGGCCGCCTACGACGAGGTGGCGCGCGAGCTGCACATTCAGGAGGTCCCGCCCGACGCCCGTAACGCCCAGGTGGAGGCCCTGTGGCGCGCGGGCGTCGCCGGCTTCAATGCAACCCAGCCCGATGACGAGCGGCTCGCGGTGGAGGTCGCCAAGGTGAACTTCCACGACCCCATGGGGTCCGGCTACGGGGCCTTCGGGAACCTGTACCTCCGCAAACGCTCCATGCTGGAAACGTACATCCCCTGGGCGGAAGGCCGGGGCGCCCAGATCGTCAGCGACACCTCGGCCGTGCGCTTCCACGCCGAGGGGCGCCGCGCTCGGTCGGTCACCGTCCGCACGCGGCTCGGCACCCACAAGCGCATCCGCGTCCGCAAGGGCGTCATCGTCGCGGGTGGCGTCATCGCGTCCAGCCACTTCCTCATGCGAAGCGACGTCCAGGGACCTGTGGGTCACCGCGTGAGCGCCAACCTGGCCTTCCCCATTACGGCGGCCTTTGGCGACGAGTACCGCAACCTGTTCGACGGGATCCAGATCACCATGGGCGCGGTGGACCCAAAGAACCGTGCCATGTTCGAGAACATGGCCAACCCCCCGGGCACGGCGGCCATCGAGCTGCCCTTCTTCTTCGATCGCCACGTGCGCGGCATGGACCGCTATCCCCACGCCTTCAACTTGGCCGCCCTGGTCCCCAGCGAGCCGCGCGGGCGCGTCCAGCGCAAGCCGGACCTCGTGAATGGCCGCGCCCTCACGTGGCAGTTGGGGCCGCGGGACACGGAGAACATCGCCTACGCTCTGGAGGCCCTGGTCCGCATGGCCCACGCCGCGGGTGGCCGGGAGGTCTTCATGACGACCCTGCCCGGGATGGGGTTCGAGCTGACGGAGGCCAACGTCGAGGCGTTCGCCAAGGCGATCCACGGCTACCCCTTGCGCATGGCCGACTTCCGCATGTTCACGTCGCACCCCATCGGGGGGAACATCCTGGCGGCGGACGGCTCACCCAAGGCGGGCGTGGGCGTCGTCGGCGGCGACTACCGCGTGCGTGGCTACGACAACGTTTGGGTGGCCGACGCCTCGGTCCTCCCCACGGCGACCGCCGTGAACCCCCAGTGGACCATCATGGCCGTGGCGACCCTCGCGGCGCGCGCGGCGCTCAGCGCGACCTGAACGCCGCCCGGGCGCGCACGCGGTCGCCGCGCGTCACCCTCCCGGCTCCCCGAGCAGGAGGTCCTGTTCGCCCGTGCGCGGGAACCCGGGCGTGAGCATCTGCACGACCCGACCGGGGACCGTGACGGCCTCCTCCGCGAAGAGCTCCAGCGCTTCGGCCCGGAGGGCGGCCGCCTCTCGCTCGTCGGCGGTGACGCCGGCGAGGCGCGCGCCCGCCACAGCGGCCAGGTGGGGCAGGTCGGCTGCCTGGGCGGCCGCACGGGCGACCCTCAGTCGTTCCGCCGGTTCCTCGCCCGAGGCCGCCGCCACGCAGGCTGCCAACAGCGTCCCCCAGGCGCGAGTGTAGCGCTCGCGCGTCTTGAGGACGACGCGCACGGCCTTGCGGGCGGTGGTCAGCCGCGTCGTGGCCTCGCTTCGGGGGAGTCCCGCCGGCATGGCCAGGTTCAGGCGGCCCCAGACCCAGGTCGCCTCCGGGCGCACCGTGGTCACGGTGCGCCGGAGAGGCGCGGCCCAGAACTCCCGATACCGCCGCGCATGCTCTCGGAGCTCGGCCGCAGACACCGCACCGTCGTAGAGCGCCAGATCGGCCCGCGCGATCATGAGCCCGTAGTGCTGTTGGTGGTAGTGGTCGGGGTTCGCCGACCAGCGGGCGGCGCCCAAGTGCTCCAGGGCCTCGTCCCGCTCCCCCCGCGCGAGCCAGGCCATCATGGCGAAGCGGGTGATGGTCGTCGTCGTGTAGCGGTCTCCCCGCCGCTTGGCCTCCGCCAGCAGCTCGTCGACGACCGCGCGCAGGCGCCGATAGTGGCCGCGGCGCCTGAGGGCGAGGACTAGGATCGTGCGCGCCACGTGGAGCTCGCCCCAGGTGACGTCGGGCGCCTGCTGCGCCATCGCCACCCCTCGGTCGAGCCGCTCGATGCAGCGGTCGAGCTCGCCCTCGAAGTAGGCTCGCGTCCCCTCGGCGATGACCAGCAAGGCCTTGGTGAGCTGGTCGTCGCCTCCCTCCACGAGCGACCGGTGGCGCTCCACGATCTCCTGGGACCGAACGCGCCACCGCTTCCCGAGGGAGGTCACGAAGGCCGCCTCGCTCATGAGGGAGCGCAGGGCGCGGGTGGGCTCTCCCACGCGCAGGGCGTGCCGCAACCCCCGCGCCTGGAACGCCTGCGCTCGCACGTTGTCCACGATAGCGAGGCTCAGGGAGACCGACCGATAGACCTCCCACCGTTCCAAGTCGGCTGGCGCGATCTCAGCCGCATCGCGCGGCGTCCATGCGTAGTTGTTGAACAGCAGGGCCAGGCGGTCCTTGACGATGGAGAGCACGGCGGCGCTGTGGGATCGAGGGTACTGGACGCCGACCTCCTCGCGGATGGAGTCGAGCACCTCCAGCCCCTCGCGGATATGGCCCGCGAACAGGAACGCGAGAGACGCCTCGCGCCGCGCTTCGAGCGCGAGGGTAGGGGGGGCGTCCGCCGCACACGCCGCGAACTCCCGGCCGGCGCCCGGGAGGTCGCCGGCGTGGAGCAGGGCCTTGGCGAGCCGCATGTGGAGCGCCTGCCGGAGCGAGGCCGACACCCCCTCCATGCCCAGGGCGGTGCGCAGGAACGCCGCGGCTTGATCGAAGGCGAAGCGCTCGGAGGACCGGGCGGCCGCCTCCTCGGCGTATCGAGCGGCGCGCTCGTGGTCGCCGGCCGCCTCCAGGTGGCGGATGAGCAGGTCCGCGTGCCCCGCCTGGGAGCCCGTGGTCTCGATGGCGGTAGCCAGGCGGCGGTGGAGCTGGGTGCGCGTCTCCGGGGCGATGCGCTCGCGCACGGCACGCGCCAGGCGCGCGTGGTGGGGCTCGACCTGGCCCGAGCGGCGCGCGTGGCGGAGGAGGTGCGTCACTCGCATCTTGGCGAGGATCTCGTCGAACTCGCGCTCAGGCAATCCCGAGGCGACCCGCAGGATGGCGGGGCTCAGGGGCACCTCGGCCACCGAGGCCAGCTCGAGGATGCGCAGGGCCCCGGCCCCCAGCGAGGTCGCGTGGGCCCAGAGGATGTCGTCGACGCTCTTGGGGTCGAGATCCAACTCCTGGTCCCCCGTGAGGGCTACGTAGCGGCACATGACGTCGATGTAGGCCGGATAACCGGACGAGGCGGCGGCCAGAGTCGCCGCCGACACGCGGTGGGCGATGCCCAAGGACTGCAGCGTGTGGCGCGTGACCGCCTCGGCGGCCTCGGGGGGCAGCGGCCCCATGTGGAGGAACACGGCGTCGCCCGGCAGGGGCACGTCCGCCGCCCGCTCTCCCTCCGGCTCCTCTCGCCCCGCCAGGAGGAAGAAGATCCCCGGCGGGTCGGGGCCCCCTAGCACCGCCTGGAGCAAGGCGGCGCTGTCCGCGTCGAGCCAGTGGACGTCGTCCACGGCGAGGACCAGCGGGGAGCGACGCGCGAGCCCCTGGAAGATCCAGCGCAGGGCCGCGAAGGCGCGAGCGCGGAGCTCCCCGGAGGCGTCCCACGACGCCTGCGGCGGTGGTTCGTTCGAGTCGGCGTGGGCGAAGGCGCTCACGCGACCGAGCACCAGGAACACGCGGCGCAGGGCGTCCACGTCGGGGGGGACCAACGTCTCGACCTCCTCCGTGCTCATGCGTCGGAGCAGCCGCGAGAGGTCGTCGATGATCCCGTCCACCGTCTGGAAGGGCACCGACTCGGTCTTCACCGCGCGGCCGAAGAACACCAGCGCGCGGTCATCCAGGGCTCGGATCTGACGGGTGGCGTGGTGGAGGAGGTCGGACTTGCCCACGCCGGACAGGCCCGAGATGACGACGGACACGGGGTGACCCGGCCGAGTGCGTCGCCAAGCCCGCTCGATCGCCGCGAGCTCTCGGGTGCGCCCGAGGCTCGCGGCGCCCACGACGCTGCTGGTGGAGGATGCCGCGAGCATCATGCGCCGAGCCGTCGCGCTGAGCCCCAGCCGCGCGAGCACCTCCCCGGCCTCCGGACGGCGCGCGGGCTGGGGCGCGAGGAGGTCCATGCAGAGCGCCGCGAGGTCATCGGGGATCCCCGGCGCCACCTGCTGGGGCGGGACGGGCAGCGAGGATTGCTTCTCCACCAGCACGGAGAGCGGTGGCCCCTCGAACGGAAGCCGCCCGGTGAGGCACTCGTAGAGGACGGCGCCCACGGCGTACCAGTCGGCGGCCACCCCAGGCTCGGTTCCCGACCCCTGCTCGGGTGCCATGTAAGCGATGGTCCCCACGACGACCGAGTCCGTGGGCTGGCGCAGGTCCGTCTTGGCCGTGGCGAGGCCGAAGTCCACGAGCACGGCCCGCCCGCCGGTCGTGACGAGGATGTTCGAGGGCTTGATGTCCCGGTGGATCTGGCCGGCGCTGTGCAAGGCCGCGACGCCCAACGCCACCTGGCCGAAGGCGCGCCGCAGACGCCCCTCGTCGAACAAGGGCGGCCCCTGCAGGAGAGGCTGTTCCGAACCACCCTCCGCCACGAGGGGGGCCGAGGTCTCGACCGCTTTCAGCGCGCTCGTCCCGCGTCGACCGGCGCCCGACGAGGAGCTGCTCGTCCTCCCCGGGACTCGGGCAGGCCCGCGGCCCCCCGTGACCCAGGCGCGGATGTCCTCTCCCTCCAAGAGCTCCATCGTGAAGAGCCACTTGCCGCGGTCGAGGACCAGCTCGCCCAAGCGCACGAGGTTGGGGTGGGAGACGGCCTGGGCCGTGCGGAACTCCTGCTTGAACCGGTACAGGCGCTGAGGGGTCACGTCGCGCAGGACCTTGGCGGCCACCGTCTCGTCCGTGAGCCGGTCATAGGCCTCGTAAACCGTGCCCATACTCCCGGATCCCAGGTACCGACGGAGGTCGAACCGGTCTAGGGGGGGGGGGGCTCCATACATCGTGGGCATTCCTGGTGTCCGGTGGGCGAGACCACACAGCACGCGGAGGTGGAAGGGAG
This sequence comes from uncultured Myxococcales bacterium, assembly GCA_964478315.1. Classification (GTDB taxonomy): domain Bacteria; phylum Myxococcota_A; class UBA9042; order PHBI01; family JAAZYN01; genus CAYZID01. The sequence goes on along the minus strand of CAYZID010000110.1, from coordinate 5,485 downwards.
CCGCCACTCCGCGTAGCGTGGTCGTGAGGTTGGCCCGTGGCGGCCCCCTTGTCGAGTTGGCAGGGCGCCCGCCGCCGTGCCTTCGTGGAGGTCGTCGAGCAGGGGGCTCCCTGCGAAGGCCGACCCAGCCCGCTGGAGGCGTCCATGCGAGACTTGCCCAACGTGACGGCCGATGGGGTGCGGTGCTACCGCGTCTCCGACATCATGAGCCGCGATCCCTACACGCTGTCGCCAGACGACGACCTGACAACCGCCGAGAACATGATGCGCATCGCCCACGTGCGGCACATGCTGGTGACGAACGCCGAGCGAGCGCTGGTGGGGATCGTGTCCCTCGTGGATCTCATGCGCGCCGCCGAGACGCAGCACCGCGCAGGCGACAGCCCCCCGGTGGGCGAGATCATGAGCACGACCCTCACCCTCGTCGCCCCCAACACCATGGCGGTGGACGCCGCGCGGCGCATGCTCCACTCCAAGCTGGGGTGCCTGCCGGTCGTGGACGGGGACGGGCGCCTCGTGGGCGTGCTCACCGAGACGGACTTCCTCCGCCTCACGGCCCGGTGGCTGGCGGGGCGCTGCTGAGCGTTCACGTCCGTGAGCGTGCGTCCAGCGAGCACCGCGAGTAGCGTGCCGCCCCGTGACTCCCCCGCCCCCATCGCCAGCCCCCCTGCCGGGCGGCGCCGGTCCCTCCGCTCGCGTGGGCATCGTGTCCTCCCCCCGGGCGCGGACCATCGCCCGGCTGGCGCTGCCCATCATCGGCGGCATGGCCTCCCAGGCGGTCCTGAACATCGTGGACGCGGCCATGGTAGGCACCTTGGGAGACGCCGCGCTGGCGGCCGTGGGCGTGGGCTCCACCGTGACCTTCGCCGCGCTGGCCCTGGTCATGGGCCTGTCCGCGGCCGTGCAGGCGTCCTCGTCGCGACGCGTCGGAGAAGGGCGCCGGGAGGAGGCCACCGTGCCGCTGAACGCCGCGCTGCTGGTGGCCGTGGGGGCCGCCGTGGGGCTCACCCCGCTCTGGGTATGGGTGGCGCCCCACGTGCTGCCGTGGCTCACGCGCGACGGGGACGTCCAGGCGCTGGCGACGTCTTATGTGCAGATCCGGGCCGTCTCCGTGGCCGCGGTGGGGATGAACTTCGCCTTCCGGGGCTACTGGAACGGTGTGGGTCGGGCGGGGATCTACATGCGCTCCCTCGTCTTCATGCAGCTCGTCAACATCGCACTGAACTGGCTTCTCATCTTCGGGGCCTTGGGCGCCCCGCGCTGGGGGACGGATGGAGCCGCCGTAGCCACCTCGGCCGCCTCGTATGCCGGCGCGGCCTACTACTTCCAGCTCACGTGGCGACACGCGCGGACGGAGGGCTTCCTGGCGAGCCGGCCGGCGTGGGCAGAGGTCCGCCGCGTCCTTCGGCTCGGCTGGCCGGCGGGCGTCCAGATCGCCTTCATGGCGGTGGGCTACACGGTCTTCTACGGCATCGTCGGGGAGCTTGGGACGCGGGCCACCGCCGCCGCGCACGCCCTCATCACGATCATGCTCGCCGCCCTGCTGCCCGGGATGGGCATGGGGCTCGCGGCGGCGACCCTCGTGGGCCAGGCCATGGGCCGCGGGGATCTGGGGGACGCGCGCCGCTGGGCCTGGCACGTGGCTCAGGTGGCGGTGGTGGGGCTCGGGCTCCTGGGGCTGCCCATGGTCCTGGCGCCTGAGCTGCTCCTCCAGGGGTTCCTCCGCGATCCTGAGACCCTCGCCCTCGCAGTGGCCCCGCTCCGCCTGTTCGGCGCGGCCATCGGCCTGGAGGCCGTAGGCACGGTGCTCCAGCAGGCGATCGCTGGGGCCGGGGACACGCGCCGTGCGATGTGGCTTTCGACGGTCATCCAGTGGGGCCTCTATCTCCCGGGCGCGTGGCTCCTGGGCCCCAAGCTGGGCGGCGGCCTCCTGGGTGTCTGGGCCGCGGCGGCGCTGAACTACGGGGTCCGCGGAGCCGTCTTCGCGGCCTCCTGGGAGCGTGGGCGCTGGCGTCACTCCCAAGCGTGATGAGGCCCACGCGCGACGCGGGACAGGGCCAGACGGTGCGAGGCGGCGGAGACAGTTGCGTCGGCACACGTCCCCGGGTTGCCTCGGGACCGGCTGGCTGCTACGGACTGCCCACACGACACCACGTCCTCAAGGAGCGTCCCATGACGTCGCTGCACAGAGCACTCGTAGGCGCGGGGGCCCTCGGCCTCTCCGTCGCCCTTGCCGGGTTGGGTGGGCCCGCCCACGCCGGATTCGGCTTCACGATCAAGGGGCCGTCCATCAAGACGCCCAACGCCGGCAAGCGCCTCCGAGAGGCGGACAACCTGTTCCGGGCGGGGCTCAAGGCCCTGCCCAACAAGTTCGGCTATGACATCGCCAAGGAGCAGGCTGGGATCGACGAGGCCCTCGCCAAGTACAAGGCGGGCAAGGACAAGCTCTCGGCGGACCTCAAGCTCACGAGCGGCTTCGACCAGGTGAAGAAGCGGCGTGAGGCTCTGCGCGTGGCGATCGGCCAGTCTCGCGCCATGCTCGAGTGCGGCAAGGCTTGGGCCAAGATCCGCGCCATCCACAGGACGGGGAAGGCGGCCCCGAACCCCGCGCTGGACGCGCTGGACAAGGCCGTCGCCGCCTTCGCCAAGGGGGCGCCGCCCGCCTACGCCAAGAACGTCAAGTGGTGGCAGGACGAGGCCAAACGCCTGCGCACGCGGAACCCCGAGATCGCGCGGGAGGCCAAGGCCAAGGCCGAGGCCGAGGCGAGGGCGGCCAAGGAGCGCGCCGAGCGCGAGGCGCGCCGCGCCCTGGAGGAGAAGAAGCGCAAGGCCTTCGCGGGGATCAACCGCCTCATGGCCGAGATCGACAAGATGCTCGTCGAGCCCACGACGCCCATCCCCGCCGACAAGCTTGCGGCCTTCGACAAGGGCATGGAGACGGTTCGCAGCGTCCACGAGCCCTCCACGGAGCTCTACAAGTACAACCGCCACCACTACACCCTCTACAACGCGCTCCTCGCCGGCGCGAACATGCCCGCCGAGGTCGCCAAGGCGCTGGGCGGCGCGGTGGCCGCGTCGGGCGAGAGCAAGGGCAAGAAGCTGGTGATCCCGGTCAAGGCTGCCGCAGACACCTGCTACCTCGCCGTCATGCGCTGGAAGTCGTGGTCCGGTGGCGAGCGGTACAAGGATCCCGAGTGGATCCCCAAGAAGGGCGCCAGCGCCATGCAGCTCTTCTGGCCGCACGTCTTCCCCCGCTGGCAGCGCGTGGCCGGCTTCTGCACCACGGGTCCGGCCACGGCGGCCTACACGAGCGAGCTGGACTTCGCCGGGACGAAGAACGGCGTCCAGTACGTGGTCGTCCAGTGGCCGCGCGCCCAGGTGCCCGCTTGGCTCATGGCCTACAAGCGCATCGGGATCTTTGATCAGTGCGATACGGCGGCCTGGGACAACCTGTGGCGCCATCCCATCCCTGGCACCGTCGTGTGGAGCGGCAAGGAGCCCTTCCTGGTGCAGACGGCGCGCTTCGACAGCATGTGGCTGGATGCTTGGTCCGTCACGGGGGGCCGAGCGCTGCGGATCCGCATGAGGGAGACGACCAGCGCCATCCCCAAGGCTCGCGCCGTGGCGACGAAGCTCAACGTGCCCTCGTGCAGGGGCGGCGTGGGCGCGCCCAAGGCGTCCGCCAAGTACACGAAGTGTATGGCGAAGCTCGACGAGAAGTACAGCAAGCTCTACGACAAGTGGGGCGACAAGAAGAAGTACGCCAAGACCATCACGGGCTACCGCCGCGCCCAGAAGACCCTGGACGACCTGCCCGCCAAGGAGCGCAAGGAGCGCGCCAGCAAGTGCGGGAAGATCCGCAAGAAGATCGAGGCCGACTGGGAGAAGATGTTCAACACCCTCGTGGACCACATCATCGACGACGGCGTGAAGGACACGCTGGACGTGCCCACGTACTGGAAGCGCGTGCGCGGCGAGTAGCCGCCCTCCCGCCGGCCGCCCTCGTGCCGGAGAGACGAGCGACGCCCCCACCAGGGAGCCCGCGCGCGGCTTGTCCCACGGGACGGCTCGGGCGCAGGCCACCCTGGCGGGGGCGTCACGGGTTCGCGCGCAACGCCCCCGCAGCGGCGTCACTGGAGTTGGGCCTCGCAGCCGTCGAGGCACGTGGTCAGCTCGTTCATGCAGGCCTGGTCCATGCACCCGCTGTGCAGGGAGCGGCACCGCGACTGGCAGATGCGATAGCGCTTCATGGCGTCCCGCAGCGCCCGATCCCGGGCGGTGGTAGGCTGGGGGCGGGCCGTCCGCCGTGCGGGCGGTGAGGCCACCGCCCCCCCCGTCCGCCGCGCCAGATAGAACCGGCGTTGCGCGGGCGGTGCCCAGGCGAGGCCGGCGTCCACGCTGCCCGCCCCGCTGGAGCGGTAGCAGGCGTCGAGCAGCGCGAACCGGTCATCGGGCGCGCGCAGCGAGGGGAAGACCTCCTTACAGACCTGGGCCACCTGGCTGCGCATCCCGGCGTCTCCCAGCAGGGGGACGAGGGCCAGGGCGACGTCCAGCCGCTCCCTGGCGAGGGAGCTGCCCTGGGCGCCCGGGGCCCCCCGCGAGGCCGCGAGCGCCGCGCGGAGCGCCCCCACCGCCGCGGGGCGGTTGCCCAGCCGCAGAAAGACCCCCGCGCGGCTGCGCTGGAGGCTCATCTTGGCGGCCGGGGAGGTCGCGCGCACGAGCGCCGCGTCCAGCGCGTCGACGACGAGCCGTCCTTCGGGCTGGAACTCGAAGCCCGGTGGCGCTGGTGGTGGGGCGTCGGCGAGCTCCTGCCACGCGGCGGCGTAGGCGCGCGCGTCCACGTCCGTGGCGGTGGGGGCGAGCGCCAGCGTCCGCGCTTTCTCCAGCCGGATCATGGCGTCGTGGGCGCTCATGGGGGTAGGGCCCGCGCTCACCGGGGGAGGGGTCCAGCTCGGCCCGCAGCCCGCGGACCACAGGGTGGCGAGGGCCACGCCGGTGGCCGCGGCCGCGCGGAGCGGCGCGCGCGAGCGGGTGGGGCGCCCGGCGCGTGCACGGCAGGGCGCGCCGGGGACAGGGTCGGGGTTCGAGGAGCAGGGGCCGACGAAGGGGAGGGCGGTGGGGCTCATGCTCACCTCCGGGGGGGAACAGGGTTGGCTCGAGGGCCCGCCGTGAGCGCGGCGTGGCGTGAGCGGCATCCTAGCCGACAACCCGCCGCCGGGCGGCATTCTCCCCGATCCGCCACCTACTCTGGGATTCGGCTTTGGATCCCGCGTGTGGGCGGCGTCGGACTGCACGTCTGGGTGCTCGACGTGACGCGGCCACGCCTCCGCGCCCAGCCGCTTGCCTCCTTGCCCAGGCGCGGCCTCCTGCGCCTCGGTCCTCAGAGCAGGTGGCGGATCGGGGATTCTTGCCACCTCGCACCGCGAGGAGGGGGCGCCAGGGCAATCGAGTTCTAGGGTCGAGGGCCGGTGAGGACCTGTGTGAG
>CAYZID010000109.1:0-17743 GCA_964478315.1 uncultured Myxococcales bacterium | reverse complement strand
GCCCACACGCGGGATCCAAAGCCGAATCCCAGAGTAGGTGGCGGATCGGGGCCAGCGCTCAACGTCGACCGGCCGGCCGCCCGATCCCCACGGCGGGGCGCGCCTGGACGATGTAGAGGGTGGTGTTCTCGTAGAGCCACTCGATGTCCAGGGGGAGAGAGTCGGGGAACACACGCTCCAGAGCCCGCGCGGCCCGCACCAACTCCAGCGCCCGGGTGTCCGTGAGGATGGGGCGCCCCTTCTGGCCGTTGGGGACCTCGCGGACGCCGCCGTCCGGATCGAAGACCAGCTTGGTGTCGTCGTCCGAGCGCGACAGCACCTTGATCCCCAGGTTCGAGTAGTCGAAGAGCACCTGCTCGGGCACGCGCTGGCCCTCGACGACGCGGATCCCCAAGCCCGACTTGGCGTTGATGGTGTACACGTCGGCGGACAGGGGGTCGAAGATGTTGGCGGTCACGAGGACGCCCGCCGCCGTGGCGTTGACGCCCACCTGGACCAACGCGGCGCCGTAGACCTGGCGGTGGTCGATCCCGTAGTGCTCGCGCTCCTCGTAAGCGCGCAGGTTCCAGACGCTGGCCCACACAGCGCGCAGGGCGTCGGCCACAGCCAGGGAACCCATGACGTTGGGCACCGTGTCGTACAGCCCGGCGCCGCTGAAGCCCGGGAGATCCTCGCAGTTCGTGGAGCTTCGCACGAAGACACCCCGCCCCGGCCGCGTGGGGAGCGTCGTGAGGCGCTCGGCGAGGAGGCTCTGGAAGGCGGGATCCAAGGGCGCCTGGCGAATGGCCTGGCGGAGTTGAGCGAGGGCCTCCTTGCGATAGGCCCGGTCGCTGCGAAACCGCGAGTCCGCCAGGAGGACCTCCACGCGGGCGTCCAGGTGGTGCCGCCGCATGTGCTCGGCGTAGTAGTGCACGGGCACGGCGAAGCCCGGCGGGACGCGCACCCCCGGCGGCTTGGCGTGGAGGATCTCGCCCAAGTTCGCCGCCTTGGCGCCGTAGACCCCGGCGTCCCTGGCGCGCAGCTCGGAGAGCGGCTTGAGGGCCCCCTGGGAGAGGTCGGGCGTGGGCAGCGTGACGTGCTTGGCCTGGGCGCGCGCCTTGGCGTCCGCGTCGCGCTCGGCCTGGGTGGCGGGGCGCAGGGTGAGCTTGGAGCGCGTGGCCTCCAGCCAGACCCACTGGCCGTCCAGGGCCGCGAACTCGCGCGAGGCACCCTTGTAGCCCACGTGGGGGATGCCCCAGGCGCGGGCGCGCAGGGCCACGTGGGCCAGCGGCGTGGAAAAGCGCTCGGAGAGGATGGCGCGCACGGGCGTGATGTCCGGCACGGACTCCGGGAGGATGACCACCTCGTCGGGGGCGAAGGTGAGCGACCCCAGGGGCGCGCCCCGGGGCACGATGCGGAGCTTGCCCACGGCCGTGCCGGTCGTGAAGGCGTGATAGCGCTGGGCCCGGTAGAGCGTGTCGTTCGTGATGACGGGGATGTCGCCCAGGTGCCTGGCGACCTCCTCCTGAGAGGTGCTGTCGGGGCGGAAGCGCACCTTGGCGCCGTCGTAGAAGGTGCGCTTGAGGGCCACGTAGGCGCGCCGGACCTGGGCGGGGGTCACCTCGTCGCCCTCCCAGAAGGACAGCGTCCAGACGTCCGGCTCCAGGTAGTGGACGAGATAGCCCAAGAGGAACTCGGGCTTGTCCGCCTCGTAGTTGCGGTTGAAGAGCGCGAGCCCCTCGTTGGTCATGGGGCGCCGGTACAGCTCCCGGAAGACGAAGTCCACGTGCAACGGGTAGACGTTGACGTCGAAGAAGGTCACCTCGCCGGTGCGCACGTCGAGGACGAACTTCGTGTAGCGCTCCCCCGCGACCTCCTTGGAGTAGGCGGCGAACTCCTCGGGAGAGCGGAGCGCGTGGGTGAACACGCGCCGCGCCCGCAGACCCGGGGCGCCGTCGGCTCGCCCCTGGGAGCGCGGCCCCCCGCACCCCCCAGCCACCAGGAGGGCTGGGAGCACGAACAGCGACGAGAGGGCCAGAGCGCGCACCGTGCTCGCGGCGACCCGGCGCCCCGCCCTCACGGCATGTACACCGGGTAGCTGCGAAGCACCTTCACGTAGTTGGCGCGCTCGAAAGCGGCTGGATGCGGGACGTTCTTGTAGCTCATGGAGCCCTGCATCTGCTGGATGGACTCGTACTCGCGCTCCTCCATCCAGCGCTCCACGTCGTGGAGGACCTCGGAGATGCGGTGGGGCCCCCGCTGGAGCAGCGCGCTCACCATCTGCGTGACCCGGGCCCCGGCCATCATGGACTTGATGACGCCCGTGGCGTCGTGGACGCCGCCGGTGACCGCGAGATCCGCCTCCACGCGGCCGCACATGAGGGCCACCCAGTGGAGCCTCAACAGGATCTCGTAGGGGTTGGACAGCGTGAGCCGCGGCACGACCTCCAGCTCCTCCAGGTCGAAGTCCGGCTGGTAGAAGCGGTTGAAGAGCACGAGGCCGTCGGCGCCCGCGTCGGCGAGCTGCTTGCCCACGTTCGCCGGCGCCGTGAAGAAGTGGCTCATCTTCACGGCGAGGGGGACGTCCACGGCCTCCTTCACCTCGCGCACGAGCTCGATGTAAGCCTTGACGACGTCGTGCCCCGTGAGGTCGATGCGCGTGGGCATGAAGTAGACGTTGAGCTCCAGGGCGTCCGCACCGGCCTCGGCTAGCTCACGCGCGAATCGCACCCAGCCCGAGGTCGTCACGCCGTTGAGGCTGGCGATGACGGGGATGTCCAGGGCCTCCTTGGCCCGACGGAGGTGCTCCAGGTAGCCGTCGGGCCCCAGCTTGTAGGTGTGGAGATCCGGGAAGTAGCTCTCCGCCTCGTGGTGGCTGTCCGCCCCCTCGTACAGCGCCTGGTCCAGGAGGTGGCTCTCGGCCGAGAGCTGCTCCTCGAACAGCGAGACGAGGACCACGGCCGCGGCGCCCGCGTCCTCCAGCCGCCGGAGACTGTCGAGCTTCTCACTCAGCGGCGAGGCCCCCGCGACGATGGGGTTGGAGAGCTCGAGGCCCAGGTACTTCGTGGTCAGATCGGCCATGGTCGCGACCCCCTTGTTCGTCTAGGACCTCGTCCCGGGTCCAGGCTTGTGCGTCGGGATTGTCAGGACTTCTTCCCCGCGTCCGGGTTCTTCCCGGCCAGGAACTGGTAGACCCGCCAGCGCGCCTCCACGTCGCGCTGGGCGCCACGCAGGAGCTTGGCCGCCGCCTCCGGCTGGCTGTGCACGAGCATGGTGTAGCGGGTCTCGTTGTACACGTACTTCTCAAGGGGCAGCTTCGGTCCCTTGGAGTCGAGCTGCAAGGGGTTCTGTCCCTTCCGCGTGAGATCGGGGTTGTAGCGCAGCAGCGGCCAGTAGCCCGAGTCCACGGCCGCCTTCTGCTGAGAGAAGCCGTGTCGGAGGTCGTAACCGTGGGCGATGCAGTGGGAGTAGGCGATGATGATGGACGGGCCGTCGTAGGCCTCGGCCTCCAGCATGGCCTTCACGACGTGGCGATCGTCCGCGCCCATGGCAACGCGCGCCACGTAGGCGCTGCCGTAGGCGATTGCCATCATCGCCAGGTCCTTCTTGGCCGTGGGCTTGCCACCGAAGGCGAACTTGGCGACGGCGCCCCGGGGGGTCGCCTTGGACATCTGCCCCCCCGTGTTGGAGTAGACCTCGGTGTCCATGACCAAGATGTTCACGTTGCGGCCAGACGCCAGCACGTGGTCGATGCCACCGTAGCCGATGTCGTAGGCCCAGCCGTCCCCGCCCACGAGCCACACGGAGCGGCGGACGAGGTTGTCCGCCACGGCCAGCAGATCCTGGCTGGCTGCGTCGTCGCGCCCGCCGAGGGCCTCCTTGAGCGCCGCCACGCGCCGGCGCTGGGCCTCGATGCCCTCCTCGGTGGACTGGTCCGCCTCCAGGAGCGCCGTGGCGAGCTCGTCGCCGAGCACCGGCCGGGCCCGGTCCACGAGCTCCCGGGCGTACTCGGTCTGCTTGTCCACGGCCAGGCGCATGCCCAGCCCGAACTCGGCGTTGTCCTCGAACAGGGAGTTGGACCAAGCGGGGCCGCGCCCCTCCGCGTTGGTGGCCCACGGCGTCGTGGGGAGGTTGCCGCCGTAGATGGACGAGCAGCCCGTGGCGTTGGCCACGATGGCGCGATCGCCGAAGAGCTGGCTCAGGAGCTTGAGGTAGGGCGTCTCGCCGCACCCGGCGCAGGCCCCCGAGAACTCGAACAGGGGGTCCAAGAGCTGGACGTCCTTGACCTTGCGGTGATCCAGCTTGGCGCGGTCGGGCGCAGGCAGGGCGTCGAAGAAGGCCCAATTGGCGCGCTCGTCCTCCAGGATGGGCGCCAGGGGCTCCATGTTGATGGCCTTGAGGCGCACCTGGCTCTTGTTCTTGACCGGGCAGACCTCCACGCACAGCGTGCAGCCCGTGCAGTCCTCGGTGGCCACCTGGAGGATGAACTTGGACTCGCCCAGGGTCTTCCACTTGGCCGGCGCCGACTTGAGGGTCGGCGGGGCGTCCGTCAACGCCTCGGGGGCCACGACCTTCGAGCGGATAGCCGCGTGGGGGCAGGCCATGACGCACTTGCCGCACTGGATGCAGATGGACTCGTCCCACACGGGCACGAAGTCGGTGATGTTGCGCTTCTCCCACCGGGTCGTGGCGCTGGGGAAGGTCCCGTCGGCGGGCAGGGCCGACACGGGCAGGCTGTCGCCGCGCCGGTCCATGATGACCGCGGTGACCGTCTCCACGAACTCCGGCGCCCCGGGCGGGACCACGGGGCGGATGCCGATCTCGCTGGTCACCGTGCCGGGGACCCGCACCTCGTGGAGGTTCTCCAGCGCGCGATCCACGGCCTGGATGTTGCGCTGGACGACGACCTCGCCGCGCTTGATGTAGGTCTTCTTGATGGAGGCCTTGATCGCCTCCATGGCCTCGTCTCGGGGCAGGACGCCGGACAGCGCGAAGAAGCTCGCCTGCATGACCATGTTGATGCGCCGCCCAAGCCCCACCTCGCGCGCCAGCGTGTTGGCGTCGATGACGTAGAGCTTGAGGCCCTTGTCCACGATCTGCTGCTGAATGCGCTTGGGCAGGTGGTCCCAGACCTCCTCGGGCCCATAGGGGCTGTTGAGGAGGAAGGTCGCCCCGGGCGCCGCCACGTCCAGGATGTCGATGCGGTCCACGAAGGAGAACTGGTGGCAGGCGACGAAGTCGGCCTCGCTGATGAGATAGGGCGCCCGGATGGGCTTGGGCCCGAAGCGCAGGTGGGAGACCGTCACGGCCCCCGCCTTCTTGGAGTCGTAGACGAAGTAGCCCTGGGCGTGGTTCGGCGTCTCCCCGCCGATGATCTTGATGGAGCTCTTGTTGGCGCCCACGGTTCCGTCGGATCCCAGCCCGAAGAACACGCACCGGACCGTGTCCTCGTCCTCCACGGACCAGGTGGGATCCCAGTCCACGCTCAGGTGGGTGAGGTCGTCGTGGATGCCCACGGTGAACTCGCTCCGCGGCGCGTCCTTGGCCATCTCGTCGAACACGCCCTTGACCATGGCGGGCGTGAACTCCTTGCTGGACAACCCGAAGCGCCCGCCAAGCACGCGCGGCATGGCGTCGAAGCGCGGCGCGGAGCCGGCCATGGACTCCATGACCGCCTGGACCACGTCGAGGTACAGGGGCTCGCGGGCGCCGGGCTCCTTGGTGCGGTCCAGGGCCGTGATGACGCGCACCGTCTTGGGCAGCGCCGCCAGGAAGTGGGACGCCGAGAAGGGGCGGTAGAGCCGCACCTTCACCAGCCCCACGCGCTCGCCCTCGCGCACCAGGCGCTCCACCGCAGCCTCCGCCGCCTCAGCGCCCGAGCCCATGAGGATGACGACGCGCTCGGCCTCCGGGTGTCCCACGTAGTCGAACAGGTGGTACTGGCGCCCCACCCGGGCGGCCAGAGCGTCCATCTTCCGCTGCACGATCTCCGGGGTCGCCAGGTAGTACGGGTTGGCGGCCTCGCGCGCCTGGAAGAACACGTCGGGGTTCTGGGCGGTCCCGCGGACGAAGGGCTTGTCCGGGTTCAGGGCCCGAGCGCGGTGGGCGCGGATCTGATCCTCGTCCAGCAGCGACTGGATGTCCTCGGCGGTGAGCTCCTCGATCTTGGCGACCTCGTGGGAGGTGCGGAAGCCGTCGAAGATGTGCAGGAAGGGGACCCGCGCCTCCAACGTGGCGCCGTGCGCCACGGCGGCCAGGTCCATGGCCTCCTGCACGGAGTTGGAGAACAGCATGGCGAAGCCCGTCTGACGGGCGGCCATGACGTCGCTGTGGTCGCAGAAGATCGACAGGGCGTGGGTGGCCACGGACCGCGCCGCGATGTGCAAGACCGTGGACGTGAGCTCACCGGCCACCTTGTACAGGTTGGGCACCATGAGCAGCAGGCCCTGGGAGGCCGTGAAGGTCGTGGTCAGGGCGCCGGCCTGCAGGGAGCCGTGGACGGCGCCCGCGGCGCCCCCCTCGCTCTGCATCTCCACGACGTTGGGCACCGAGCCCCAGACGTTGGGGACCCCCTGGGCGGCCCACTGGTCGGCCAGCTCGCCCATGGGTGAGGCGGGCGTGATCGGGTAGATCGAGACGACCTCGCTCGCGCGGTACGCGACGTAGGCGGCGGCCTCGTTTCCATCGATGGTGACCTGACGGCGTGTCATCTCGCTTCGTCTCCAAGGTCCTCGTGGCCTCACGCCACGGTTGGCTCCGCGCTGGCGCCCGGGGGATGCGTTCGGTTGCTTGTGGGGGCGCACGGATGGGGCCGGGCGGCGCGGCGATCGGCTGCCCAAGGTCCCGACTAGAGCGGGTTAGAGCACGGTGGTGGTAGCCTGTAAAGCTCGCTCTCCGACGTCGATCCGCCACCTGCTCTGAGGACCGAGGCGCAGGAGGCCGCGTTTGGGCAAGGAGGCAAGCGGCTGGGCGCGGAGGCGTGGCCGCGTCACGTCGAGCACCCAGACGTGCAGTCCGACGCCGCCCACACGCGGGATCCAAATCCGAATCCCAGAGTAGGTGGCGGATCGGGGTCCGAGCGGGCGCTCGCGGGCGGCCGCGGGCGCATCCCGAGCGTTTTGCCGCGGGCGCGGGTCGGCTATGCTCCCGCGCCATGAGCACCTCCCCTCCCCTGCCCCCTCGCGCCCAGCGCCCCGACGCGCGCGGCCACTTCGGTCCCTATGGAGGCCGGTACGTGGCCGAGACGCTCATGCCCAACCTCCTGGCGCTGGAGGAGGCGTGGAAGACCGTGGGCTCCACGGCGGCCTTCCAGGCGGAGCTGGACGCGCTCCTGGCGGACTACGTGGGGCGCCCCTCGCCGCTGTACCTGGCGCCGCGCCTCACGGCCCACGCGGGGGGCGCGCAGATCTGGCTCAAGCGCGAGGACCTCAACCACACCGGCGCCCACAAGATCAACAACTGCGTGGGACAGGTCCTGCTGGCGCGGGCCATGGGCAAGACGCGCATCATCGCCGAGACGGGCGCCGGGCAGCACGGCGTGGCCACGGCCACGGTGGCGGCGCGCTTCGGGCTCCCGTGCGTCATCTATATGGGCGAGGAGGACATGGCGCGCCAGCGCCTCAACGTCTTCCGCATGACCCTGCTGGGAGCCGAAGTGCGGCCGGTGACGGCGGGCTCGCGGACGCTCAAGGACGCCATGAACGAGGCGCTCCGGGACTGGGTCGCCCACGTGGACGACACCTTCTACGTCATCGGATCGGCCGCCGGCCCCCACCCCTACCCGGCCATGGTGCGGGACTTCCAGGCGGTCATCGGGCGCGAGGCGCGCGCCCAGTGCCTGGACAAGATGGGCCGCCTGCCCCACGCCCTCGTGGCGGCGGTGGGTGGCGGCTCCAACGCCATCGGCCTGTTCGCCCCCTTCCTCGACGACCCCGGGGTGGAGCTCTACGGCGTCGAGGCGGCGGGGGACGGGCTCGCGACGGGGCGCCACGCCGCCACGCTGGTGGCGGGCGAGGTGGGAGTGCTCCACGGCTCCAAGCAGTACCTCCTTCAGACGGAGGAGGGGCAGATCACCGAGACGCACAGCATCTCCGCCGGCCTGGACTACCCGGGCGTGGGCCCCGAGCACTGCCTGCTGCGCGACACGGGGCGCGCGCGCTACCACGCGGTGACGGACGCCGAGGCCCTGGAGGGGTTCCGGCTGCTGTCGGAGTTGGAGGGGATCATCCCCGCCCTGGAGTCCAGCCACGCCATCGCCTGGGCGATCCGGGAGGCGGCGCGGCGGCCGGCGGACCACCACCTCGTCGTGAACCTCAGCGGGCGGGGCGACAAGGACACCCACACCGTGGCCGCGGCGCGAGGCGTGGAGCTCTGAGGTCCTTCTGAAAGGCAGTTGGGAGACGGTCCCCGCGTGGCGGGCATGGCCGACTCTCCGGCACCGTTGAGCCCATGGCGCTGGGCGGCTAGGCTGAGGCCGCCGCGGTCGGGGGCTCGCCCGCCCGCGATTCTCGGGCTGCGGCCGCCAGTACGAGACATAGAGCGCCAAGCCATAGAGCCGAGCACTAGGAGTTGTTCATGACCTCCCCGCGTCTGCCCATCGCCCTCGCCGGGCTCGCCTTGTTCGTCACGTCCCTGCCCTCGGTCGCCTGGGGGGCGGACCTCCGCTTCGACGACCCCAAGGGCGACGACTTCGGCCCCGGGACCTACACCTACCCCACGGACGCGGCCTACAAGCGTGGCTCGTTCGACCTGACGTCCCTGGAGATCCGAGACAAGGGCTCCAAGGTCGAGTTCCGGGCCACCATCGCGGCCCGCGTGGAGGACCCCTGGAACTCCAAGTCCTGGCCGGAACCCGGCAACGGCTTCTCCTTGCAGATGATCCAGGTCTACATCGACATGGACCACAAGCCGGGGTCCGGCTTCACGGACGCCCTGCCGGGCATCAACGCCAAGTTCGCGGACGCGGACGCGTGGGACAAGGTCGTCATCATCTCGCCCCAGGCCGTCTCCCGCGTGAAGAGCGAGGTCAAGACCAAGGCGGGCAAGCTCAAGGCGGGCGTGGTGGTGCCCGTGAAGGTCTCCGTCCGGGGCAAGACGATCATCGCCGTGGTGAAGAAGAAGGACCTCGGGGGCTCGCCCGAGACCTCCTGGGGAATCCAGGCCATCATGCAGTCCAACGAGGGCTTCCCCAAGGGCAAGGACCTCCTGTCGCGCAAGGTCAACGAGCTGGCCGGCCAGCACCGGTTTGGCGGCGGCAGCGACTACGACTGTGACCCCCACATCCTCGACATCCTCGTTGCGCCGGCCAAGGGCGAGGCCGCCGAGAAGACCGCGCAGAAGGCCGCCCTGGCCTACAAGTGCGGGCCCAACGGCGAGTCGGTGAAGCCCGCCGTGGTGCCCATGGTCCGTCGCTGACGGAGCCGCGTGACGGCGCCCATGGACGAAGAACCCGAGCGCCCGGGGGGCGGCGCCCCCGAGGGCCCGGCGGGGAGCCCGGCGGACGACTCCCCCATCGGAGACGCCCGGCTCGAGGCGGACGCGGCCGCCGTGGCCCAGGCGCTGCGCCGGGTCCGGCGGCGGGCCCCGCGCGCGGTGCGCCAGGCGGTGCGCGCGGCGTTGGAGGAGGTCTTTCGGGTCGTCCATGAGGGGGGCGGGGACCCCGCCGCCCGGCTCCGGTTGGCGCGCAGGCTGGAGGAGCTGTCCGCCGAGCTGCGCGGGACGACGGCCTTCGTCCAAGACCTGTACTCGGGGGGGCGCTTGGGCGTCATTCGACACCAGGAGCCCATCAAGATCCGAGGCGCGGTGGACCACGCCCGCATCCAGCGCCAGTTCGTGCGCTACGAGGAGCGCGCCCGCCGCGCCGAGGCCCGCCTCCGCTGGTTCCTGGAGCGCGCTGGCGAGAAGGAGGAGGCGCCCAAGGCGAAGCCCTGGGAGCAGCCTTACGCCCACATGGACGAGTACCACGAGCTCCTCTGGGGTCGCGTGCGGCGCGGCACGCCACCCCGCCGCTGAGGGCGGAAGCGAAAGCGAAAGCGGTCGCAGTCGCGGTGGCAGTCGCGGTCGGGGTCGCGGTCGCGGAGGCGGTCGCGGTCGCGGGAGCGGTCGCGGAGGCGGATGCGGTCGCGGCGGCGGATGCGGATGCGGTCGCGGCAGCGGTCGCGGTCGCGGTCGCGGTGGCGGATGCGGATGCGGTCGCGGCAGCGGTCGCGGTGGCGGATGCGGTCGCGGTCGCGGTCGCGGTCGCGGAGGCGGTCGCGGCAGCGGTCGCGGTGGCGGATGCGGTCGCGGTCGCGGTGGCGGATGCGGTTGCGGTCGCGGTGGCGGATGCGGTTGCGGAGGCGGTCGCGGGTGCGGATGCGGTTGCGGCCGCGGAGGCGGTCGCGGTCGCGGGTGCGGAAGCGGATGCGGTCGCGGTGGGGGAAGCGAAGGCGGCTGCGGCTGCGGCCGCCGGGCGCCTGTCTCCCCGCTTTCGACGCCCCTGCCCGAGACGCGCCCGGCGCACCGTTGTATGCTCTCGGCGCTCGCCTCCCCTCGCTGCATCGCTACCCAGGAGCCTCTCCGTGCGCCCCGACGACCGCGGACCCGAGCGACGCCCTCGCGACACCCTCAACGTGCTCGTCATCGACGACGACGCGGGGATGCGCGACCTCATCGCCCACATCCTCGTCCCCGAGGGGCACCAGGTGGTGCTGGCCGAGTCGGCCGAACGAGGGCTGGAGCAGCTCCCCTTCTTCACCTTCGACGTCGCCTTCCTGGACCACCACCTGCCGGGGATGGAGGGGCTCGTCTTCGGAGAGTACCTCCGCAAGAACAACCCGCACATGCACATCGCCCTGGTGACGGGGGACACGGACGCGCGCCTGGAGCGTCAGGGGCGCGCCCATGGGATCCAGGTGATCCACAAGCCCTTCGGGGTGACCGCCATCCTCGACGCCGTGGCGGCCTATCGCGCGGCGGAGGCCGCGCGCCAGCGCCGGGCCCAGGTGGAGTCGGCGCCCACCTACCCCCCGAGCTGGGGCCCCGACGGGGCGGCGCTGGCCGCCTACTTCGGCATCCCCCACGTCCCGGACCGGGTGACGGAGCGGATCACCCAAGGCGTGCGTGACGCCCTCGCCGCCCTGCGCATGGGACGGGGGGACGCGGAGCGAGCCCGGGCCCGGGCGCTCGCCGGCCTCATCGCGGCGCGGGTCCTGGGCTTGAAGCTCCCCCACGCCAAGGACGGGCGATCGCTGGAGGAGACCTATGACGCCCTCATGGCGGCAAGCGGGCGACGCCGAGAGTTCTCGACCGCCACGCCCCACCCCGCCGCGGGGGACGAGTAGCACCCGCCACGCCCGACGGTCGGCGCCCCGAAGGCCGCGCGGGGCCTACGCCTGGTCCAACAGACCGCTGAAGAGCTCGGCGATGCGAGGGAGCTCCCGCGCCTTGTCCACGAAGGCCGACGCGCCCGCCTCGGCGGCCAGCTCCCGCAGGGCGTCGGAGCCCAGCCCCGAGCACACGACGATGGGCAGCGCCGCGTGGGCGGCGCGGAGCTGCTGGAGCACGTCGAGGCCGTGGGTGCCGGGCAGGAGGAGGTCCAGGACCACGGCGTCGGGGACCTCGCCGCGTGCCACGGCCGCCAAGGCCTCCTCGCCGGAGCTCGCCTCGCAGACGTCATACCCGTGGTTCGTGAGCAGACGCCCGATGAGCACGCGCATGACCCGCTCGTCGTCCACGACGAGGACCTTGGGGGCGCGCGCCGACTCCGCGTCGCCGCGGTCCCCGGCCGCGTCCGAACGCTGGCCGGGCGCCGAAGCAGGGGGCCGGCCCGGCGCGCGATCACCGAGCATGGCGTGGGCCGCCCAGGCCGCCTCGACCCGAGGCCACAGGGCCTCCAGCTCGGCGAGGAGGGTGGGGATGTCCGGGGGACGCCGCGCGGGCCGCTTGGACAGCATCCGGCGCACGAGCGACGACAGCTCCGCCGGGACCCAGCGACACTGGTCCAGCTCGTCGAGCGAGGGGGGCGTCGCGTAGAGGTGCATCTCCAGGGCGGCGTCACCGGTGGGCTCCTCGAAGGGCGGCTCACCAGCGAGCATGTCGTGGAGCAAGACGCCCAGCGCATAGATGTCCGCGGCCGCGGTCACGGGCTCGCCCCGGATCTGCTCCGGCGCCATGGCGTAGGGCGTCCCGAGGATCTCCCGCGGAGCACCCACCTCCCCCTCCCCCCCCGGGCCCTGGGACGGCTCCGCGGGGACCTGGGCGATGCCGAAGTCCAGTAGCCGCACGGAGTACCCCCGGGAGGCCGACGGCTCGCGCACGAGGAACAGGTTCGAAGGTTTGATGTCCCGGTGGACGATCCCGGCGCCGTGGGCCGCCCCGATCGCCTGGGCCGCCTCCTGGAAGATCTTGAAGATGTCGAAGATGTGAAGGGGCTCCCCGCGCGCCATGCGCTGGGCAAGATCCTCGCCGCGCAGCAGCTCCATGACGATGAAGTAGCCCACCCTGTCGTTGCGTCCGAAGTCGATGACCTCGACGATGTGGGGGTTATCCAGGGAGGCGGCCGCCCGCACCTCCACCTCGAACCGCCGAACCCAGCGCGGCATGGCGGCGTGGCGGCGGCTGAGGACCTTCACGGCGAGGTCGCGCGGGAGGCGCTCGTGCCGCGCGCGGAAGACGAAGCCGCTGGCGCCGGAGCCGATGGGCTCCAGGAGGCGGTAGCGGTCGTCGATGACCGTCCCCACCAGCCCCTCGGGCTCCAAGGTGGGCACGAGACGGGAGCCATCGGTCGGGCAGACTTCCTGGCCGTCGTCGAAGAACGCGAGGCATCGTAGGCACCGTCTCACCGCAGCAGTGTAGCGTGGGGCGCGGTTCGGACCAAGACGCGGCCCTGACCCCTGGTGCCTAAAAGCATGATTCACAGCCCCCTCCCGTCGCGGACCGCGGCGATGGCGGCGCGTCCGCGGCCGCCCAAGCCCTCGAACTGACTACGGCCAGCCCTTCGGGCTTGGGAGACCACGGCCGCACCACCCTCGCTCGCGCCCGCTCGGTCCGGGTTCTGCATCATGCTTCTAAACCTCGCCCTCCAAGCCGGATCCTCGAAGCCGCCGCAGGTTGTGCTCGGCCTTGAACCGCACGGCCGCCTCGATGGCGCGGCGGACGTCCTCCCGGTACTGGAAGAAGTCCATCTCCAGCGCCGGATCGCGCGCCTCCCAAGCCATGGCGTCCCGGGCCGAGGCGTGGTGGGGTGCGTCGAGCGCGTCGCCGAGCTGGAGCCACCAACCCCGGAAGCCGAAGGCGTCGGCGTAGCGCTCGTAGAGCGGGGTCCCGGGCATGGGGATGACCACACCGCGCGTGTTGAACGCGTCCACGTCCGGCGCGAGCTCCTCCATGAGAACCCGCGTCCGTCCCAGCTCCTCCACCCCCTCGCCCGGAAACCCGAACATGAAGTTCACGACGACGGCCATGCCCTCGGCCTTGGCGGCGCGAACCGCCGCCCGCACGTGCCGGGGCCGCTGTCCCTTGCCGATGGCCTTCAGGACGCTAGGGTCTCCGCTCTCGATCCCGAAGTTCACGGCCACGCACCCGGCCCGGCGCATCCGCGCGAGATCCCGAGGCTTGACCATGATCCCGGGGGTGATGCAGCTCCACGTCACACCGTCCAGCGCGGGCTCGGCGCTCAGGGCGTCACACAGCGCCTCCAGCCGAGGCCGAGAGGCGGTGAAGGCGTCATCCCAGAAGGCGAAGTGCCGGAGCCCGAAGCGCGCCTCCAGGGCGAGGAGCTCGCCCACGACGTCGGCGGCGGAGCGCCACCGGAACACCCGCCCCGTGACGTGGTTGGCGCAGAAGGTGCAGCGCGCCGGGCAGCCGCGGCTCGTCATGACGCCCCCGGGCGCCAGGGGCGCGCCCACCGGGAGGCCGTACCAGGTCGCCTGGAAGGCGCCGTAGCCCTCGTGCGGAGGCGCCATCCCATCCAGCGACGCCCGGGCTGGGTTCGCCGGCCCGGCGCCCCCGCGCCGGCGGAGTCCCGGCACGGCGTCCAAGACCTCCAGCCTCGCCCCTCCCCCGGCTGAAGCCCCCAGGGCGCGCCCCGCGCGCGCCGCGAGGACCACCACGGGCTCCTCCCCCTCCCCCGCCACCGTCGCGTGGAATCCGTGCGCCAGGGGTTCGTCGGGGCAGGCCGTGACGTGGGGGCCGCCGGCCACGAGCAGCGCCCCGGGCAGGGCCGCCCCCAGGCGCGCGGCCAGCGCGTAACCCCGCGCCGCGTTCAAGGTGAACAGGGTCACCCCCACGACGTCGGGGCCCCACCGCGCGGCCTCGCGCAGGGCGTCGTCCTCGCTGGGGGCGGCCCGCGCCGCGAGGTCCAGCGCCCGCACCTCGTGCCCGGCGCGCAGGAGCGCGGCGGCGAGATAGAGCTGCCCCAAGTACGGGGCCCCCAGCGGCTCGGGCAGCTTGGGCATGACCAGCAGGACGCGCGCCACGAGACCTCCTCCTCCTGTGGCCGGGTCAGCGCGGCACGAGGGCCCGCACGAGGGCCCAGCGCCACGCCACCGGGAGCGCGCCGTCCACACCCGCCGCGAGCGCCTCACGGGAGGCCTCCAGCCCGCCGCCGACCTCACCCACGCCGAGCCGCCCCAACACGGCCGGCTGCCCCAGCCAGGCGACATACTCGGCGGCCGTCGTCTCGTGCACGAAAGGCGCGATCTCCACGTCCACGAAGCCCACGCGCTCCAGGAGCCGCGTGAGCCGCGTGGCCGACCCGAGCCCCTCGGGCAGCGGCGCCACCGCGCCGGACGCGGGCTCCTGCGCGCCCCCTCCTTGGCGTGTAGCGCCAAAGAGGGTCGCGAGGGCCGCCGCGGCGGCCCGCTCGCCAGGACTCTCACCCGCACCCGGCAGACCCAGGTGTGCGGCGGGAAAGCTCAGGGCGAGGACGCCGCCCGCGCGGAGCACGCGGAACACGGCGCGCAGGGCGCCCACGACGTCCCCGTCCAGCCAGAACGACGAGCTCGCCACGACCGCGTCGAACCCCGGGCCCAGCGGCATGAGGTCCAGCAGCGCGCGGGCGTCGCCCTGGGCCAGCACCAGACGCTCGTCGTCCAGGCGGGCCCGGGCTTGCGCGACCATCCGCGCCGAGGGGTCCACACCTACGACCCGCGCTCGGGGGCCCAGGGCCGCCAAGACGGCGCGCGTGCTCACCCCGGAGCCCACGCCGAGGTCGGCCACGGCGGCGTCGCCCCCAAGGCCCGCGTGCTCCACGAGCGCCCGCGCCACGGCGTCATACACGGGCCAGCGGTCGCAGAACGCAGCGTAGTAGGCGGCCTGGGCGGGGTCGTCCCAGGGGTTGGCGCCGGGGGCCGTCCCCCCTTGGGACTCCGGCCCCTGGGCAGGCTCCCTCGGGCCCGCGCCGGCCTCACGCGCGCCCCGGCCGTCGTCGGCTCCCTCGTAGCCCTCGGGCACGCCGGGCGCGAGATCCACGGGGTCGCGCTGGTGCACGCACAGCACGAGCTCGCGCGCCACGGCCTCCCGCAGCGTGGGCCAACGCACCCCACCCTCCAGCAGCGCGGCCACGGTGGGGGTGTGGCGCAGGCGCTGGAGGAGCTCGCGCCGCGGCTCGGTGAGGGGCACGAAGACGGGCCCACGGCGCCCCCGGCCCACGGCCACCGACTCGGCGCGCACGGCGTACTTGGGCTCTCGGGCGGGGTCGGCGCGCCCTTCGAGGAGGTCGTCCACCCAGCGGATGTCGAAGGGTGCGGGCAGGCCTCCGAGGACGGGGTTGGGGCGCACGCGGAGCGAGGCGCGCCAGCCCAGCGCGGCGACGAGCCGCGAGGCGTCTCCTCCGTCGTCCCCGGCCACGCCGGTCAGCACGTCTGGGGGCTCGGCCAGCTCGTACCACCACGGCCGCTGCCAGGCGGCCTCCCCGGGCGGGCTCGCCCACTGGGGAGCCGCCACGGCGAGCCACTCGAACAGGGCCTGGCGCATGTAGACCTTCTGCGCGGCGCGGATCCGCTGGATGTCGGCGCCGGGGGCCAGGGGCGGTGGCTCGACGGCGGCCCGAAGATCGCCCGCCGGGGCCTCCGACCGGGGCCGCTGGAGGGCGGTGTCGACCACGCTAGGCGCGTAGCGCACCGCCGCGGCCAAGGGCGAACCCGACGCCTCCAGGCGCGCCGCAAAGGCGGCGCGGCGCGCGGCGAGCATGGCCGCCGGCTCGGCCGCTGAGGCTCCGGGAAGGGGCGCGTATCCCACCGCCAAGGCGACGCGAGCCGGGCCATCGCCCACGGCGAGGGCCGCCGCGGACAGGGCCTCAGCAGCGCGGGAGGGTGCCGTGGCGGCCTCGAGCCCGGGCGCCGGTGGGGCGGCCAAGACCGCGGCGATCTCGACGACGGCGTGCTCCACGGCGTCCCGGTGCTCGATCGCCAAGCCGTCCTCCCCGCCCCCCTCGCCCCGCTCTTGGGCGGCCGAAGCCCGCTCTCGGGTGGCGGCCGCCCAGGTCACCAACCGCCACCCCAGATCCCGGAGGACGCGGCGCGCGCGCTGCCCCGTCCAAGCCGTCGGCGGGGAGGTCTCCCCCCCGCGTGGCGCGTCGGCGGGCTCCACCAGGCGCTCCAGGACCTCGGCGACGCCCCGCGCGAAGTGGACGGCGCTGGGGGCGTAGTCCACGCCTGGCCGCAACACCTCCTCGTGCCAGCGCCGGGCCGTCTCGGAGGAGACGCGCGCGTGTTCGCGGCGCGCCAGGGCCAGGGCCGGCCCCAACTCCACGTAGCGGCCGGTGGGCTCCAGGAGCTCGCGGCGGGTGAGGGCGTAGTCGAACGCGTCCACCTCGAACCGCAACACGTCCAGGGCGTTCTGCGCCACGGCGGCGGCATCTTGGCCCGCGAGCCGCGCCACCCGGGCGTCGGGATCGGCGGTCTCGCGCGCCAGGGCGTGGCAGTCCGCGCACAGGCGCGCCCCGGCGAGGTCCCCCACGCCATGGCGGGGGCAGTAGGCGCGACCCAGCTCCCCCAGCCAGTACCAGTGCAGGGCCACGATGGCCTCGCGCAGCCGCTGGCAGGCGGCGTGCTCCCAGACGTCCATCCCGGGCCACCACGGGATGGGGAGGAGGGCCCGCAGGAGGCCGGCGCTCCAAGCCTTGGGGCTGTCGCCGTGCCCAAAGTCCCCCACGGGGGCGTCCAGGGGCCCCACGCCCGGCCCGTCCAGGCGCGCCGCGACGGCGACGGCGGGGCCCCAACTCGCGGGGTGGGGCACGGGGAGGCGCTCGGCCCGCTCCCAGGCGAACACGCCGGCCTCGGCCGCGCGGCAGGCCACCTGGTGCTCGAAGGCCGTGCGCCAGAGCGCGGGGCGTTCCAGACCGTGGTGCCACACCAGCGCGGGCGCGAGGGGCTCGCCGCCTCGACGCTCCTCCACGGCCTGGGCGGTGGCAAGCAGGCCCTCGGCGGAGAGGGCCGCCGTGACCGCTCGCAGCGGCGCGGGCGGATCTCCCACGGGGCCGGTCGCGTCCCATCGCGCTCGCCCCGAGCGCGCTCCCTCGGCGGAGATCTCAGGCTGCGGTTCGCCGGGATGATGCTCGGACATGCTCGCGCTCTCCCCGAGGCTCGGGCTCTCACCGACGCGGTGGCCCCCTCTGCGTGCGACCCCCAGGGCGAAGGAGCACCTGGGCGACGCGGGGCAGCCTACCCCAAGCGGCGCATCTCGACATGCCCCGAATGGCGGCCGCACGGCCCTGGAGAGCATCCGCTCCCAGGGCAATCGAGTTCTAGGGTCGAGGGCCGGTGAGGACCTGTGTGAGGTAGCT
>CAYZID010000108.1:0-17981 GCA_964478315.1 uncultured Myxococcales bacterium | reverse complement strand
CTCCTTGCCCAAACGTGGCCTCCTGCGCCTCGGTCCGCAGAGCAGGTGGCGGATCGGGGCTTCCGGGGGGGCCTTGACCCATCCGGGCGCGATGTCTAGTGCTATTCGCCGTCGGAACGCGCCTCGCCGCAGCGCGTTTTCCCCTTCCCAAGGAGTGGCCGTGCTTGCCCCGCCTTCACGCTTCAGCCCTCTGGCTTTGGCGCTCCTGTTTTGGGCCACCGTCGTCCTGGCGGCCCCGCAGGTTCGGGCCGAGTTCCGTTTCGGCGAGCCTGTGGACAACGGCGAGGACGTGTTCCTGTGGCCCATCAACATCCACCTCGGGTTCGGCTACACGGGGGACGGGGCCCACGGCGCGGGCGGCGTGTCCCTGGGGGTGGATCTCGCGACCTTCTCGTGGAAGGGGCTCGTGGCCGAGGCCTTCACCTTCCGCATGGTCCTCCGCAGCGATTGCCCGCGGAGCGGCGCGCCGCCCGAGGGGGGGAGCTGCGGGCTGGACGCCGACATGTTCCTCGGCTCGCGCCTGGCCCTGGCCCTCTACCCGGACGCGGGGCACCAGCACCAGATCTCCCTGGGCGCGGGCATTGGCTGGGGGAGCATCGGTAGCGGGCTCTCCAACGATCTCGATCAGGGCAGCGGGTTCCTGGTGACGATGCCAACGTTCCGCTACGCCTGGGGCGGCATCTTGGGGCTGGAAGTCCAGAGCATCCTCCCCATGGTGTCTTCCTACGGCGAACGCTACCCCGCCACCTTCATGGTCAACCTAGTGGGCGGCGCGGTGATCTTCGCGCCCTTCGTGCGCTAGCGCCCGTCGAGCCTGCGGATTGGGGAGCCGGGCTCAGGGCTGGAGCCCGGCCACGACGGCCTCTAGCGCCGGCAGCCGGGCCATCACGCGGCGCGCCAGGGCGAGCTGGCCGGTCGCCCGCAGGAGGTTGTGCTCGCCGGGGCCCGGGGCTCCCGGGGTCACCGCGGGATCCCAGCCGAAATAGCGTTCCTCCAGCGCGTCCGCCGCGAAGCGTGCGGCGAGCTCCAGGGCCACGCGCGCTACGCCCCGGGGGATCGCGGCGAGCTCGCGTGGCGCCACACAGCCCCGCGTCTCCGCGGCGTACCCCTCGATCGCGGCCGCGAAGAGGGACTCGTCGAACGCCGGTCTGTCGGTGTCCTCTCCCGCGGGGTTGCACCAGGAGCGGAGCGCGTCGCCCAGCTCCACGTCCAAGGGCAGCCAGGCCATGGTGTCCAGGTCCACGAACCCCACGACGTTCCCGCCGTCGGCCGCAAAGCGCAGGTTGGAGATTTTCAGATCCCCGTGTCCGATCCGCAGGGGCAGCGGGGCCGAGGCGCCCTGGGTGGCAGCGGCAGAGCGCAGCTCGCCCCAGCGGTGGGTGATCTCGCGCGCGAGCTGCGCGACCTCGCCCGCCAGCCGATGGCCTGGGTGGCCGGCGACGGTCGCCGACAGTCGCGCCACGTGGGCGTCGGTGTCGTGGGCCCCCGGCCGCGAGAAGGCGAAGCGGTGCGCCACGCCGTCCAACGCCCGGTGGAAACGTCCCACTCCGGCGCCAGCCGCGCGCGCCATGGCGGGCCCCACCACGGCGCGCGTGGTGCGCCCAGGGACCCAGGACAGCAGACGCCAGATCGCGCGGGTCCCGTCGGGAGCGTCGCTGGACACCCAGGGGGCGTGCGGGGGGGCAGCGGCTCGCGCCAGGTGGGGCGCGGCGACCCCAGCCGCCCGCAGCCGGGCGCCCAGCGCGACGATGTCTCGGTTCACCTCCGCCCCAAAGATGGGGTGCAGGCGCTGGAGCACGCAGCGCACCCAGCGCGCCTTCCTCGCGGTGTCCACCCCCGGCACCTCCACCCGCCACGACTCGTTCACGAGCCCGCCGCGGAGCCTCGCGAGGCGCGCCCGCTCCCAGTCCACCTCCACCACCGCCCCGTCCGCCTCTGGCGCTCCTTCGAAGCCCCGGAGCACTCGCCGCAGCTCCTCGCGCCTCGTCCTCTCCGACACGGTCGCCCTCCTGTGCGTCGCGCTCGCCTCGCGCTGCCGTCCGGTGCGCCGGCTCATGCGGCGCTCACGCTCGCGCATCCGTTGCGAGTCGACGCTGGCAGAGGATACACTCCGCCGTAATGTTGGACCGCCCCCCGTCCCCGATCCACCGCCGCCCCCTCTCGCGCTCAGCCTCGCGCGGAGTCGTCGCTGCGAGCCTGCTCGTGGGGACCGCGCTTGCCCTGGGCGCGTGCCCCCAGGAGCCCGCGCTCACCGTGGAGGTGTGTTCGGACATGCGGGCCCCCGACGAGATCGATGGCGTGCGCTTGGTGCTCCTCGACGACGCACACGATCGGGAGCTGTGGAGCGGGTTCTACTCGCTCATCAACTGTGAGGACAACCGCGTGGAGCAGCTCCCTCAGCGCTACGACGCGCCAGCGCTGTCCCGCCCGGTCTGGCTGGTCGCCAGTGGGCTGCTCGAAGGGGTAGAGGTCGTGCGCGTGGAGACGCGGGTCAAAGGCCCGCTTCCCGGCGGCCTCACCGTGGTCCCGGTGAGCCTCGTGCGGGACTGTCTGGGTCAGCTCTCGTGCCCCTTGGGGCAAACGTGCGTGGGGCCGTCGGGCTGCGCGGTCGTGCCCGTGTTCGAGGAGGACCCCATGGCCTGCGCGGCGCTGCCCGAGCCCGACATCCCCGACGCGGCCCAGGCGGACGACGTCTCCGTCGATGCGGTGGACGACGCGGACATCGAGGACGCCGGGCCCGTGCCCTTGTGCCCGCCTCCTGCCGGCATGGGGGGGGTGTGATGGCGCGCTCCCGCGCTGGGCGGGCGCTGGCGGCTGGCGGGAACGGTGGCGTCGGGCCACTGGGACCGGCGGGGCTGCTGGGGTTGCTGGGGTTGCTGGGTTCGACCACCGCGTTGGGCGGCTGCACCGAGGCGAACCTCTACAGCCTGGACAAGCCGCCCGCCGAGGCGGACCGCGTGGCGGTCTCCGGGCGGGTATGTACGGAGGACCCGGTCACGGCCCACTACCCCGTGCGCGTGGTCCTCGTCGTGGACGCCGCGGCGGGGCCCCTGTTCAGCGACTTCGACCCCCAGGGCGAGCGGCTCTCGGCGCTCTCCGGGTTCGTGCAGTCCGCCCTGAGCACGCCCGAGACGGAGCTGGCGGTCGTGCGCTACGCGGGGCGCACGCAGAAGATCGCCCCCAGCGAGGGGAGCTTCACGCGCAACCCCGGCGAGTTGCTGGCGGCCATCACCTCCCTGTCCCTGGCCGAGCCCTGCATCGGCGAGGACCACTGCCGGGACTACGAGGACGGCCTGCGCACGGCCATGACCCTCATCGAGGGGGATCTCGCCTCGCGGCCGCCGGGGAGCCGCGTCCTCACCCAGTACGTGATCATGCTCCTCAACGCGGGGCCCCATCGCCCCATGGCGACGGAGAACGACTGCTGTCCCCCGGGCGCCCAAGGGTGTGGCTCCAACGGCGCCTCGCCAGCCTGCCAGACCGAGCTGGACGCGGCCCTCATCGCCAAGCTCCGCGCCGACGTGGCCGAGGCCGGTGCCGCGGGGCTCAAGGTGCACACCTTCCACTTGGCCGCCGACCCGGACGACGCGGTCAACGACCAGGTGGCCGAGTCCATGCGCCAGATGGCCTTCGCGGGCGGGGGGCGCTATCAGCGCTTCGGCGCCATCGGCGCGTTCGGGCCCAGCTCCTTGGACGTTCTCGACGCGCGGACCGAGCTGCGCATCAAGCACCTCACGGTCAGCAACCGGAACACCAAGCCTGGGCCCGACGGGCCCGCCATGGACACCGACGCCGACGGGCTGAGCGACGCCGAGGAGGAGGCCGCGGGCACCGACCCCGGCGACCGCGACACGGACGGGGACGACATCGGCGACCTCGTGGAGATCCTCGTGGGGCTCGACCCGCTCACGCCCGACGCCCCCAAGGCGTGCGAGCCGCTTCCGCCAGGGCGGGATCTCGATCAAGACGGGCTCGGCGACTGTGACGAGGAGCTGTTGGGGACCGAGCGGTCGCTCGTGGACTCGGACGGGGATGGGCTCCCGGATCGCCTGGAGCTGGTCATGGGGACGGACTACCTCCACCGGGACGCCGAGGGGGACGCCGACGGCGATGGCCTGTCCAACGGCGAGGAGATCCGCGGCCACACGGACCCCCGCTCCACCGATTCCGCTGCCCATCTCGGCTTCTCCTACCGCTATGAGCTCGAAGATGAGGGGGAGGTGACCGAGCTCGTGCCGCCTCGCCTCACGGAGGTGGGTTGGCTCGACGTCATCGGGCTCTCGGACGGGACGACGCCGGGCGTGGGGACGCTCCGATATGCCGCGCAGCTCGGCGCCGTGTCCTGGCAGGACGCCGGGGACGCCAAGCCCGGCCCCTTCGTCCTCGTCGGCGACGGGGGGGAGCTCACGCTGCCGTCCTCGTCGTGGGCGCCCATCCAGGGGGACGAGGGGCGGCGCATCGTCGTGTCCATCGACCCCGCGGCGCTGCCCCCCACGGACGCGGCCCAGGATGTGAAGATCGTCTACCGCCGGCGGCACTGCCTTCGCTACACGGTGCGGAACGTCCGCGTCATGGCGACCGGCTCCGCCCAGTCCCAGCGCGGAGAGGCGGGCTGGAACCAGATCGTGCTGTATTTCGCCGAAGCCCTGGCCGACCGAGACGACCTGCCGGGCCCCTTCCGCATGGCGCTCGTGCCCGTGCGGTTCGTGCCCCCGGCCCGGAGGACCCCGCGGGGGGCGATCTTGCCCGTGCTCGACGAGGAGTTCGTGCGGTCCTTGGTCTCCTTTTGACGTTCGGCGGCTCCGCCGACCGCTTGTGGGGCGGTCGGGGACCCGCCTAGGATGAGACAACCGCGGCCCCGATGGGCTGCCCCGAAGCGCACCCGGTGGCTACCGAGAGGAGAGAGCGATGGACGGTGTCCTGAAGATCATGCACGACGGCGGGTTCATGATGTGGATCATCTTCGGCATCTCGGCGATGGGCCTGCTGTTCTTCTTCGAGCGGGTCTTCGACCTGTTCATCGCCCGGGGGCTGTCCACGCGGCGGTTCATGAAGACGGTCCTGGACGCCGTGCAGGCGCGCCAGTACTCGCGCGCGGTGGCCGCGTGCGACACGCGGACCAAGCACCCGCTGGTGGCGGTGGTCAAGGCGGGCGTCCTGCGCGCCGATCGGCGCGAGAAGGAGATCGAGCGCGCCATGGAGAAGGAGATGCTGGAGGCTCTCCCGGGGCTGCAGACGCGCATCGGGATCATCGCCCTGCTCGCCAACATGGCGACCCTCGTGGGGCTGCTCGGGACCATCATGGGACTCATGGAGGCCTTCTCGGCCGTGGCCGCGGCGAGCGCCACCGAACGCCAGGAGGCGCTGGCGTCGGGCATCGCCACCGCCATGTACACCACCGCCTTCGGGATCCTCGTGGCCGTGCTCCTGCTGCTGTGCCACCACATCGCCTCCAAGCGCTCGGAGGCCATCATCCTCGCCACCGAGGGGGGCGCGTCGGCGACGCTCGTGGCCCTCACGGAGCCCCTGGAGGGGCAGCAGCAGCCGGCCCGCGCCGCCTGACGTCGAGCCACGACGACGCCCCGGAGTCTCTCCCCCCCAAAGCGAGGCAGGGTTGTTCCAGAACTACCGACGCGCCGCGGACGAAGTCGAAGAGCTGAACATGATCCCCATCATGAACCTCTTCATCGTCCTCATCCCCTTCCTGTTGGCCGCCGCGGCTTTCTACCAGGTGGGAGTCATCCCCACCTCGACGCCCCAGAACACGCCGAACCAGACGGACGTGCCCAAGACTCCGGTCACGGTGACGCTGAACGCCGTCGTGCGCACCGACGGCCTCACGGTCACCGCCGCCTCCACGAGTCTGGGCCCCGAGGAGGTCGCCGCCTTGGGCTTCGAAGTCCCCCGCAAAGGGGATGGGTACGACACGGAGCTGCTCCAGACCAAGCTCGCGGAGATCAAGGCGAGCTACCCCAAGTCCAACACGATCCTCCTCATGCCCCAGGATGACGTGCAGTACGCCCACCTCGTGGCCTTGCTGGACGCCATGCGCGAGCGTCCGGTCAAGGGCAAGGTCGACGTCTTCGAGCCCCTGTTCCCGGTGACCGTCTTCTCCCAGTTCGTCCCCCCGCCGCCGCCGGACGCCGAGCCAGGCGACGAGGAGCCCGGGGACGGTGAGCCCGTCATGGACCTGGACGGGAGCTTCCCTCCGTAGCCTCGGTCCGAGACCTCCCTCCCACCCCTCCGCGCGCTCTCACACAGCCAGGACGAGCCCCCCGCATGCGACCGTTCATCAAGAAAGCCAAGCCGCCCGGGCTCATGCTCACGCCGCTGCTGGACATGTTCACGATCATCTTGATCTTCCTCATCGTGAGCTTCTCGGCGGAGGACTACGACTTCAAGCTCGACGAGCACGTGAAGCTGCCGGAGTCCACGGCGCGCTCTCAGTTCAAGCCGTCCATCAACATGTCCATCGGCAAGACCGGGATCACGGTGGAGCAGGAGCCCGTGGTGGCGCTCCAAGATGGCAAGCTCCCCGAGGAGTACTACCTCGCGGGGGAGATCCCCAAGCTGGTCACCCACCTGGGCAAGTACTTCGACGACCTCGTCAAGGCGGGCGCCATCAAGCTCGCCGGGGACGGGAGTGCGTCGGATGAGGGCGACGTGGACGATGGGGGCGGAGGCCCGGACGAGGAGACGGGGGACTTCGGCGCCGACGAGATCGTCATCACCATCCAGGCGGACAAGGATCTCGACTACAAGACGCTGTACCTGGTCCTGCGGTCCG
Source organism: uncultured Myxococcales bacterium (assembly GCA_964478315.1). Taxonomy (GTDB): domain Bacteria; phylum Myxococcota_A; class UBA9042; order PHBI01; family JAAZYN01; genus CAYZID01. The sequence continues at coordinate 11,194 of CAYZID010000108.1, read as the reverse complement.
CCGCCAAGGCCGGCTTCTTCAAGTACCGCCTCGCTGTCTTCAGGAAGTGACCCCATGAGCGCTCGCACAACCGTCCTCGCCGTGGCCTTCGGGTTCGCTCTGCCCCTGGCGACCTTCGCTCCCGCTCAGGCCGCCGCCCCGCCCGTCGGGACCCTCGCCCGCGCGGCGGCGGGCCTCGTCTCGACCACCCCCGAGCGTCGCCGTCGCCGTCGGAAGCCCAAGAAGCGGGCCCCGCTCACCGACCGCGGCGCCAAGGATGCCCACGCCGGTCAGGGCACCGGCGGGGCTCCGGCTGACGCGGGGCAGGGCGCCGGGGCGTCCGCACCGGGGCAGCCCGGTGGCGCCCAGGGCCAGGGGCTTGGCGTGCGGCGTTCGAACCGCATGGAGTTCGACGCGCGGCTCGTCCAGGGCGAGCGGCCCAAGGCGGGCGCGGTGTACCTCTTCGAGCGCTCCCCCCGCCGCTTGCCGGCCCTGGTGAAGCTGCGGCAGAGCTACGTCCGCGAGATCGTCGTCCCCGTGCTGGGCGTGGAGGTGTGGCGGCAGTCCGCGGCGGCGGGAGGCGGCGGTGACGCCAAGCGCGCCAAGCGCACGCGCGGAGGCAAGTGACCATGTCGCGACGGCTGGGCCGTTACGAGCTGGAGACGCGCCTGGCGACCAGCGCCACGAGCGAGGTCTGGGTCGCCCGCGAGGCGGACGCCGGCATCTTGGCGACGAAGCTCGCCGTGAAGCTGCTGTGGAGCGAGCTGGCCGCCGACCCGGGGTTCTTGGAGCACTTCCTGGCCGAGGCCAAGCGCGCCGCGCAGCTCCGCCACCCGAATATCGTCCAGATCCGCGATCTGGCCGCCGAAGGCGGGGAGTACTTCACCGTCATGGAGCTCGTCCCTGGCGAGAGCCTCCGGGACGTGGTCACGCAGCTCCGCGCCGAGCGCCAGCGCATGCCCGTGGGCGTGGCGCTGCGGCTCGCCGCCGACGCCGCCCGCGCGCTGCACGCCGCGCACGCGGCCACCGACGGGCTCGGGCAGCCGCTCCACATCCTCCACAAGGGCCTGCGGCCCTCCAACTTGCTGTTGGGCTACGACGGCCGAGTGAAGCTCACGGACTTCGGCACGGCGAGCGTGCTCCTGCTGCCCCAGCTCGTGGCCCTCAAGAGCCGCGTTCACCCCCTGAAGTACGCCTACCTCTCACCCGAGCAGTGTCTCCACACGCCCCTGGATGCTCGGAGCGACATCTTCGCGCTGGGGGTCATCCTCTGGGAGCTCTTGGCGGGCCGACGCCTCTTCGACCAGGCGGACGAGTTCGCGGTGAAGCAGGCGGTCATGGCGGCCGTGGCGCCCCCGCCCAGCCGCCTCCGGGCGGACGTGCCGGCCGAGGTAGACGCCGCCGTCGGGCGGGCCCTCCAGCGCAACCCCGCCGCGCGCTTCTCCACCGCGGCGGAGCTGGGGGACGCCCTGGAGCGGGCCATGGGGGCCTTGCCACACCGGGCGGAGGCCGCCCACGTGGGGCGCTTCCTGGCGGATATCTTCCCCGACCGACGGGCGCGCTGGCGTGCCCTCGTGTCTGGCGAGGGCGCGCCTACGGAGAGCGGCCCCGCGTCGGGGACCCTGCTCCGGGGCGCGACGCAGCGGCCGCCGAGCACACGGACCCCCACGAGGCCCCGCCAAGGGGTCGCCTCACCGCCCCCCACCTGGGCCGACCGGACCGTGGACGAGCCGGCGCCGCCTCGCCGGGGGGGGGCCACCGCGGCCCCTCCGCCAGCGACCGCGGCGCCGAGCGCCCCGGAGAGCCCCGCAGTTCCATCCTGGGGCGCCGGGCCGAGCGAGGAGCCCGGCGCCCTCGACGTGGGCGCCACGCTGCTCACCCCCACCGAGATCCCGGAGGACGCCCTCGCTGCGCCCGGTGCGAGCCCCAGCACGACGGGGCTGGTCGTGCCGGAGCCCGGGCGGGGGGCCGAAGCCCCGGTGGACGACGCGACCATGGAGGACGCGGCGGCCGCGGCGGGGCTCGACCTACCCGGGGTGGAGGAGCACGCGGATCCAGCGGGGATGGCGGGCGGTCGCACGGCGCCAGCAGGGGCCGCGGGCCCCATCCTCCCGGGCCCCGTGCCCCAGCCCGAGGCTGCGCGACCTGCGGCGCCTGAACCCCGGCCGAGCTCGGGCGGGGCGCCGTTCGAGGAGACGTTGGACGCCCCGCCCCCCAGCCGAACGGCTGGCCCGGGCCACGCGCAGGGCCCAGTGGGGGCGGAGGGGCCCGCGCCCGCATGGAACGGGCAGCCTCTGCGCCCCGATGCCCCAGAACGCGCCCCACGTGACGAGCAGGAGGCCCCGCTCGGCGTGTCTCCGCCCCAGGGGGAGGGGGCGCCGTCCCGGCCCTCCAAAGGGGCGCCCACCGGACCCCCACCGGACGGCTTCCAGCCCGACATCTTCGCTGAGGACCCGACGCCCGAGGGCCCTTGGGCGCCCGACTTCCGGCTCGAGGAGAGCCTCGCGCCCCCGCCGCCGCCCCCCAAGGATGCCAAGCTGGGGCCCCTCACGGCGAGCGTCCTCCGTGAGCACGGCGAGACCTTGGTGGGAGACGCCTCCGTCCGCGCTGGCGGCCGCCCCTTCACGGCGGTGGATGGGAAGCTGGTCGTCCGGATACGGGGCCGCCGCGCCGAGCGCTGTGAGGTGCGCGTCCCGCCCGAGTACGCGGGTGAGGTCACGCGCGCGGACGGGTCCCGTGAGGCCGTCGCGGGCGGCTCGACCCTGCTCCTGGGCGACGGGGATCTCGCGCGCCTCGCCGCTGGGGAGGACCGTTTCCTCATCCGGGTCCTGCGGCCTCCGGCGGAGCCGCGCGGGTGGGACCTCGCCATCCCGGTGCGGGTGCTCGCCGTGGCCTTGGCGCTCTCGCTGGTCATGCACGTCGTGTTGGCGGTGAGCGTGGGCGTCCTCCAGGAGTCCGGCGTCATCATCCCGGTGGAGAAGCCCGCGCCTGCGGAGAAGTTCGCCCAGGCGCGCGTGCGGAAGGTCAAGAGCCTCAAGCCCCACAAGAAGAAGAAGCCCAAGCCCAAGCGCCGGATCGTGCGCAAGAAGAGCCCCAAGCGCGTGGCCAAGCGCAAGAAGGTCCCCAAGATCACGGAGAAGCCGCCCGACCCCTCGGACGCTCCGGCGAAGGTGCCCAACGCGGTCCGCAAGCGCCTGTCCAAGGCCATGAAGAACCGCTACGCGGGGAAGTCGCGCAAGGAGCGCGTGAAGGCCATCTTCAAGACCCCGCACGCGGGCTCTGCGACGACCTTCAAGCAGGCCGTGAGTAACGTCCGCTCGGTCGCCGCCAAGGGGGCCTCCAGCGCCTTCCGCATCGCGGGCTCCGAGACGCACCTCCCCGGGGGCGGTGTGAACCTCGCCGTGGGGGGTGGGGGCGAGCAGGGGCCCGTGACCAAGGGCGCCGACGCCGTGGGCGGGAGCGTCAAGAAGCTCGCGGCCCGCGCCAAGCCGGGCGGTGGGAAGGTGCGTGGCCGCGTGCGGGGCCTTCGTGCCGCCGCGCGCGTGACGGGCACGCTGAGCCGCAGCGAGGTGCTCAAGGTCATCGGGCGCCACACCCGCGCGATCCAGCGTTGCTATGAGAAGGAGCTCATGAGCAAGCCGGGCCTGTCCGGCAAGATCACCTTCGCTTGGTCCATCACCCCCACCGGGCGCGTCTCGGGGGCACGCCAGCGAACCTCCACGATGGGGTCCTCCAAGGTCTCCAACTGCATCCTCAAGGTCATCCGGCGCATGAAGTTCCCCAAGCCCAAGGGCGGCTCGGTGACCATCGTGTACCCCTTCATCTTCCGCAGCTCGTCTTGAGCGCGCTCCCCCGGCTCCCAGGCGGACCACCGCGGTCGGTGGGAGTCTGGGGAGCGGGTGTGCTAAGGTTCGATCCTACTCGTGTCCGTTCAGCGTCCGTCCGGCGCGTCGGTCGACGCGCGCAGAGGCGGGCCGAGGGAGGAGGAACGCATCATGCGCAAGCCATACGGAGCCGCTTCACGCCCGGTTGCCCCCATTCGACGCCTCGCCCTGAGCGTGTCTGCCACGGGGCTCGCGCTGCTGCTCATCGCTAGCGCGAGCTCTCTCGGGGCGTGTGATTCCAGCGGGAGCGGTGTCTGCGCCGGTCCCCAGATCCTCCCCCACCAGAGCCCCATCCGGTTCGGGGATCTCTATCTGCGGGGGAACAACGAGGAGGAGCACCCGGAGTCCAGCGTCGCCACGCCCTACGAGTGGGTCCTCCTGCTCCAGAACAAGTGCTCCGCTCCCCTCAAGATCGACAAGGTGTGCGTCGTGGGGGATGAGCACAACGGCGTGGAGGGCGACACGGCCTTCAGCCTGGAGGGGCCCATCCCCGCGGAGATCCCATACAACGAACTCGGCGCGCTCCGCATCACGTACGACACGACGTCGGTGAACGAGGATCTCGACGACGACGGCACCCCGGACCCCGACAACGTCGCCATCGTCATCCAGTCCAACGCCGTCGACTACCCCACGCTGGTCATCCCGGCCTGCGCCCGCACCGTCGCCAAGGGCACGAAGAAAGAGGTCTTCGAGTGCAGCTCCCCCGTCGAGGTGCCCGCGGGTACGAAGGACGCGAGCCTGTGTGAGTAGGTGAGCCCGGCCAGAGGGTGAGCCCACGGAGCGGGGCGCCATGGTGGACACGCGGTCGATCCCGCGCCCGCTCCCTTCTCTCCTCTGGAGCAGCCATTCGCGCGCAACGTAGACCTACTTGGTCTTCTTGCCCGCCTTGGGTTGGGAGGTCTTGGGCTTGCGCTTGGCCTTGAGGTTCTTGAGGCTCTTGACGCGCTTGCGTTTCGCCGTGGGCTTGTTGGCCCCCTTGCGTCCGCGTCGACGCGGACGCTCCTGGGCCAACCAGAACAGGTCCCGCCGGCCGCCCGTGGAGATCCACGCCCCATAGACCTTCCACCACTTGCCCTGGGCCTCCTCCAGCGCGAGCCGCGCCTCGTGGGCGCTCCGGGCCACCACGCGCATCTTGGCGCGCGCTCGCTCGGTCTCCTGAGCCAGGGGCTTGAGGTCGTACACCGCCAGATCGTGCTTCATGGCCGTCTTGGCGTTGATCTCTCGTTGCTTGGCGAGGGCCAGGGCGAGGCTCGCTTCGGCCTGCTCCACGGCGAGCTCGGCCAGCCGCTCCCGGCGCTTGGCGACCTCGTCGAGGGCGCTCGCGGCGGCGGCCCCCCCCGCGTCACCGATCCGCGCCGCCTGGCGCTTGAGCTCCCGCCCCCTACGCCGCTCGTCGTAGAGGCGCTCGGACATCTGGTCGAGCGTGGAGCGCGCCACCGCGACGCCGTCTTCGGCGTCCACGAGCCAGCGCCGGGACTCCGGCGCCAGCCGCTGGTCGTGCATGGACAAGAGCTCCACGTGCTGTCCGCAGGCCCCGAGCACGGCGGCGAGCCCACCCAGGACCACGACGGCCACGCGCGCCCGCGTCGGGAGGGGGCTGCGCCTCATGCTTCCACGCGTCATCGCGTCCGTGCCGATCATAGCGCCCGCCCCTCGCCCTTGCCCTCTGGGAGCTTGTCCATGACGGCCTTGGCCGCCTCGCCCAGGCCCTTCTTGCGCAGCGCAGCGGCGAGGTTCCGCCGGCCCGCCTCCAGCCCGCCGTCCGCGGCCTGGGAGAAGGCGTCCAGGGCGCCCGAGATGTCACCCGCCTGGAAGCTCGCGATGCCCAGGAGGTTCTGGTCCTCGGGCCCGCCCCCGGACTGGACGACGCGCGCGAACACCATGCGCGCCATGTGGGGGTCCCCCGCGTCCAGGTAGCGCGTTCCCAGCGCCCGGAGGGTCTCCAGGTCGTCGGGGTTCTTGGCGAGCTTGGCCTGGAGCTCCGCCACCCCCTGGGGCGGCGCGCCGCGCCGCCGGGGGCGCAGGCGCTCGAAGACCACCGGATCCTTGGCCGGGATGCGGCCCGCGAGGCACCCCAACACCGGGGCGGACCAGGCCTTGGCGGTCCATGCCTGATCCGCGCACGCCTTGAGGGCGCCCGTGGACGTCTCCCGGAGCTGCTTCACGCGCTCGGCGAGGCCGGCCTTGAAGCTCTCGGCTTCGTCGGGAGCCAGCTCGGGCGGGACGGGCAGGGCGGCCAGGCGGTCGGCGGACAGCTTGGCCATGTAGGCCAGGCGAGACAGGGCCGCCGGCGTGAACAGCGGGCTCCCCTGGCGCGCGGCGTTCAGGTAGCCCTGCTCGGTGACCTCGATGAGGGCGGCGAACTCCTGGACGGAGTCCAGGTCGTTGCCCGGCTCGTAGGTCTCCAGGACGTGCATGAGGGACTCGGCCATCCCGTACTGGGCGCGGGCCACGGCCTCGGGGGAGGCGTCGACCTCTCCGCCGATGACCCGCTGGAGGGACATCTCGGCGGCGTCGGACTGGCCCAGGCGGACCTGCGCCAGGCCTATCCGCGCGAGCACTTCGCCGTTGTTGAGCGAGGCCAGCGGCGAGAGCATGGAGACGGTCTTGCGGTCATCGCCCAGGCGCTCCAGCAGCGCCGCCAGGTGGGTCGCGGCGTCCGCCTTGGCGCCGCCCTCCGAGCCCGCCACGGCTTGCTGGTAGAGCCTGAGCGCCCCAGCCGTGTCGCCGAGCTGCTCCAAGATCTCCCCGGCCGCCGCCAGGAGCTGCCCCTTTTGATCGGGGTTCACCTGCGCCGCCTGCTTGTATAGGCCGATGGCGCGATCGTAGTCGAAGGTGGCCAGGGCGTTCTTGGCGAGCGTGGCGATGACGCCGGGGAGCTGGTCGCTCTTGGGGTAGAGGGCCGTCATCTTCTCGCCCAAGCGATAGAGCTTGTCGCTGTCGCCGATGGCGCGCGCCGCCACGAAGGCGTTGAGCATGGCGCGCTCGCCCAGCTCGGTGCCCTGATAGCGCTTGGCGAACTCCTCCAGCGGCTTGAGGTCGCCGCCCTCCTCGCCCGCGGCCGCGAGCGACAGCTCGTCGAGCTTGCGCTTCTCGGCCGCCAGGACGATGGGCTTCACCTCGGCCTGGCCGGCCGCGTCCAGGGGACTGTCACTCCCCATGAGCCGGTGGCCCACGTCGATCATGGCCTCGTAGTCGTTGAGGGTGTTGTACGAGTCGAGCACCAGGTGGACCGCGACCTTGGCCTCTTGGGTCCGCGGGTACTCATAGGCGAGCGCCAAGAAGCGGTCGATGGCCTCGCGGTAGCGCCCCTCGTCGTAGTACGTCTGCGCGATGGCGAGCTTCACCGTGCGCTGCTTGGCGTCGGGGAGCTTGCGCTTGAGGAGACGCGCGCCCGCGCGCCGCAGCGCCGCGCGGACGACCACCCGCTCCACCTGCTTGCGCTCGATGAGGCGGTCCATGGACTTCTGGAACTCCACCACGGCGTCGTACAGCGCGTCGCCGCGCGCCTTGTCGTCGTCGAGGAGGTCGGCCGCCTGGGCGTAGCGCAGCCCCGCGTCCGCGTGGTCGCCCAGCGTGGCCAGCACGTCCGCGAGGTTCTGCACCATGTCGACCGTCGCGCTGGAGCCGGGGAAGGCGGCGAGGTACTCCTCGTATCCGCGCGCGATCTCGCGCGCCACCTCGGGCTTCACCTTGCCCGCCTGCATGGCGGCCTGGGCGCGCGTCGTGAGGTCGCGGGTGTATTGCTCGAACTCCTTGACGATGAGCGTCCGCATCTCGTCGGTCGTCTCGACCCGGGCCACCTGGCGGCGCATGGCGTCGGTGATGAGCCGGACGTCGCGCCCGAGCTGGCGGAACTCGCCCTCTTTCTTGAGCCCGGTGTAGAGCATCCGGGCGTCGTCCAGGCGGTCGGGATCCGTGGGCGCGAGCGTGAGCAGCTCGCGCGTGACGTCGATGGCGCCGCGCGCCTCACCGAGGACGTCGTAGCGGGCCGCCAGGCGCCCCAGCGCCGCCAGGTAGGTGGCGCGGTTGTAGGCCTTCTTCTTGAGGTAGGGCAGGGCGGCTGAGGCCTTCCGCTCGCGGGCGAAGCAGTACATGGCGTCCACCAGCGCCTCGCGCCGCACGTCGATGTCCGACTGCGCCGAGGCGGGGGCGTCGTCTGCGCGGCCCGGACCCGCGCTCGTCCCGAGGGTCGCCGCGCCGGTCCCCTCGTCGTCGGGCGCCCAGGCGGTGGTGCGCTCCGCCCACTTCCGCGAGGTGTCGATGGCCCGGTCGAAGGAGCGCAGCGCGCGCTTGCAGTCCGTGCGGTTGAGGGCCACCCACGCCAGCTTGTAGTGGGCGAGCCCCTCCACGCGGGACTCCGGGCCCTTGACGATACGGGCGTAGAAGGACTCCGCCTGGTCGAGCTCCCCCTTGTCGAACCAGTAGTCGCCCAGCACCAGGAGCGCCTCGGGCGTCAGCGGGCTCTTGGGATAGTCGTCGACCAGCTTGCCCAAGGTCTTGAGCATCTCGTCGTATTCGCCGAGCTCGCGCTGCTCGTGGCCGATGTTGAACAGCGCCCGCGCGACCAGCCCGGAGCCCGGGTAGCGCTGGATGATGCGGCGGAAGACGATGATCGCCTGCTCCTTCAGGAAGCGCACCTGAGGGGCGTGGAGCACGTGGCTGGCCCGCTGCTCGCGCTCGTAGGCGACCTGGTAGTGGTAGCGCGCCTCCTCGCTGAGCAGCTCCCCCAGACGGAGGTAGAGCTCGGCCAGGTAGGGAGCCCCGCGCGACAGGGCGATGGCCTGGCGGGTCTCGTCGATGGCGTGGCGGACCTTGCTGATCCGCACGCGCAGCTTCTCCACGTAGGGCGGATCCTGGACCTCGACCTTCGCGGTGGCGCACCCGCCCGCGCCCGAGAGCGCGGCCAGCACGCCGGCCGCCACCAGCGCCCCGCCGAGCGCGCGGCGGCCCGCCCTCGTGGGCCTCAATCCACGCATCGGTCCTCCAGCACCACGACGAGGTCGTCCAGCTCGTCGGTCCAGAACTCTCCGTCGAAGCGATAGAACACCTCATCGCCTCCCGTGCTCAGCTCTACCGGTGGCGCCTCGCGCCCGCCCGGCCGACGGCGGCCGCGCAGCATGGCTACGCTGAGCTCATGCAGGATGAGCCGCACGCCCTCCTCGGCCTCCAAGAGGTCCTCGGCCACCGTCTTGACCTCGCGCGTGAGCTCGCGCTCCTCGCGGCGCTTCGCTTCTCTCAGCCCGCGATCGTAGAGCGTCTTGAGCGCCGCCGTGAGCTTGTCACCGAGGTCGCCCTCGAGGTCCTCCACCCGCTCGCGCTCCCACCTCAGCCGGGCGACGAACGCGGCCACCCCGCGGACGTCGGGGCGTCGACGGGCGGCGGCGCGCAGGGGCTTGGACTCCATGAGGGGCACGCCGGCGTGGATCTCGTCCAGCGCCGCGCCGTAGCGGTGCCGGAGGCGCACGGCCGCCTTGCGCGCGGGGTTGAACTGGCACAGGCGGCGCAGGCACATGGCCTCCAAGAGGAACCGCTCGGGCGCGATGAGGTCGCGGTAGACCGGAGCGTCCAGGGCCAGGAGGAGCCCCAGGGCGCGCCGGGAGTCGCCCCGGTAGTAGTGGGTCCAGGCCATCTCCAACAGCAGGGAGGGATCCTCGGGCGCCAGATCGCGCACCCGCTCGTAGGCGGCGAGGGCGTCGTCATAGCGGTGGGCGTCGAAGTCCATGCGCGCGAGGCTCCGGTGGACCTCGGCGCTGAGATCGCGGGGGAGCTTCCCGTCATCCTTGGCGAGCTCCTCCAAGAGCGCACGCGCCTGGTCCGGGTGGCCTTGGGCGAGCAGCCGCACGGCGCGGACGTAGCGCACGCGCCCGGCGAAGGCGCCCCGGCCCCGGACGCGCCGGAACCGCTTGTCCGCCCAAGCGTTCAGGGCGTGCCGGGCGCTGTCGAGCCCCTGGATGTAGTCGATGAAGGGCTGGACGTCCGGCGGGAGCAAGGGGAACTCGGCGGACGCCAAGAACCCGCGCACCAGCGTCTCCTCGTCGTGGGGGCCCCCCATGACGATGCGCTCCAGCCCGCGGATGGCGTCCGGGAGCAGCTCGACGTCGCGCTTGCCCTCCGCGATGTCCAGGTACCAGAGGCTCGCCGCGTAGGTGAGGCCCAGGTGCTCCGCGTCGGACGCCAGCAGGCGCAAGGCGCGGTCGTAGCGGGTGTCGTCCTTGGAGGCTCCGTCGGCGTACACGAAGGCCGCCCGCGCCGACACGGCCCAGTCGTGGTCGCTGTGCGCCTCCACGGCCTGGTGGAAGGCCAACTCGCGGTCCTTGCTGATGTTCACCGTGGCGCAGGCGCTCCCCACGAGGCTCCAGCCCGCGAGGGCCATCGCCGCGAGGGCCACGGCCCAGCGGCCGCGCGCGATGCGTGTGCTGTGGCCGCCCACGGTCAGAACCCCAACGACGCGCCGAGCCCCAGCCACAGCTCGTTGTGGAGCCCCAGCCCGTTGCTGGCGTCGTACGTGAAGAACATCATGTGGCGCACGTCCAGGCGGGCGCTGAGCGCGCGCGTCAGGAACAGCCGGAACCCCACGCCGTAGTTCACCGTCGGGCGGCTCGATCGGGTGAACCAGCCATAGCCTCCGCCTGCCGTGAGCAGGATCTCTCCGTGCACGAGCGAGTCGTTGAGGAAGGCCCCCTTCCAGTAGACCGGCGTCCAGACGAAGTTGCTCGTGAGGTACATCTCCAGGACCTCGAACGGCGTGGGCCGGAGGTCGAAGGCGTCCAGATCTCCCTTGAGGCCCGTGTCCACCGGGAACGAATAGAAGAACTGCGCGATCTCCCAGGCGAACGACGTGTCGAAGTGGAGCGTGTAGCCGCCGCTGACGGTGAGCCCCTTGGTGAAGGCGTCCATGGGCAGCAGCCCCACCGCCAGGGTCAGCTCGTGCCGCATGGAGTAGAGCCGGTTCTGCACCGCGAGGCTCGCGTAGCTCCCGGGATCATCCCCCTCGGAGCCGGCACGTCCCACCCCGGGGCTCACGACGACGCTCGCCGCCAGGAGACACGCGACCACCCATCCCTTCGCTCTCGACATCCGCTGCCCCTCCCCGTAAGCCCAGACCGGAGGTCGTGGTCTTGACCGGTCGCTCGCGCCGCCGGGGGCCGCGAGCTTCACTCCCTGCATGAGGCGCGGCCAGCCACCAGGCGCCGCGCGCCCGACCCTCCCGGGGCCGAGGCTCCATCCAACGGGGTAGCACAGAGGCTCACGGTTTTCCAGGCTACGCCCCCGCCCCAGATCCGCCACCTACTCTGGGATTCGGCTTTGGATCCCGCGTGTGGGCG